>NZ_JAJCNG010000037.1:0-13273 GCF_020561005.1 Mediterraneibacter sp. 210702-DFI.3.120 | reverse complement strand
GTACATGGAATATAGACAGGAATGAGAAGCAGTGCGAAAGCGCTGTTTTTTTCTTTACAAAATTAAGTAACCTACACACATTGAAAAAAATAAAAATATAGGTTACAATAATAATGGGTGATGAACTATGGAGATACAACAAACTTATAGAATGTTAAAATATCAAGAAGCACTTTATAAAAAGGAGTTGGATATTAAGAAAAAAGAATTACAAGAAATTTCTACGGAAAAGCAAAATATTACAATAAAGAAAATTCATGGCGAATTATATTATTATGCACAACAACGTAAAGATGGAAAGGTCAAAAGCAGATATCTGTCTCCAGTTATTCCGGGAAAGATAGCAGATATAGAAAATATTCAGTTAAGAATTGAGCATTTGTCAAATGAGATACAAGACTTAGAATGGGATATTATGACTGCAAGTAAGATGATAGCGTGCTATGAGAAGAGGACTAAAAAAGAAAATTTCATGGATGAATTTACTTTTGAAGTATACTGGAAAGATGAAATTACGGCCAGAGTATATGTGAAAAAGAAAAATGTTATTGTATCACGCTTTTCAGACAATCCAGGGCGACAACTATTTGCAGAGAAGAAGATGACTCGTTATCAGTTAGGCAAGATCTTAGAATTAAGATGCTTTGAAAAAGGCAGGCCTGATATTGATGAAATCTTAAAACATCTGGGACTTAAAGAGTATAATCCATATGAAATAGTACGAAAGACACATGGTGTCAGTCATAATGATTTTATATGGTTTCGCTTTCCGGGAGAAAATATCACAAGCAAAGATGTATTGGTAAGGTGAAGATATGTTTAGTGAAAATATAGGAAATGATTATATTGTTATTCAAGAAGGAACAAGTGAAGGAACCCAGGTTAAGTATAAAAAAGACGGCTATTGGTATAAAAAAGATAATAGAGGAAATGAAGGACGTGCTGAATATCTTGTTTCAAAGTTTATGCAGTTTACTACACTTCAAGAAAATGAATTTATAAGTTATGAAGAAGGAACAATTAATGGAAAATCAGGATGTAGGAGTAAAAATTTTTTAGATGAAGAGGAAGAATTAGTCACGTTTTATAAGCTATATTATAATGAAGTTGGAAAAGATCTTTCGAAAGTCATAGCTAACATGAATACAATGGAAGAAAGAATAGAATATGTTATCCGGTTTATTGATCAAAGCTGTGGATTAAACATCCATGCTTATTTGAGTAAAGTGTTGACATTGGATATGATTTGCTTAAATGAGGACAGGCATTTAAATAATCTGGCTTTGATTATGTGTGGAAATGATTTTTATCCGGCACCAATTTTTGATAACGGAGTATCTTTGTTGACAGCAAACCAAAGTGTAAATTGGAATTTTTCTATAGAAGAAAATGTAAAAAGAGTTATAGCACGTCCATTTTGTGGCTCTCATGAAAAGATGGTTAAATATTTGGGAAGTGGTTTTTCGGTTGATGTTAAGTCTGCATTATCATGGTTAGAAACAGAACCTGATTCCATAGAACGAAATGTATTAAGATATCAGATTAATAGATATAACAACTAACTTGATCTATTTTAACATCACTTGACCATATTTAACGAATATAGATAAAAAACAGATTGCACTCTATTTCTGCTTGACAAATCATACTTCTACGAGCTAATATATGACACATAAAGTTTATTATTTTAATTTCTAGGAGGAGATTATTATGAAGATGTGGAAAAAAGCAGCAAGTGTTATGCTTGCATCAGCTATGGTATTTTCATTAGCAGCATGTGGAAGTTCGGGAGATAGTGGAAAGAGTGGAGGATCATCCAACTCTGATACATTTAAAATTGGTGGTATCGGACCTACAACAGGAGATGCAGCAATCTACGGAACAGCTGTAAAGAATGGTATTCAGCTTGCAGTAGATGAGATCAACGCAGCAGGCGGAATTAACGGAAAGCAGATTGAATACAAGTTTGAAGATGATCAGGCTGATTCAGAGAAATCTGTGAACGCTTACAATACTCTGAAAGACTGGGGAATGCAGGCACTGATCGGAACAACAACTTCTACACCTTGTACAGCAGTTGTTGAGGAGACTCATTCAGATAACATGTTCCAGCTGACACCATCTGCTACAGCAGTAGACAGTATCCAGTATGACAATGCATTCCGTATGTGTTTCTCAGATCCTAACCAGGGTAGCGCATCAGCAGATTACATTGCAGAGAACAAGCTTGCAACAAAAGTAGCAATCATTTATAACAGCTCTGACACATATTCATCAGGAATTTATCAGACATTTGCGACAGAGGCAAAGGCAAAAGGACTTGATGTTGTAGCAGCAGAAGCATTTACAGCAGATAACAAGACAGACTTCTCTGTACAGATCCAGAAAGCAAAAGATGCAGGTGCTGAACTTGTATTCCTTCCAATTTACTATCAGGAAGCTTCTCTGATTCTTGCTCAGGCAAACAAAGCAGGATTTACACCGAAGTGGTTCGGATGTGACGGTATGGACGGTATCCTTGATCTTGATGGATTTGACGCAAGTCTTGCAGAAGACTTAATGTTCCTTACACCATTTACAGCAAATGCTACAGACGAAGCAACACAGAAATTCGTTGCTGATTACAAAGAAGCATTCGGAGACACACCAATTCAGTTCGCAGCAGATGCTTATGACTGTGTATACGTAATCAAAGCAGCAGCTGAGAAAGAAGACGTTACACCGGATAAGAGCGTATCAGATATCTGTGACGCACTTAAAAAAGGTATGACAGAGATCACATATGATGGACTTACAGGAAAGAGCATCACATGGTCAGAGGATGGAGAGCCTACAAAAGATCCTACAGTAGTTGTTGTTAAGAGTGGAGAGTATCAGGTACTTCAGGCAGAAGATGCTGCTGAATAATTGATATATCAGATTCGTTTAGAAAAATAAATACAGAGAGTAGCAACGCTCTTTGTAGATACATTAAAAGAATAGGAGAAATCCCCCCGACAGACATCGTTTCTGCCGGGGGACTTCTTTTTGGAGCAGTGTTAGTCATTTGATTTACAAGATGTTTTTCCGTTGGTGTGGCCATAGTTTCAAGCTTGTGAATTTTCTATAGCATGCTGTTCTATCTTTGTGCTATTATTTATATTATACTTTTTATAAATGTAAGATATGGTGTGTTTCTGAAGAATTCGGAAGAAGCTTAAGAAAGGAAAAAATCATGAATACAGTAAAAGTAAGAAATATTGAAATTGGCGCTGGAATCCCGAAAATCTGTGTGCCTATTGTTGGCGTAACAAGAGAAGAGATTCTTGTAGCAGCCAAGAATATCAAGTCAACAAAGGCTGATGTTGTTGAGTGGCGTGTTGACTGGTATGAAGATATCTTTGATTTTGCAAAGACAGAGGCGACAATGCAGGCACTTCGTGAGGTGATTGGGGAGATGCCGATCCTTTTCACATTCCGCACATCCAAAGAAGGTGGAGAAAAAGCAATCGAGACAGGGGCTTATGTTGAACTGAATCAGAATGCAGCAAAGACAGGACTTATTGACCTTGTAGACGTAGAGGCATTTACAGGAGATGAGGCTGTGAAGGCTGTTGTTGAGACAGCACATGCAAATGGTGTAAAAGTGATCGCTTCGAACCATGACTTCCACAAGACTCCGGCAAAAGAGGAAATCGTATCCCGTTTAAGAAAAATGCAGGATCTTGGAGCAGATATTCCGAAGATCGCTGTGATGCCACAGAATAAGAAAGATGTTCTTACACTTCTTGCAGCGACAGAAGAGATGGCAAGCGAGTATGCAGATCGTCCGATCATTACAATGTCTATGTCAGGAACAGGTGTGATCAGCCGTCTCTGTGGAGAAGTCTTTGGTTCTGCACTGACATTTGGAGCAGTTGGGAAAGTATCTGCACCGGGACAGATGGGGATTGAAGATCTGACAACAGTACTTGGATTACTTCATAAAAGCCTGTTTTAATAAAAAAACAGAGCGGATTCTGTTTTTTGTATTGATACAAGAAAATAATTATGTTATAATCAATTCAATTTAAAAGGTTAAAGTAGTACCTTACAAAAATATAAAAAGGATGAGAGGGACGGATATGAGCTTTATTTCATATTTAGTAAATGGACTAAGTCTTGGCAGTGTCTATGCGTTGATCGCGCTTGGATACACAATGGTATATGGAATCGCCAAGATGTTGAACTTTGCACATGGTGATGTGATCATGATCGGTGCATATGTAGCTTTGATCACGATGAAGCAGGCAGGACTTCCTACCTGGGTGGCAATCCTGATTTCAATCATTGCCTGTACAGTACTTGGTGTTCTGATGGAGCGTGTGGCTTACAAACCACTTCGTAATGCAGCATCTTCACTTGCTGTACTGATCACAGCAATCGGTGTCAGCTATCTGCTTCAGAATGTAGCACTTCTGATCTTCGGTGCGAATGCACAGACTTTCCCATCTGTAATTAAGTGGAGTGGACTTTCACTTGCAGATGGTAAGCTGAATATTTCAGGAGAGACAATTGTTACGATCGTAGTTTGTGTCGTTATTATGATCGCATTGATCACATTTGTTCATAAGACAAAACCAGGACAGGCGATGCGTGCAGTATCAGAGGATAGAGGCGCAGCGCAATTAATGGGTATCAATGTAAACGCAACAATTGCTCTTACATTTGCAATTGGTTCCGGATTGGCAGCAGTAGCCGGTGTGCTTTTGTGTTCTACTTACCCGAGCCTGACACCATATACCGGTGCGATGCCTGGTATCAAAGCGTTCGTTGCAGCTGTATTTGGAGGAATCGGTTCTATTCCGGGTGCATTTATCGGAGGAATTCTTTTGGGAATCATCGAGATACTCAGTAAGGCATACATTTCTTCCCAGCTTGCAGATGCGATCGTGTTCGCAGTTCTGATTGTTGTGTTGCTTGTGAAGCCTACAGGACTTCTGGGCAAGAAGATTCAGGAGAAAGTGTAGGTGGATGGAATTATGTTGAAGAATATGAATAAAACAAAGAAAAGTAATCTCATCACTTATGCGATCGTGATTGTAGCTTTCGTAGTGATGCAGACTTTGAGTAGTACAGGAAGTATTTCCAGTCTTCTGACAGGACTTCTTGTTCCGCTTTGTACATATATTATCCTGGCTGTTTCTCTGAACCTTGTAGTAGGTATTCTCGGAGAACTTAGCCTTGGACATGCCGGATTTATGTGTGTGGGAGCATTTTCCAGCGCATTTTTCTCAAAATGTATGAGAGATGTGATCGAGAATTCGATTGTAAGATTTTTGCTTGCTTTGCTGATCGGTGTTGTAGTGGCTGCAATCTTCGGTGTTATCATCGGAATCCCGGTACTTCGTCTGAAAGGTGATTACCTTGCAATCGTTACACTTGCATTTGGTGAGATTATCAAAAACCTTGTAAATGTTCTTTATATTGGAAAGGATTCCAAAGGATTTCATTTCGCGACAAAGGACGTTATGGCACTTGACATGGATCCGGACGGAACAGTTATCCTGAACGGTCCTCAGGGAATCACAGGAACTCCGAAGGATTCAACATTCCTGATCGGATTTATCCTGATCATGGTGACATTATTTATCGTACTCAACCTGATCAATTCCAGAGACGGACGTGCGATCATGGCGATCCGTGATAATGTAATCGCAGCTGAGTCTATCGGAATCAATGTTACAAAATATAAACTGATGGCATTTACAATTTCAGCGGCTATGGCCGGTGCAGCAGGTGTTCTGTATGCACACAACCTGTCAACACTGACAGCAAATACAAACAACTTTGGATACAATATGTCCATCACGATTCTTGTCTTTGTAGTACTTGGTGGAATCGGAAATATCCGTGGATCTATTATTGCAGCAGTTATCCTGACACTCCTTCCGGAGCTTCTCCGTGGACTGTCTGATTACCGTATGTTGATTTATGCGATCGTTCTGATCATCATGATGCTCTTTAACTGGGCACCAAAGGCAATCGAGTGGAGAGAGAAGTATCTTCATTTTGGAAAGAAAAAGGAGGCTTAAGTAAGAATGAGTACATTATTAGATGTAAAAAATCTTGGAATTTCTTTCGGAGGTCTCCGTGCGGTAAATGACTTTGACCTCAAGATACAGAAAGAAGAACTTTACGGATTGATTGGACCGAATGGTGCCGGTAAGACAACCGTATTCAACCTTCTGACAGGAGTATATAAACCGGATTCCGGAAAGGTTCTTTTGGACGGAAAGGATCTTACAGGAAAGAAAAATATTGAGATCAGTAAGGCCGGAATTGCAAGAACATTCCAGAACATCCGTCTTTTCAAAGAACTGACTGTTCTTGATAATGTTAAAGTAGGACTTCATAACCATCATCATTACTCTACAATCGAAGGAATCTTAAGACTTCCGAATTATCGTAAGGTAGAAAAAGAGATGAATGAAAAGGCGATGGAGCTTCTGAAGGTATTCGATCTTGAGAAGTTTGCGTCATATAAGGCTGCAAACCTTCCTTACGGACAGCAGAGAAAACTGGAGATCGCCAGAGCACTTGCGACGGATCCAAAGCTTCTTCTTCTGGATGAGCCGGCAGCAGGAATGAACCCGAACGAGACAGGAGAACTGATGGATATGATCCGTTTCGTAAGAGATGAGTTCCATATGACGATCCTTCTGATCGAACATGATATGAAACTGGTAAGTGGTATCTGCGAGGAGCTGACAGTACTCAACTTCGGTGAAGTACTTGCACAGGGCAAGACAACAGATGTACTGAATGATCCTCAGGTAATCAAGGCATATCTGGGAGAATAGGGGGAAGATAACAATGGCAATGCTTGAAGTCAAAGACTTAGAAGTATATTATGGAATGATCCAGGCAATCAAAGGCATTTCCTTTGAGGTAAATCAGGGAGAGGTTATTGCACTGATCGGCGCAAACGGAGCCGGAAAGACAACAACACTTCATACAATTACAGGACTTCTTTCTCCAAAGAAAGGTTCTGTTATGTTTGAAGGAACTGATATCACAAAGATCCCGGCGCATAAGATCGTGTCTATGGGAATGGCTCACGTTCCGGAAGGACGAAGAGTTTTCGCTGAACTGAGTGTTTATGAAAACCTGAAAATGGGCGCCTATACAAGAAAAGATAAAAATGAGATCGAAGAGAGTCTTGCAAATGTTTATAAGAGATTCCCACGTCTGGAAGAGAGAAGAAATCAGATGGCCGGAACACTCAGTGGTGGAGAGCAGCAGATGCTTGCCATGGGACGTGCACTGATGTCTAAACCGAAGATCATTCTGATGGATGAGCCTTCTATGGGACTTTCTCCAATCTTTGTAAATGAGATTTTTGATATTATCCAGGCAGTAAGTGAGAGTGGAACAACAGTACTTCTTGTAGAACAGAATGCAAAGAAAGCTCTTTCTATCGCGGATCGCGCCTATGTTCTTGAGACTGGTAAGATCACAATGTCAGGAAATGCAAAAGACCTGCTGGAAGATGAAGCAGTTAAGAAAGCGTATTTAGGAGAATAGGAGGCGATTCAGGTGAGCAGCAATATTGTAATTACAATGGCGAGACAGTATGGAAGCGGTGGTAAGACAATCGGAGCTATGCTTGCAAAAGAGCTTGGAATCAACTGTTATAGCAGAGAAATCCTGCGTATGGCATCCGAGGAAAGCGGAATTAACGAGAGACTCTTCGGTATGAGTGATGAGAAGATGAAGGGAGCCGGCTGGTTCAAGATCCTCAGTCGTCCATACGACGGAGAACTTCTTCCGCCGGAAGATAAAGACTTCGTTTCAGAAGAAAATATCTTTAACTATCAGGCAAAGATCATCAAAGATCTGGCTGAGAAAGAATCCTGTGTAATCGTTGGAAGATGTGCAGATTATGTTCTGAAAGACAATCCAAATGTTGTCAGTGTGTTTGTTCATGCAGATGAGAAATTCTGTCTTGATCGTGCGATGGAGCGTAACAGTATGACAGAAAAAGAAATGAAAAAATACATCGAGAAGACGGATAAATTTCGCGGTGATTTCTATCGTTACCATACAGGACACGAGTGGGCAGATGCAAGAAATTATGATTTGTGCCTGAACAGTGGAAAGCTTGGATTCCAGAAATGCGTGGAAGAGATTAAAGCATATATCAAGATCAGATTTGATCTGTAAATGAAAGAGAAAGCAGACAAAAGAAACAAGTCTGCAGGAAGAAAGAGATACGGTTGCGTATCTCTTTCTTGCTATCTGAAACGTGCTGCATGCAGGCGACATCGTTTCATCTATCTGAAAAGCGCTGCATACAAGGCGGTATCGTTCCATCTATCTGAAAAGCGCTATATACCGGGTGACATCGTTCTACAAAATGTGAACTGATATCATGCTATACTGTGACAGAAATAAAATAAGTGTAACTGTTCAGAGCCAACCTCCAAAATGCTACGCATTTCGTCGGTGTGGCGTATCCGCCAAATAAAATTTCAAAAACAGTTTTAAAAATGCAAGCATTTTATACCTGGTTTTGAAATTTTGCTTGGCTCTGAACAGTTACAAATAAGTTATTCAAATTACAGTTAGAAAAGAGGTAAAGTTGATGTCAGGAAAAAAAGAAAAGAAGCATTTTATAGTAGGAATTATAATGGTTGCAATTATCGTCGCAGCAACAGCAACAATGATCTATTGTTACATAAACCGTTTTGATCCGCAGGAATATGTACAGGCATTTTTAGATGTATCTTATAAGCAGAAAACAGAATCCTATATAAAACAGACCGGCATTTCCGAGAAAGAAGCAAAACAGGTTTTCGAAGATAATCTTGCTTATACAATGGAAAAATTTCCGGAGCATGTAATGACAGATGAGATGACAGAAGAATATAGAGAACTGTTTGCAGATCTTGCAAAGAAGACATCTTATACTGTAGGAGAAGCAACCAGGGAAGAAAATGGAACTTATCAGGTTGTTCTTACAGTGAAACCAATCACATTGCTGAAGGATACTTATGCTGAATTTCAGGAGAAGGCGCAGGAATACGCCACAAAAGTTTCAAATGATGTGATGAACGGACAGGCTATGCCAGAAGAAACACAGATGCAGACAGAAATTTATCAGATCTATTATGAGGTTTTAAGACAGGCGGAAGAGAAAGGGCTGAAGTACGGAAAACCAAATAAAATTGTTCTTCATGTAGAAAAAGATAAAGAGGGAAAATATGGAATCAGAAAAGCAGACCTGCAAAATCTGGATCACCTGCTGATTGAATCTGTCGGAGAAGAACAGGAGAAAGAAAATAGTTAAACAAGAGGAAAAAAGCGAAAAGAGTGGAAGAATTGGAAAGAAAAACAGAAGAGAAAATGATTCAAAAGAAAGAATTAAGAAGAAAAATAAAAGAAAAACTTTCTTTTATAACAGAAAAATACAGAAAAGAAGCAGACAGAAAGATTACAGAAAGTGTTTTGGAACTGAATGAATACAAGAGCGCAGACTGTGTGTTCTGTTATGTGAGCACAGAGAAAGAAATAGATACATTTTCTATATTGCAAGATATTCTTCAATCAGGAAAGCATCTTGGAGTGCCAAAGTGTACGGGAAAAGGAATTATGAACGTATACGAGATCCGCTCATTACAAGAGCTGTATCCGGGTGCATATGGAATCCTTGAACCAAAAGAAGACCCGGAAAGATTGATTCAGCCGGAAGCAATTGATTTTGCTTTCATTCCATGTATCAGCTGCGATAGAAGCGGAAGACGCCTTGGTCACGGAGGTGGATATTACGACAGATATCTGGAAAAGACGCATTGCGTGAAAGCAGCACTTTGCAGGGAGAAACTGCTTGTAGACGAAATTCCGGTGGAGGAACATGATCTGCGGATGGATTTTGTGATTTCTGAAAAAGGTTGTTATAAGATGTAAATAGTAAGGGCAGATTTAACTCGTATGAGTCAGATCTGCCCTTGAAAATTATTTAATCGTTTTCATTTCTGTAATTGGCCAGTAACGAAAGACTGCTTTCCCAAGAATCTTATCTTTGGATACATATGGATTAATCCAGTAGCGGGAATCTTTCGAATCATTTCTATTATCTCCCATCACAAAATAGCATCCTTCCGGTACGGTATAAGGACCATAATTTCCGACCATGTATTCTTTCGTCTCTACATCTTCGAGTGGTTCAGAAGAGCCATCAATGTAGATGTGACCGTCACGGATCTCCACGGTTTCACCAGGCAGTCCGATGATACGCTTGATAAAAAGCTGGCTTTCATCATCAGGATACTTAAAAATGATTACATCATAACGCTCAGGATCCTTAGTTAAATAAGAAAGCCGGTTACCAACCACACGATCTCCGGTCATGATGGTGTTTTCCATTGAACCGGAAGGGATTTGTGCATTGACGATTAGAAAATTATCAACAAATAAAGCAATAGCAACAGCCGCTAAAATGGCGATCAGCCATTGGAAAAGTTCTTTCACAGCAGAGTCCTTCTCCTTTGCGGCAGGTTCTTTCGATGTAGATAACATATAAACTCCCCATTTCTGATATTCTTGTTCTTATTCTGAAAGATATCTTGTCTGTGTTAATCAGTATCATAACCGATGCAAAAACGAATCACAATAGAACAGTTACAATCATAACATATCTGGGAGAATGTGGCAAATGTGGGGAAATGAAAATTCTATAAAATCAGATTGCTCTTATGTCAAATGATGACAAAGATAAATGTGTTCAAAACTTCATAAAAGAAGTATAAACAATTCTAAAATAAGCGGTAAATGCACTGACAAAAAGAAAATCATCTGATAAAATACAGCCATGTCAGAAAAGAATAATATGGCATAGGTATATATAGCAGAAATGCAGATCCTTTACTTATGATAGGAGACCTGAATAGGAGGTAGAACAGTATGACAATAGAACAATATTATAGATGGATCAATACAAAAGCAGGGAAGAAGATCAAAGATTTTATGAATCGTCTGATCCCGGGACTGATGCCAGAACCAGTACCGGTCAGAGTGCCGGTTAGACAAGAAGATAGATATAATAGAAGATGATGAAATAAAAAGCTTTCGGTTCAAATGAAAAAATCCGAAAGCTTTTTATATTACTACTTCATGTTACTGGTGTAGTAAGTTTGAAGAGACTTCTTAATAACCGGATGTTAGTACAGCGTTTTCAAAATAACTGCCTCATACACTTGCCTGCGAATCCGATTGCTCAGTTGAAAAAGCCTCGACGTAGCCCGCTACGCCTACGTTTTTTCAGCTGAACACTCGAATCCGCATTCTGCGTGAATGAGACAGTTATTTGTGAAACGCTGTACTAGTTACAGAAGCAAGCCGACAGGAAATGTAGCTGAGCGAAGTGACTTGACTGAGTAAATCGAAATGGAAATATGTCTGATAGTGTGATATGATTTGAATGGCAAGAATAAAGACACATGGGAATTTGCTCATAAATATTGCGGTAAAGTCTGGTATGTCTGTGGAATGGTTATGTTGCCAATAACAGTAATATTCATGCTTTTAGTAATTGGAAAAAGTGAAGATTGTGTTGGGAGTATGGGAGGAATTATTTGTGGTGTTCAACTTATTCCTTTAATTGGGTCTATTCTCCCAACAGAAATAGCATTAAAAAAGAATTTTGATAAGAATGGAACAAGACGATAAAGTTTGCAGAATCAAGAAAATCGGTATTTAACGCTTGAAAAAAGGAGAAATAAACATGGCAAAGAAAGAAGAAAGATTTGAAGTTACATTCAAAGACGGAAGTTGGCTTAAAGATGAAGGAATTCGTCAAATCCATGTAGATAAGAAGACTGGGGTTAATTACCTTTGTTGGAACTCCGGATTTGGAGCCAGTATTACACCTCTTCTGGATTCAGAAGGAAAAGTCATAGTTACAAAGTAAAATCGGAATTTGTGGAGAGATTTCTTGAACTTTCCTTATTTTACGGGCTTTCCAGCCCCTTAAATAGTGAAATGATATGTATTTTCCCTTATTTTTGACCTTATGCGGAATCAGCAAGGGAAATAAGGGAATTTTTTATTTAGTCGTTGCCTGCCACTTTATCAAGAAGTCTGGCGGAGTTCCGCTTTGCCTTTCTTGTAGAGTGGGCGTAGACATTCATTGTGGTACTGACATCAGAGTGCCCTAACAGTTCCTGCACATCTTTTGGGGCAGCTCCGTTTGAGAGGAGGTTGCTTGTGTAGGTGTGTCGCAACTGGTGGAAATGGAAATTCTCAAATCCGTCCAGCCTTTTTGCAACTGATCGGCAGGCAATGCTGAGTGTGCTTGGCAGTTCCAGACATCCGTCCGGTCTCAGGCAGACAAAGGAGATTTCCTTGTAATCTACCGGGATTTCTTCGGTTCCGTCCAGATGATAATATTCATAATACACTCTGTTTTTGTCCTGTGCTTCCTTGTAGAAATTGCGGTGGTAAAGTTCACCATACTGCATCCGGCTTTTAAGCTGTTTTTTTCTGGCGGTTTTCAGTATTTCAGTCAGAGTATCGCCAAAATCAACAATCCTTACTTTCTTTCGCTTGGTCGGTCCGATGATGTTTTTATGTTTTGTGCCATCATAGCGGATACTTCTTTTAATGGTCAGGCATTGTTCTTCAAGATTGATGTCCTGCCATGTCAATCCGCAAACTTCACCGATACGAAGTCCCGCATAGTATGCGATCTGGATTGGCAGGATTGCAGGTGGATTCTTTACTTTGAGGTATTCTATCAGTCTCTCATAATCTTCATGGGAAATAGGCTGTATGCCTTCTTCTACCTCATCATCTGAGAATAAATCCACATCCTCTGCCTGTTTTTTCAGCTTAATATACTGCATAGGATTAAAAGTAATCAACTGTTTTGGAAATACTGCAAACCGGAAAGCCTGTTGTAATACTGCTGAAAAGGAATGGATGTAATCTTTACTGTATCCTTTTCTCACTTTTCCATCTGGAAATTCCCCACCGAATGTAAGCAGATCGAGAAATGCCTGTAAATGTTCAGCAGTAACGGTTTTTAATTTGCGTTCTGCAATCGGATGTTTCTTGATACAACGGATTGCACCAAGATAATTTTCCACTGTACCATTGCTGAGTGTTCCGACTTTCAGTTCTTCTTCCGCCCACATATCAAGAAGTTCTCCTACAGTAAGATTATCTGTCTTTGCGACAAATTTCTTGCTTTCGTAATCATCCATTGCCTGACGGAGCAGTTTTTCCGTTTCACTTTTACTTTCTGTTCCAGCGT
>NZ_JAJCNG010000036.1:0-13729 GCF_020561005.1 Mediterraneibacter sp. 210702-DFI.3.120 | reverse complement strand
TTCATCAATATATCTTTTTACTTCTTTTGACAACGTATCTGTGATTTCAACATCAGTCTCTGTTTCAGCAGAGGTCCTGTACCTTTCGGTGATATCATTATTGCTTCGCTCTTCCCGTAGGAGTCTTCGCCTGCACGAGCCGGATTATCTCCGGTAAGCATGTTCCTCAAGATGTATCAGCTCCCTCAATTGTCAAGGTGCAATCGGAAGAACTGTCTGAACCTCTTTTACGTTTGTGATTTTTGGAAATCAGAGGATTTTCAATTTGCCTTCCTTGTACTCTGTCTGTATTGGGAGCCACAAAATCGGACATGATTTTAGAACTTTTTTGAAATTATTTTTTGAAGTGTAAAAAGACAGAAAAAAAGATGCCAGGATTTCTCCTGACACCGTAGTGACTGTGCCAACTTCGTGCCCAGTGGGCACAAGGTTGGTTGTATTATTCTTCATTTCCTAATGATATTGGTTCTTTCTTTGTTTTCTTGTTTTTAGATATCATCTTATGACCTGTATAAATAGTACTGGAAATCTGGAATATCCTTCTTTTTAATATTTTTCTGAGGATAAAAAAGTAATTCCACCTCTTTTGGTGGCATCATCTGGAGTTCTTCAATCGGAATTCCTCCCGCGTGATAACGTTCCATAATCAAAGATAATGTTCCGGATCCAATCTTATACCGATCCATGCTAGAACTTCTTAATTTTTATATTATATTGGCTTGAATCCTTTTCCACGCACTTCATTCGATTCCATTGTAACAAGAAACGCTGATGAATCTACTTTCTTTACAGCTTCTTGAATCGTATACATTTCTTTATTGTTACATGCACACATTAATACTTCTTTTTCACGTCCTGTATAACTTCCTTCTGCCTTAATCAAAGTTGCCCCTCGTTGTGATAGCTCATCAATTTTTGCCGCAATTTGTGGTCCCTTTTCTGTTACAATCAAAGCAAGTTTTCCAGCATCAATGCCATACATTAGCTTATCTACGACAAATGATAGAATATACGTTCCAATTAATCCATAAATAATCTTATCAATGTTTCCATGCATCAGAATTCCACCAATAATTACAATAATAAAATCCATAACAATGATAATTTTTCCTATAGAAATATGTGGCTTTGCCTTGTGTATTGCCATCAAAACAAAATCTGCTCCACCTGTAGAGGTATCTCTCATATAAATTATTGCATATCCGATTCCTGAGAATACACTCATACAAATACAAGATAACATCATATCACCTTGGTAAATTGGAAACAATGGAACAACCCAGTCCATCAGTATATTAGAAATTAACATTGTCTTTATTGATCTTAAAAAAAATTGTTTTCCCAACAACTTGTAACAAATTAAAATAATTGGAATATTCAAAATTGTCGTCATTGTACCAATTGGAATTTTCCAAAAATAATAAAACACGATTGCAATACCTGATATACCTGCTACCGGAAATCCAGATGCCACTGCAAAATTATAGACTCCAATCGCAATGAAACAACCACCTACAATATCAAGTAAAATATCAATTATAAATGTCTTTGCCTTTGATTTCAATGTGAGTTCCTCCCTATTACGGAATCTTATTTCTTTTGCATCACAATACATTGATATGTTTGCAGTATTATTGAACCTGTAAGGATTTCATCAGTAATCAAATTTGTATAACATTCATTCAAAACCATCTTCACAGGATGTCTGTTAAAATTCTGAAGAAAATATACATCATCTTTCTGTTCTTTTCCACTTCTTTTTGAAACAGTAACTCCATAAGGTAATGTTTCCGTCAAATTTGCTTCCACATTTGCTTCCTCAATTACATCGCCCAAAAATTCTTTCAAAAATTCCAGATCTGGTTGAACAGCAACATAGTAAGCTTTTCCTTTGCCATACGCATTTTCTGTAATTGCTGGAGTATTTACATTGTAATCTTGCAAGTATGTTCCCAACGGCTTTGCAGTTTGAAGTGTCACAACTTCTCTTAACACACCGGCTTTATATACACCGTCTTTATAGGAGAAAGTATTTGGAAAATATTCATTCCCCACATCAATCTCATCAACTGATAATCCTAGCAATCTCTCATGTGGTCTCTCTCCAATAAAACATAAATCTGTTTCATTTACTACTCCACTCCAATAAGTTGTTACATATATTCCACCTGCTTCCACGTATGCTTCTACTTTATGAATATACTCTTTTTTATGCAAGTATAAGGTCGGAGCAACCACAAGCTGATAATCTAACAACTCTCGATCCATGGAAATTATATCAACTTCAATTCCTTTTTCCCAAAAAACCCGATAATATTTTAAAAGTTCTTCCGTATAATCAAATTTTCTCGATATTGCTTGTGCGTCAGAAAGAGCCCACCAATTTTCCCAATCCATAATAATAGCTACCTTCGCCCTATTACATGTACTTAGTATTTGACTGCTTAGCTTTTCTAGATCTTTGCCAATCCAAGCAACTTCTTGAAAAACTCTATTCTTTTCTGACGCATCATGACCAACAACCGCTCCATGAAACTTTTCACTCGATCCTCTGCTTTTTCTCCATTGAAAATAAAGAACACTATTCGAACCTAACGCAATTGCCTGCATTGAAGATAAGTAATTCATCCCCGGTCTTTTTACATTATTTTCCTCATCCCAATTCACAAGTGATGGTGTTGATTCCATCATCAAAAATGGCTTCTTCTGAAATCCTCTCATCTGGTTATGCATAAAGGCTGCCCACACAGCAATCGGTACTTCATCTTCTTTTGTATGCCAACTCGGATAAGAGTCCCAAGAAATCACATCCAACTCCTCTGCCCATTTATCATAATTCAATGGTGAAAAATACATCATCATGTTTGTTGTAACTGGAAGATCCGAATATGTTTTAACAGCTCGAATCTCTTCTCTACAAAAGTCCTGTAACTGTTCGCTCACAAATCTTTTCCAGTCCAATTTCAAACCGTGTAATTCATCCTCTCCCCTCGGAGAAGGTGAATGAATCTGTTCCCAATCGGTATAAGTATGACTCCAAAACGCACTCCACCATGCATGATTCAATGCATCCAATGTTTTGTATTTTTTTTTCAACCATTTCCGAAATGCTTTTTGACATTCTTCGCAATGACAAGAAGCATCCCTAAAATTTCCTCCGTATTCGTTTGATATATGCCAAAGAATTACTCCTGGATGTTTTCCAAAGCGTTCTGATAATTTCAAATCCAACTTTCTAGTTTTTTCTCTCATAACAGCAGACGTGTAACAAAAATTATGCCTTTTTCCTGGTAAATTCTGTATCCCGTTTTCATCTGTCTGCATTACTTCAGGATATTTTTGAGTCATCCAATTTGGCATTGCACCTGTTGGTGTAGCTAGATTTGTATAGATGCCATTGTCATATAAACGGTTAATAATTTCTTCTAAATAGTCAAACTGATATTTTCCTTCTTCTGGCTCTAAAAATGCCCACGAAAATATTCCTAGTGAAACATTATTTACATGCGCTAATTTCATTAACCGGATATCCTCTTCAAGAATATCCGGTCTATCTAACCATTGTTCAGGATTATAATCTCCACCATGCAGAAGACCTGGCATATTTATTTTTTTATATTCCATTTCTAATCCCTTTCTTTATAGATATCATTTATTATTTTACAGCTCCAGTAATACCTTCTGCAAAACTCTTCTGTAAAATAAAGAATACTAAGGCGGTAGGCAATGTACATATTAAGACTGCCAACATAAGCATTCCATAGTCTGTTACATATCCCTCTGTCAGATTTGCTACAACCATTGGCATTGTCATGCTCTTGGATTCTGTCATGATTACTTTCGGCCACATATAACTATTCCAAGCATTCATAAATGTAATAGTCATAGCCGCTGCATATGTTGATTTCATTGTAGGAATAAACATCTGAAAGAAGATTCTAATTTCCGAAAGTCCATCTAATCTGGCAGCTTCAATAATATCAAGAGGAAATGATCTTGCACTCTGCCGAAACATCATGATTAAAAATGGAGTTGATACCGTTGGTAAAATGAATCCCAACGCACTATTTAACATTTTCATTTTTGCAACCATCTGAAACAATGGGACCAATGTCGTAATAAATGGAACCATCATTGCAAGAAGAATCACATCCATCACGGCATCTTTTGCTTTATCATGATAAATTTCAAATCCATATCCTGCCAAGGAACATATCACCATCGAAACTATTGTAAGTAATATTGCATATTTAAATGAATTGACCAATGCAGCCCCTACATCTTGATTTGCCAGCAGATTTTTGAAGTTTTCTCCCAAATGAGAGCCAAACGATAATACACCTTTTGATACATCCACACTTTTGTTTGTGGATGCACTTACCATCCAGTACAAAGGAAATACTGAAATAAAAGTAACCAAAATCAAGAATGCATACATTCCTATATTTTTCATTTTTTTAATCACGTTTATCACCCACCCTCATTTGTATAAATGCTAATACTGCAACCAACAGTAATATGAAGAAGGACATCGCTGCTGCATATCCAAAATTCGGCACATACTTAAAACATAAATTATATATGTAATGTGACATAGAGATTGAAGCATTCGCAGGACCTCCATCGGTCAAGTTAACTGATTCATCAAATAACTGTAATGTTCCATTTGTTGACATTATTGCTGTTAACAAGATAGTTGGTTTTAATAATGGAACAGTAATCTTAAAAAATGTCTGTATTGCTGATGCTCCATCAATTTTTGCAGCTTCGTATACTGAATATTCAATGTTTTGCAATCCAGAAAGGAAAAATACCATATTATATCCTGTCCATCTCCACAAAAGACCCAATAAGATAACCATTTTTGCCGCAAATGGTTGTGTCAAAAAATTATATGGTTTATCCAAAATTCCAATATTCACTAGAACATAATTTACTAATCCATTATTTGCAAACAAAGACCGAAAAATAATTGAATACGCAACCAATGAAGTTGTACACGGCACAAAAATCATTGTTCGGAAAAATCCTTTAAACCGTAAGTCTTTTTTATTTAGAATACAAGCTAACACCAACGCTACTACAAGCATAATGGGCACTTGAAGAATGAAATAAAAAAATGTGTTTTTTATTGACTGAATAAATACATCATCTTGAAACATTCTGATGTAATTTGTAAATCCAGCCATCTGCATATTTCTACCTTTCCCCGTCTGAAAAGATAAAACTAACGCTTTGATCATTGGCCAAAAACTAAACACCGCAATCAAAAATGTTGCTGGTGCCAAAAAAGCCCATCCTGTTAAATTATGCTTTTTTTCCAACGTCATTTTTCTTAGTTTGTTAGACACAAAAACTCCTCCTCTCTATCCATAAGGGTGATGGTTCTACATTCCATCCCCTTGTATGATAGGAATCTCTCTTACTGTCCCATATTAAAATTAACAGTATCTTCCGTTTTTTTAAGCTCTTTCTCTAAATCTGCACCATTTGTAATATTTGTTGTCGCAACAGAGATTGCGTCTCTTGCTTCATTGAAATATGGCCCCGTAATAATAGAAGGAACTTTTGTTGAATAGTCAACTATTTTTTCAAACACTGCATCACCAGAGAAAAATTCATTCGGTACTGCATATGCATCAGAATCTCCTGCTGGTGTCCATGTAGAAATTGCTCCACAAGAGAGAATATTATCATATAACTCTGTACTTCCAGCAAATGTAGACGCAAGAAAATCTTCTGCTAACTCTACGTTTCCACAATTCCCTGAGATTGCCCAGGAAGAACCTCCATTATTTGAATAGTTTGTGGCACCCTTTACATTTGTAAGTTTTGGAATATTTGTAATAGCCCATTTTCCTGACTGATCCTCAGCTGTCTGAATTGTTCCCATAATCCAACACCCATTAATCACACCTGCAACTTCACTGTTCACCATTGAGCCAGTGTATTCATCCCAGTTATTTACTTCCTGTAACACACCTGAATCTTTCATTTTACAATATGTATCAATTACCTTCTTTAAAGTGTCATTTTTTGCAATATTCGTTGTTCCATCTTCATTAAACAAAGATGCTCCTGCAGACTGTAACATCATCGTAAGCAAATCACATTCGCCTGCTGTCGTTGTCAATAATGGTTTTCCTGTTTTTTCCAGTACTACTTTGCCTTTTTCAATCCACTCATCCCAAGTAATATCTGTAAAATCTTCTAAAGTCATTCCAGCTTCTTGCAAAATATCTGTACGATAACAAGCAATTGCTACTCCATTGTCAAAAGGCACTCCATAGTGTTTTCCATCTACAACAGAAAAATCTGTTTTACCAGGAGCAAATTCTGAAAAATCAATTTTCTTTTCAGAAATTTCTGTAAATATATCTGGATAAGATATTACATTTTTTTGGAATGACTGGTCAAGCATCAAAAAAACATCTGGCAATGTGCTTAGATCTCCTGATATACCAGCCGTAGTAAGTCTAGACTGTACATCTACATCTCCAACTTCGACAATATCAATTTTCACATCTTGATGATCTTCTTGATAAATTTTTGCAGCTTCTTCCATTGCAAAAATATTAAATGTTTTGTCCCAACACCATACTGTAATTGTATTATCGTCTTTATTGCTTTCACTTTGATTTCCGCATGCTGTAATACCAATTGCCATCGTAGCTGCCAATAAAATTGCCACTATTTTTTTTCTCATTTGTTATATTCTCCTTCTACCATGCCCCTTTATACCCTATTGTTACCGCACTATTCTGAGCTCCTGCTTCCATCGAATCTTGAACATTCAATCCATTCAAAATCCCATATAAAAATCCGGCAATAAAACTGTCGCCTGCACCCATTGTATCAACAACTTTACACTCTATGATTCCAAATCGATACCAAGAATTTCCATCATACCCAATGCTTCCATTTTTCCCCAATGTTGCAATAATGACTTTAGGTCCTTTTTGTTGCATTGCTTTCATGAATTCCTTTAATTGTTCCGTACAATTTTCTTTTTCTTTTAAGCCCATGCTATGATATTTCTGTCTAAACTCATTGCGTGATTCCTCGTCAAAAGAGAAGAATGCATATGTCACATATGGAATCGCTTTCTCAACAATTGGATTTGCAAATTTATTGGCAAAATCAAATGCAACTGGAATTTCTTTCGAAATAAGTGGAAGCTCATCTTCAATCATTCCCCAAATTCCTGTAACCGCTAAATCATGTTTCTTTATAAAGGAAATGTCTTGTTCTCTTAGCTTAAAGTCTGCCAAAACACCTTCTTCATATTTTCCAAACACTCTATCTCCATCTACAATGTCAACATGTGTAACTGCGGTTTTTCCATCCAGCACTTGAATATGAGAAGTATCGACTCCTTTATTTTGAATTGCACTTATCATGATTTTTCCGAATGAATCAGTTCCAACAGCACCTGTATAAGAACTTTCTCCACCTAATCGTTTTATGTATACAGCAACATTCACTGGGTTTCCCCCTGGATAAGATTCATTCAATGAATCATAATAATCAATACAATTATCTCCTATTGCTGCTACTCTTATCTTTCTGTCCATTTTGCCACCTTAATAGTCCAGACATCTGTAATATCTTCTGATTTCCATAGGATGACAATTGACTTTTTCCATATGTACATCAATTCTCTGTGTTACCGCATGCATCACTAAATGTGATATATATCCTCTGTACTCTGGACTAATTCCTTTTAATTCAAATTTCTTGGTATCAATAATATTGTATTTTCCACAAATGCGTGGCAAGAAGTTTGCAACGCGCTCGCTCAATGATCTCTGAGAATCTTCCCCAATAAATACTGTAACTGGTGTATCTTTGTCAATTACTTCTAACATTCCATGGAAAAATTCTGCACTGTGGATAGATTTTGTACGAATCCAATGCTGTTCTTCCCAATAACACATTGCATAAGAATATGTGGCACCATACTGGTTCCCAGCCCCAACAAAATAATGAATTTTGTCGTCCTTATGACGATTTGCAAATTCTTCTCCGAAAGCATCTGCTTCCTTTTCAACTTCCACAAGTGCAGTTGCCAAATACTGATCCAACTCCTTGTATAAATCCTCATATTCTGGAAATTCTCCTGCATTGTACATAAATCTATCTGCTACCATATAAAATTTCAATTGTTCATTGGCAGGATATGTAATCACATAGTCTACAAGTTTTGCAAGTTCTGCAGTAGCAACATCAATAAAACCAATCACCCTTGCTCCACTCTTCTGTGCTTTTTTTACTCCATCTACGATTTCAGAAGTTGTTCCTGTAACAGACGAAATAATTACAATAGTTCCTTCTCCAACTTATTTATTTCCAGTTGTCAAATACTCTGCTGCGTTTTCAACAAAAAATGAAAGTTTTGATTTTTCTTTCATATGAACCTCTGCCTGGAGGCAAGATGCATATGTTCCACCGATACCGAGCCAACAAATATTCTTGTATCCTTCTTTACAAATCCCATCAATCAATTCATTAATTTGATTTCTCAGAGCAAGCGCTCCATTCACACTTTCAATCTGTTTCTGTTCATTAAATTTCAACATAGTGTTTTCCCTTTCCCTTCTTTTATATTGGTGACTATTTTTAAATTTAATATACCACTTTTTTCATTTTTTTCAATATTTCACGCAAAGAATATTGAATATTGTTGTATTTTTATAAATATAAATGCTTTTTTTTATACACAATGCATATATTTCTTTTATTCTGGTATGAAACGCATTTCAAGTTTACTATACCAGTTTTTATATTTATTTTTTATTTATTCATTTCTTTTTTCCTTTCCATTTGCTTTTTAAGAACTGACAACGTATAATTTGATTATAATTTACAAGTAAATTATAATATTAGGAGTTCTTATGAAAAAAAATTTATTAACTTTAGATGTTGCATTATCAAAAGAAATCAAATACATGCTAAAGGAAGAACACTATCTTCCAGGTGACAAACTGCCTTCGGAACGAAAGCTGGCAGAGCTGTTTCATGTACAACGCTTAACTGTTCGTGGAGCCTTGGATCTGTTACTTCAAGATAAAACAATTATCTCAAAACCACGAAGTGGTTATTACGTAGCGCCTAAACGCATTTTACAATCCATTCGTAATTTTTCCTTACATTCAGAGGAAGATAGCGGACAATTAACTTACGAATTATATGATTTCAAAAAAATAGAAGCAGATAACTATCTTGCAAGCGAAATGTTACTTCCTGAAAAATCGAAAATATACAAAATTGTTTGGCTTTATTCAGACGATACTCAACTAATTTGTATCAATACAACTTATATTCCTGAATATATCTATCCAGATCTCACCCAACAAATTGCTGCTTCTGCTCCTGCAATTGATTTGATTACAAACAATTGTCAAATAACCTTGGCAAAATCGAATCAAAAAGTCACCTTACTTTACGCAGACACAAAGACTGCTCAAATTTTAAATATTCCTGTTGATAGCCCTTTAATGAAATACAAAGGGCTCATGTATGATAAACAAGGACATCTTGCAGTCTTTTTTGAAAATAATATGCTAATTGATCGTTTTGGTTTTATCAGGGAGGTAGTTTTATGAGCAATGATGATGTATTAGCCGCACAAATAAAATCTAGTATCATTACAAAAATTAAAACACAGGAATATCTTCCTGGGGAGTTGCTTCCTAGCGAACGGGATTTTGCAACAATGTATAGTGTAAGTCGGTATTTGATTCATGACATCTTTGACGAATTAATTAGCCAACATTACTTAATTCGCGTTCAAGGAAAGGGAACTTTTGTCCGCAAACCCGAACAAAATCGAGTTGCTTTAGGAGTACTAAATGAATCAAAAAATGCCAGCTTTACATCTTTAGTTCGTAACTTTGGTATTGAAATTTCCAATAAATGCTTAGGCACAGGTATAATCAAAAACAAAAAATACTTTGCAGATAAACTTGGACTTTCTGAAGAAGATGAAATATATGGTATTCATCGAATTCGTCTTGGAAACAAGGAACCTCTTGCAATTGAGTTTACCTATGTTCCTATTCATTTTTTTTCAGATATCGATAATTACAATTTTGAGCACATATCGCTTTATGATTATATGAAATCCAAAAATCATTTGCCTGTAAAATTTAATGAGACAATGATGATGGTAGAAGCTGGCGAAAAACTTCAAAAGCACCTTCATCTTCCAAGTGCCACCTCTATCGTCAACTATATTGAATTCATAGGATACGATGAAAATGGTAATTTAGTTGAATATACAGAAAGTTATTCACGCCCTGATAAACTTGAAGTGCGCTTTGGCACAAATGATATCTAAATTAACTTTAATTTTACCATTTAGTATATGTATGCACCATAAACAAAACAAGATAGAATATACACAAAATAATCTTTTGTCAGGGGCGGGGAAAATTGACCACCTAAAGCCGCTTAGAATTAACCATTTTTAGTCAGATAGAAAAGTCATTGTATTTTTCTCTTCATGTCCTAAAATGATGTATGCCAATGCATCAGTAGAAATCACAATGGAAGAAAAACACAATGACTTAACTGAAATAATAGTCTGATAAATGACATTCACTGGCTCCTGCACGTTCATATCACTGTCGAGACTTTCTCCCTTTGACAGCTTGCATCAAATGTATCTTTAATAACAAGAATCGTTTCCATAAGATTCTGGTTGTGAATAACTATTTTTTTAAATAAAATATTTTTTCTACGAATTGCACAATACTACATGGTTTTAGGTGGATCCTTCAGTTCTTTGATCGGATATTTTGCAACAATGGACAATCCTTGCATTAACATTTGAAACTGCTCTGGTGTAATTTCCATAGCTTCTTCTTTTGTACGCGGCCAGCTAAAGCCACCGATGTTCAATCTTTTATAAAGAAGCAAGAATCCATCGCCTTCCCAAACGAGCCCTTTGATTCGATCGGTGCGTTTTCCGCAGAACAAGAATAAGATATGCTTTTGAAAAGGATCCAAGTCAAACTGAAATTTAATAGTAGATGCCAAACCATCAATCCCACGCCGTAAGTCTGTATACCCTGTAGCAATAAAAATTTTTTCAAATCCAACAGCATCATTAAGCATGGAGAAGACCTCCAACCTTGTTTAGAAGTTCTTCCGTAGCTGTATTTGATATTTCAATTGAAACAGCGCCTCTTCGGATAACAACATCCGGTTTAAAAGGACTGGTAGATGAACTTGCTTGATCAGTCATTTTGATTTCAATAAAATCTGTAGTTGTTGGAGTTGGATTCTCTTGACAGCAGGCGTTAAGGTGCTCTCTAATGTAGTAAGGTATGCTTCTTCTCGGAGAATTCGTTGCCAGTAAAAAAAGGATTTGTCCGAAATGCCATGTTCTCGACACCAGGTCGTTTTAGGCATTCCACTAGCAAGACATTCTTTGATGATACTTGTCCATTGTTCACACCGGACTTTATGAGTTATTTTATTCATGAGATTATCCTCCCTCTAAAAAACCTTAGATTTTTTAAAGTAATTATCTCATGAAAACTAGCAAAAATCGTGGTACCTACTATTTACCGGTTCTTTCCATTGTTAGTTGAATTCACAGCGAAAGTGCTCGTGTAAAAGCACTTTTACTTTTAATAAATCAAAACTATTTCGTCCGTACATAATTCTCTTAATTACTTTAATTTTGTTGACACTTCCTTCGGCAAGTCCATTATTATACTTTAATTTTATCCCGTTTTTTACCGCATTAATATCAATTCTTATGCCGTTAACATAGGTCTGTAGCTCAGGTATGTTAAAATTTTCTATTTTTTCAAGCCATGTTTCTAATCTTTCGTCGCGCCTTGAATATAGTATTTCATAGAATTCTTTTATTGCAGCATATAATTCAGTAATCACTGGGTACGTTTTAAGAACTTGCTCATATTGTGTTTTGGTAATTGTCTTGACATCACTTAATCCCTTATAGATTAATTGTATCAAAGATCTTCTCTGAATGTATTCTTTCGATTGATAATCCGAGCAGGTCTCTTGTTGACTTAAATGTGCTTCATTTCGAATACGTTCTTTTTGAATGAACATCCTTAAGGATGCAACTGAACCTTTATAACCTTTTTCGGTAATAATTTTATGAATATTGGGATAAGTCATTCCTTCGCTTCTTAACTTAATTACTTCAGCTTCATATGGTGCAAGCTTTCCTGGAATACGAGCATTATAATGTCCATCTTCAACAGAATAATCTGGAGATAAATATCTTTGTATCGTTTTACAGGTATGATGCATAGTCTTGGCTATTTCTTCTATAGGCACCCCTTTGAATTCAACTAACAATGGAAAGAACCTATTTACCGTTTACTGTCCATGAAACTTTTTCCAAAGAAGAAAAATAAGATATTTGGTAGCTTCACCACCAACACCTGCGAACCAATAACGCCGGTACTGGATATCAAAATCCCGTACCGGCGTTATTGATTGTAATTCTTTTTTCTACTCAAGTAAACAGCTTATCGGCCCTACAAACGTGAAGTTATCAATTAGCAAAATCCAACAACTCGATTAACTTATCGAGAAATGCTTCTTCCCCCCATGTATTAATTTTGAAAAATACAGCTTGGCTTCCTCCCGCTGTAATTGCGGAAAGTTGAACTGGATCTTTGTCATTTTGAAAAAGTGTAATATTAAGACTCACCCTGTATTTTACCCTTTCATCTTTTGTATATGCAAGAGGGTTTGTAGATTAGGATACAAACAACTTCAGATGAATGTTTTTATAAACAATTTCCTTCAAATCAGGCCTCGTCCAACGGGTGCTTCATTATTTCATCCATCTCATAAATTATACTTTTTTCAATTACCAAATCTCCTCCTGTTGCAAATAATTTAACTTTATAAAAATCTTCCGGAAAAAGTAAGTTCGACATAACAACCTCTCCGTTATTAATAAATAATTCGCTCTGAGAAACATCCATTAGAAGTTTTATCGTTAAAAACTCCTGTGTAAAATCTACAGGTGCTTTATATTTTCCTGCAAATTTATCATGAGGATTTACTCCTGCTGTTGTTCTATCAACAAAACAACATTGTTTTTCTTTACAGAATACAATTTCAAATTGTCGATTTTTTCCTGTTGAAATTTTAATTCCAAACGTTTGCGCATGAATCTTTTCAATCGGATAAGATATATCTAGTTCTAGCACTTCTTTCTTATCGCACAGCGTCCACTCTTCATCCGCTCCCATCTTTATGTTTTTCATTTCATGCTTATTTGTTCTTAAACACTCCATTTCTTTAACAGGTAATTGCTTTAAAATATATTTTTTCTCTTTTTGCACTAATTTCAATTCACGGACACAAGACATCTGACCCTTGAACGGACTTGTTGGAAGATAATCTCTGTATTGCCAATTATCAGCCCATGCAATCATCAATCTTCTGTCTTTAGGTACATGATTCCACGTAACTCCAGCATAAAAATCTTTTCCATAATCTATCCAAAGACCTTTCTCCTGGTTTGAATCTGCTATAAATTTTTGACCATTGAATTCTCCCACAAAATACTGCATTCCTGTTCCACCTGCTGGAGATCCATCATTAACACTTACTGTTAAAACCCATTTCTTTTCTTCTGTTGTCTCAACTATCATTGGGAAAAGATCTGGACATTCCCATACCCCCGTATGACTTTCTTGATTTCCTTTGAAAGAAGATATTTGATTCCAAT
>NZ_JAJCNG010000035.1:0-20518 GCF_020561005.1 Mediterraneibacter sp. 210702-DFI.3.120 | reverse complement strand
ACACTTGGTGTGGTTGTCACATGAAGAAGATAAGCGTCCGCGCCTGATGCTGTCAATCCTGCAGCAAGTGCATACTCAAACATGTAGCTGCTTCTTCTTGTGTCTTTTCCAATTACGATTCTAGCCTTGTGGTCCTGTCCAAAATACCATCCAAGATAACGTCCTACTTTAAATGCATGCTCTACTGTAAGAACTACATTCGCCTCACCACGGAAACCATCTGTTCCAAAATATTTTCCCATAATAATCTTCCTTTTCTTTCTTGTGATACCCCTTTTGTTATCAGATCTATTCACAAATTTGCTACCGTAAAACATGTTTTTATTATATAAGACATGCTTTACAAGTTATTCCTATTATATTACCTTTATAAATCAGATACAAGCTTTTTTCTCTTAACATTCTACTTCATGTTACTCTGTTCACACGATGTGCGACCAGCAACGCATCTCGCCATTTTAAATCGCCTTTGGCGATGGGGCGAGATGCATTCAAACCAAAACATGCATCCTCCGTGTCAATCAGCGAAGTGATTGACACGGGAGTGAACAATAACCTCTTCATGTCTTTAAAAACATACACGGTTTCCTCTTCTCAGTGTCCCTTTTTCTATGCTATACTTGAAAGGTTATGTTTTATAGTTATCATAAAAGAAAGGATTAATCTATCAAATGAATTCATTGAAGCCGATGTTACTTACATCATTAAAGAGCTACAATCGTTCTCAGTTCATCAAAGACGTGACTGCCGGAATCATTGTAGCAATTATTGCATTGCCGCTGTCAATCGCACTGGCACTTGCATCCGGTGTAGGACCGGAAGCTGGTATCTTCACTGCGATCGTTGCCGGATTTGTCATCTCTGCACTTGGCGGAAGCAGTGTACAGATTGCCGGACCAACGGCTGCATTCGCAACAATCGTCGCCGGCATTGTTGCCAAAGACGGAATGGATGGACTTGTCATTGCAACAATCCTCGCCGGTATCTTTCTGGTTCTGATGGGACTGTGCCATTTCGGAAGTCTGATCAAATTCATCCCATTTACGATCACAACCGGATTCACTTCCGGAATTGCTGTTACAATTGTAATCGGACAGCTGAAAGATTTCTTCGGACTTACCTATCCGGATGGGGTAAAACCGATCGAAACAACAGAGAAATTCCGTGCTGTTGTTGAAAACTTCTCTACAATTAATATTGATGCACTGATTGTCGGTTCAGTAAGTCTTGCTGTTCTGATCATTGCTCCATACATCTTCAAAAGAATTCCTGGATCTTTGATCGCAGTTATCATTGGAATCCTGATGGTTCAGTTCCTGCCGTTAAAAGTTTCTACAATTGGAAATCTTTATACGATCAGCAACTCGCTTCCATCCTTCCATCTTCCGGCTGTATCACTTGAAGTTGTTCAAAATGCTCTTCCGAACGCATTTACGATTGCTGTTCTCGCAGCGATTGAATCTCTGCTTTCCTGTGTTGTCGCAGACGGAATGATCAACGGCAAACACCGTTCCGACATGGAACTTGTAGCCCAGGGAGCCGGCAACATTGCTTCTGCTCTTTTCGGTGGAATCCCTGCGACAGGAGCGATTGCAAGAACTGCTGCAAATATTAAAAACGGAGGACGTACTCCGATTGCCGGAATCGTTCATTCCATTACACTGGTCATTGTGCTTGTCGTACTGATGCCATATGCCGGAATGATTCCAATGCCAACAATCGCAGCAATCCTGTTTATCGTTGCATACAATATGTGCCAGTGGCATACCTTTGTAAAACTGGTTAAGACTGCTCCAAAGAGTGATATCATTGTACTTTTTGCTTCATTTATCCTGACAGTACTCTTCGACCTGGTCGTAGCGATCGAGATTGGTATGGTTCTTGCCTGCCTGCTCTTTATCAAGCGTATGAGCGAAGAGACACACGTCAACAGCTGGACTTATGTGGATGATGACACCCCGGATGTCGATGAACACCTTCAGAAACTTCCACTTCAGATCCGCGTCTATGAGATCTCAGGACCTCTGTTCTTCGGAGCAGCAAGTGCGATCGAACACATTGTCGTAAAAGATTTTACTACCTGCCTCGTTCTTCGTATGCGAAGCGTTCCTGCACTGGACAGTACTGCTATGAATGCTTTGGTTGATCTGGTAGAAGTCTGTGAGTCAAAGGGAATTACGGTTGTCTTTTCCCACGTCAACGAACAGCCAATGAAAGTTATGGAGAAAGCCGGATTCACAGAACTGGTTGGAAAAGAAAACTTCCAGCCGAATATCAGTGCCGCACTGAAACGTGCTGAAGAAGTTATTGCAGAATAATCAGGAGGATTTTACATATGATCAAATTAATCGCAAGCGACCTTGATGGTACGCTTCTTCATAACGGAGCACAGAAACTGACTCCTCGTGCCATAGAACTGATTCATGAACTGACACAAAAAGGCGTTCACTTTGTTGCTGCAAGCGGACGCCAGTATGATAATGAGCGCAGACTGTTTTCTGAGATTAAGGACGAGATTTCCTATATTGGAGAAAATGGTTCTATCTGTATTCATCAGGGAAAGGTGATCTCTCGCGGAATAATTGCAGATGACCTTGCCTGCCGCATTATAGATGAAGTGAAAAAATCACCGAATTTTGATATTCTCATTTCCAGAGAAGATGCCTGTCTGATCGAAGATCATCATGAAGCTTTTGTAAATCATATTGTAAATGTCATGCAGAACACAACAAAAATCGTAGATGACCTAAGTAAAATCGAAGGTCCGTTTCTCAAGATCGCAATCTGTAATATGATTGATGACACAAAAGTAATCATGCAATATTTAGAACACTTACAGGAAATGTTCGGTGCAGAGATCAAGGTCGTTACTTCTGGAAATATCTGGATTGACTTCATTGCTCCGGGAACAAATAAAGGTGCTGCTCTTTCTAACCTAATGAAATTATTCCATGTAAAACCAAAAGAATGTATGGCATTCGGAGATCAGCAGAATGATTTGGAAATGCTTGAGCTGGTCGGTCACAGCTACGCAATGTCAAACAGTGCACCTGGTGTATCCTACTATGCGGATGAAGTAACTGATTCTGTTGAGGATGTTCTGGAAGATGTCCTGGCAAGTCTTGATAAGTAAATATCACCTGCGAATGTTACTTGTTCGCAACAAAAAACTCCCGAATGTTCACAGAAATTTCTGTATGAACATCCGGGAGTTTTTCTATTCTATCTCTTCTTTTATATTTCTTCTTTAAATTCCAGAACTGCATATGGTTTTGCCTGTTCGTCACAGAGTTCCACAACAATCCTGTCTGCTTCTTTACTCAGCTTCGGATAGATCATATCTCCCAGTACAGCTGCCTTTTTATACTCTACACGCAGCTGTGCGATCTGAAGATCATCCGGAAGAAATTCCAATGCCATCTGCACATACTGACAGTTGTTCACATGCTCATTTGTGTCAATATGATACTTTCTGACCGGAAATGCTTCCAGATCATCTGTCTCTTCCGGAAGTCGGATTTTTCTTCCCTCATATGGTATATCAAGTGGTTCTTCTACTCCATACAACTGAACATCCTTTGGCTGCGGCCTGGTTGGTCTTCCTGTCTCTGTATCAATAAATGCCCAGACTGAATTAGCACAGGCGAGATATTTTCCATCTGCATCTTTCATATAAAAGTTCCTGTTTCCAAACAATCCCTTGAATTCTGTTGCAAATGTTCCGATTGTGATCTTCTCACCAAGCTCCGGTTTCCGATTCAGGATCACCTGCCAGTAAGATAAAAGCCACGCTCTTTTCTCTTCCTTCAGAACCGTTGTACCAATTCCAAGATCCTCCGACTGGAAGGTACTACAGTCCTGAAAATAATTGATCAACGCCGGAACGGTCATCGTACCGTGATGATCTACCTCGCTGTAACGTACTCTGCTGTCAAATTCATACATTTTCTTAACCTCTTTTATTTCTTATTTCCAAAAATACCAGCCAATCTTAAACTTTGTATTCGCTGTCACTTTGGAATATTCTTCTTCCGTCAGTACCTGTTTTAATTGCTTCTTTCCTTTGTCAGGAACCACCGCATTCGTTGTATCCAGAAAGCAGAGATTCGGATAAAGCACGCACCACCAGTTATGTCCCTCTGCACTTCCCAGTTCTACCCGCAGTGCCTGATAATTTCCCGCAGGAAATGTCACATCACCGTAAGTCCTGTCAGGAAAGTAACAGGTTGTCACAGCCACATTCACACTCTGATCTTCTCCTGCCGCCGCAACTGTCTTTTCTCCGATTGCACGAATCTCATCTGTATGTGTACGTGCCCACTGCACAGTCTGCTTAAGACACTGTTTCTCTTCCGGTTCTTCTGATAATTCTTCTTTCATATAATCCAATACTGCATCTCTTACCTGCAATTTCAGATTCTGGTCCTTTTCGCTGTCACTATTCGCTAACACATGAAAGCGAAACACTTCCTGCGCCAGATGCTTCTGCGTTTCTTCCTGTGCATATAATTCCTGTTTTGTATATATCATTCCTGTGAAGAAAGCAGCGATCAGAAGCCCCGCTGCCACTGAAAAAATCACTGCTCTTCCCGGCAGTTTTTCTTCTCGGACAGACTTCAGCTTTCTTCTGAGCAATGCAAACCGTTTCTTCATAATATCATCCTCCATCTATGAACAGTAACATGATAAATCAATTTTGTTCATACATGGAGTCTTTCCACAAAAATGAATTCCATACATATAGAATAAAGAATATGCCGAGACACATTCTTTATTTTTTAAGCATTTTCTTCTTTCTCACGGATAGTGCCAACAACCGTTTCTGCCTGGTTCTTAATATGTTGGCTTGTAAACTTTGTAGCCAGCTCTTTATCATGTCCGGCAATCGCATCAATAATTGTCTGATGCTCATTCAACAGCTGTGGGTAGCATTCTTTCTTCTTCAGATATTCAATTCTGTATCTGTACATCTGTTCGCGCAGATTATTCAGAAGCTGGATCAGTCTGCGGTTATCTGTTGCAGCGTAGATAATATCATGAAATGCAACGTCTGCCTGTGCGATCTGTGTAATATCATCACTGTTGAGAATAGACTCAAACGTTTCCGCTGCTGCACGAAGCTCGCGCACTCCTTCTTCATCCATTCTGTCACATGCAAGCTGTACTGCAAGCTCTTCTAATGCACAGCGCACTTCCAGCACATCTCTTAGATTCTTCTCTGTGATTTCTGCAACCTCGGCACCTTTTCTCGGGATCATGAGGACAAGTCCTTCCAGCTCCAGTTTACGGATTGCTTCACGGATCGGGGTTCTGCTCACTCCGAGTTTATTCGCCAGCTGAATCTCCATCAGGCGCTCTCCCGGTTTCAGTTCTCCGCGCAGAATCGCCTGTCTCAATGTATTAAATACCACATCTCTCAGAGGCAGATATTCATTCATTGTTACTTCAAAATCAGTTCCCATTTTACTTCCTCCTAACGTTGTGTATATTCGTTACGTATGCCTGTCTTGTCAGACCTTTGTCCCGAATCATCTTCTGTGCTTCTCTTGCTGATGCCCGGTTTTCAAACAGACCAAACACTGTTGGTCCACTCCCGCTCATCATTGCCCCGATTGCTCCGCAATCCTGCATCACCTGCTTGATATCCGCGATCACCGGATGCATCGGTATTGTCACATCCTCTAACACATTCCCCATAGAATCTGCAACCTTGTGAAGATCTCCCTTCCGAAGTCCTTCCAGAATTCCGTCAATATCCGGATGCTCGACAATCTCTTTGGAGTCCAGTGCTTCATACACCATCTTCGTTGAAACACTGATCGGAGGCTTTGCGATCAGTACCGTACATTTCGGCATTGCCGGAAGAACGCTTAACTCTTCTCCGATTCCTTCTGCCAGAACAGTTCCGCGCATAATACAATACGGAACATCTGCCCCAAGCTTCACGCCCCGATCCATCAACTCCTGCTGGGTCAGACGCAGTCCGAAGAGCCGGTTCATTCCAAACAGAACCGCAGCTGCATTCGAGCTTCCTCCTGCAAGACCGGCAGCTACCGGAATGTGCTTATTCAACGTGATCTGAACCCCTTCTTTCAGATCAAATTCATCCATCAGAAGCTGCGCTGCTTTATAAGCGATATTGCCATCCCCGGTTGGAAGAAACTTCAGATTTGTTGTCAGTGTAATTCCAGGTTCTTTCTTCTTCGCAATCTTCACTTCATCATACAGATAAATAGACTGCATGACCATTCTGACATCATGGTATCCATTCTCGCGTCTTCCAAGCACATCCAGGCCTAAATTAATCTTGGCAAGTGCTTTTAATTCAATTTGATTCATCCTATGTGCCTCCATCGCTGTTTTCCAAAGAACTAGATGTGAAAATTTACACAAATGTATCTTGTATACATAGTACTTACAGTATACTCATATTTTCTTTAAAAATCAACAATTTATCCCCTATTTTCACATTTTCATTTTCCAATTCGTTTACATTCATAATCCCCTCAACTGTAGTCATATACTGTTTTGCCAACTCCCAGAGATCTTCTTTCTCCTGCACAATATGACCAACGATTCCCGGCCTCTTATCCATCTGTTCAAGATCCAGCGGTTTCTCCAGGACAGATACGATTGTCTGAAGTTCTACCTCCCGCCGTAAGAATGCATCAAATGCAAGAATTGCTCTCACTTCTACAGCCTCACTGCCTGCCATAGACACCTGGATCTGATCTACATGGTGACTCATCGTACAACGTACATTTTCCGGAAGATCGGAACATTCGATCAGATGTTGGAATGGTATCATCCCCTGCCAGCTTCCATATGGTCTTGCATCATCTCCTCTCAGGTAGAGAAAGCTAAGATGCAGGATTCCTTCTATTTGGATTCCTTCTTCTCTATACTCCGTATGCTCTATCTGGATTTCCCCTCTGCTGCAGAGTACTTGAAGTACATCATCTTTTAATTCTGGAAGTGAAAGCCGTTCCGTTAGTTTATATCTGGATTGGTTCTGCATTAAAAGCTCTTCAAAAACCGTCTCCTGTTTTTCCGGAATACACTGCTCTTGCAAAGAGTAAATATCTTCTAACAACTCCATCTCCTGCTCTTCGTAAAAGTTCATCCGCAGCAGTAATGTCCCTTCAATCCCAAGGATCCGCATCTCGCCGTCCTCATCCATGCGGATATCAACCAGTGTATCCTCCAGCGTATGTTCCACAGAATAGAACATTCCTTCTGTCAGGCCATTGCAAAGAAGTTTTCCTTCATATGGAATCACCTGGCTGACCCAGTCTGCCTTCAATTCTTCTGACAGATAGAGACAGAACACCTGCAGTTCTCCTCTGACTGTCACCTCATCTGTCCCCGGGCGTAATTCTAACTTTCTACCGTGCACTTCGGATAACAGAATCTGGCTGATACTCTCCTTCGTTCCCGGTAATGTAATCTCTTCTTTTATTCTATAAGTGTCTTTTTTTGTATCTGACAATCCAAGCAGACGAAACTTTTTCATTTTTTTATAAACTGTATGCTCGCTTTCCACATCTTCCGTGACTTCTTCACTTATCATCTGGGTTCTTCCAATTTCAAGCTCTGTCAGCAGATGCAGACTCAGCTTTCTGGAATGCACCATTGATACACTGAACTCTGTTCTGAGATTTTTCAGGAAATATTCTTCCTCTCCCGGTTGTTCTACATATACCATCTCTTCGAATGGAAGCTTTCCTTCTAAAACTGCCGGTTGCGGATCCAAAGAGGCTGTCATGTACAAAATCTTAAATTGAGCTTTTCCACTGATTTTCAGATAATTTTCCACAAGCTTCATATCTTCCGTCTTCACGCAGACTATCCCTTCAATTACATTTCCCACATCCTCCTTTGCATCCGGAACGTTATAATCTTCGTCCAGCTGAAACTGATCGTAAATACATTTTCCCTCATGCATCAGACGTATCGCTCTCTTCACAATTTCCATCCTGCTCCTCCTCAATCAAACATAACCTCTTTTTCTGTTCCACTGATTTCCACGACTATGTATGGAAATGTCGTGATTTCTTTCGTCTCTTCACCAGTTGCCGGTCCCATCAGACTTGTATGCAAACAAACTGCATGCTCCGTTTCATAAAGTTCCTTCACCTCAATCGTATATCCTGTTGTCGGACATGCACCGTATCCTTCTGCAAGATATGTCTTTCCCTGATCCGAGTAGACAAAATGAAATGCTTTCTTTTTTAACTGACCGAGCACTTCTGTCATCTCCTCCGGAAGATGCTCCTGGTCGATCAGAATATATTCCAGATCTTTTCGTTTTTGCTCTTTCTCAATCCTGGTAATACATCCGCTTATAAAAAAGCAGACACACAGTAGAAACACAGTTAAAATGCCCTTTTGTTTTTTATTTTTCATTACAATATTTCAGATACTGTAAACAGTAACGCCATCCGGATTTTTTATTTCCCTTCAATCTATGCATCAGTTGTATTTTTTATGCTGCTACGGTATAATAAGGCTACATGCACCAGTAGTTATTTTATATTATGGCGACTCTATTATTCATAAGACAAAAGAAAGGATATTGTATGTTTCGATTTATTTTTGTTGCAGTTTTTCTGATTCTTTACCTGATTCTTTCGATTCCTGTTTTCTTTGTGGAATGGCTGATCGGTAAGTTTAATCCACATGCGCGTGACATCAGTTCTCTGCGTATTGTCCAGTGGGGATTTAAAGTGATTTTGAAAATGACCGGTGTGAAAGTCACTGTGATCGGTGAGGAGAATGTACCGGATGAACCTGTTCTCTTTATCGGAAACCACCGCAGCTTCTTTGACATTCTGCTTACCTACAGCAGATGCAAGAACCTGACCGGCTATGTTGCGAAAAAAGAAATGGAAAAAGTTCCGCTTCTTTCCACCTGGATGCGTTTCGTCTATTGTCTCTTCCTCGACCGAGAGAATCCAAAGGAAGGACTGAAAACAATCCTGCAGGCAATTGCTTATGTAAAGAAGGGTATTTCCATCTGTATCTTCCCGGAGGGAACCCGCAATAAGGGCGAAGAATTAACTATGCTTCCGTTCAAAGAAGGTGCTTTCAAGATTGCCACAAAGACCGGATGCCCAATCGTACCGATTTCTATGAATAATACTGCTGAAATTTTCGAGAATCATTTTCCAAAGATCAAGAAAACACATGTTGTTCTCGAATACGGTACTCCGATCTATCCAAATGAACTGGATAAGGATGTCAAAAAACATATCGGAAGTTATGTAGAGAATATTGTTAATGAGACAATTCATAAGAATGCAGAATTGCTTAAGAACTAAATTTGCATTTTTGCAATTCCTCTCAGTGACATGCTATATTATGTTAAAAATCAGATCTGTATAATCGAAGTGGGAATTATCTGAAAACAACTTGTCAGACAATTCCCACTTTACATTATTCCGGATATACAAGATGACGGTCATTCACCAATGCATCTTTGTATTTCTTAATATAATACTTCGCCATATCAAGGTTCTGTTCCTGATAGTTACCACACTGCTCCGGTGCAGCCCCCGGAATCTCTCCTTCAAATCCGATAATGAAATCACACATCTCAAGAACCAGATCAAGAACATCCTCTGAATCCAGATTACCGAACATTACAAGATAACATCCTGTTCTGCAGCCCATTGGTCCAAAGTAGATCACGTCATCCTTCTTCTCACTGTTGCGGAGATAAGTCGCTGCCAGATGCTCGATCGTATGAAGTGCCGGAGTATCCACAACCGGCTCTCTGTTCGGTGCTGTGATTCTCAGATCAAATGTTGTTGTGACACAATCTCCTTTTGCGTCTCTTCTTGAAACATACAATCCCGGCATCAGATCCAGGTGGTTGATTGTAAAGCTTGCAATTCTATCCATGGTAAATTCTCCTTTTTCAACTTTTCATTTTTAACCAGTATAACACAGATTAACAGTGACAACTAGCTTAAACGAGCGACAGCTCATCAATCTTGCGGAGTTCTTCTTCTGTAAATTCTGTATTCTGTATTGCCTTGATATTATCCAATACCTGTTCCGGTTTTGATGCGCCTACAAGAACGCTTGTTACAATACCATCCTTCAAAATCCAACTCAATGCCATCTCTGCCAATGTCTGACCTCTTCCGGCTGCCAGTCCGTTCAGTTCTCTGATTTTCACAAGTTTTTCTTCTGTCAGAGCAGATTTCTTCAGGAAACGTCCGTCTGTCATAATTCTGCTGTCATCCGGGATTCCTTTCAGATAACGGTCGGTAAGAAGTCCCTGCGCCAGCGGACTGAATGCAATAATTCCCTTCTCCAGCTTCTTCGCAGTGTCTTTCAATCCATTTTTCTCAATTGTTCTGTCAAAGATAGAATATCTGTTCTGATTGATCACAAATGGACACTTCAAGTCTCTTAAGATTGCCTCTGCCTTTTCTAGGGTTGGACCGTCATAATTTGAAAGCCCCACATAAAGTGCTTTTCCTGACTGCACTGCACTTGCAAGTGCTCCCATCGTCTCTTCCAGCGGAGTCTCCGGATCCATCCGGTGATGGTAGAAAATGTCCACATAATCCAGCCCCATACGCTTCAGGCTCTGATCCAGACTGGAAAGAAGATATTTCCTGCTTCCCCAGTTTCCATAAGGGCCTTCCCACATATCAAAACCGGCCTTTGTGCTGATCAGAAGCTCATCTCTGTACACGCCAAGTTCTTCTTTCAGAATCTTACCAAAGTTCTTCTCTGCACTTCCATAAGCCGGCCCGTAATTATTTGCCAGATCAAAGTGTACGATTCCATTATCAAATGCTGTGAAAAGGATTTCCTTCATATTCTCATAAACACCGGTATCTCCAAAGTTGTGCCACAATCCAAGTGAAATTGCCGGGAGTTTTAATCCGCTCTTTCCACAACGTACATAAGCCATTTTCTCATATCTGTCATTTGCTGCCTGATACATGTTTTTCTTCCTCTCTTTCGTAACGTAAAACAGGTGATAAAATAGTTCTCTGTCTATTCTACCACCTGTTTTCATTATTTAAAATAAATTTTCGTAACTGTTCTATTTACTCCTCAGAGAACTGATCCTTTCCAGCAGAACACAGAGGACATTCAAAATCTTCCGGTACATCTTCCCACTTTGTTCCAGGTGCGATACCGCCTTCCGGGTATCCCTGCTCTTCATCATATTCCCATCCACATAAATCACATACATATTTCATAATTCCATATCTCCTTTTCTTTTCATCTTTATTTTTATAATTATTCCTGACCTTGCATCCATTCACTACACGACAAGATCAATGAATCATTACCACTAATTTTCAAAAATCGGTTCAAAATCGCTGACATCATGTCCGCAGATTGGACAGATATAATCTGCCGGAAGTTCACTGCCTTCATATACATAATTACAGATCTTACATCTCCATCCAACGATCTTCTTATCCTGAGGTATCTCTTTCTTCTTTGGTTTTACGCGATTCTGATAGTCGGCGTAAGTAAGCGGTGCATTCTCATTCAGCAGTTTTGCATCTGTTACTTCTGCAATGAACAGAGTGTGTTTACCGAGATCCTGCTGTTCCAGAACCTTACCACTGATCACGGCGCATGCCTGATATCCCATATACGGAATATTATTCTGATCCACCGGTAACGTAAGATCTTTCATCTTATCCACATCTCTTCCTGACTGGAATCCGAAATGCTTAATTGTCTCAAAGGAACATTCTACATCCAACAGACTCAGTGCAAAAATTCCGCTTTCTTTGATCAGATCACAGGTATAATTACTGTTCAAAACAGAGATCGCAATTCGAACTGGGTCATTCGCTACCTGCATACATGTATTGGTAATACAGCCATTTACTTTCTCACCGGAACGTGTAGATAACATAAATACTCCATAAGACAAATTATAAAGTGCTTTTTTCTCCATGTGATAACCTCCTTTTTATTTTAATAATAATTACTATTATTATATTTTTAATATAGCCTATTCTCCCGCTATTGTCAACTGTAAATTTTATTTTGTCCAGTTTTTCTTTAAATTTTATCCTGTTTTTATTTGAATTTTCAGACAATTCTTTTTATTTATGCTATACTAGCATTATAGTAACTCGTTAACAGCAGCATTTTGTAAAGGCAGAGATGATTATGAATTTAAACTATCTTGAAGAAACAATTAGAACATCTAAATATCTTGTTTGTCTCGCCGGAATGGAATTTATGAGAGAGCAAAATGTCGCATATCATCGAGACAGCGACGAATCCTATCGGATTGAAGAAAAGTATGGCTACTCTCCGGAAGAATTATTCAGTGCCCGTATGTTTAACACACATGCAGAATTATTCTATGAATATTATAGAAATGAAATTCTTTCCAAACATCTGGAGGCAGGAAAGGGAAATGAAGCACTTGCAAGATTAGAAGAGGCAGGATATTTAAAGACAATCATTACAAAAGGCATCTATAATATGCCTCAGAAAGCCGGCTGCAAAAATGTGATCAATATGTATGGAAATATTTATGAAAATAATGCGTGTCCACGTTGCGGAAAGATTTTTCCGATTGAATATATCAAAAACAGTGATAAAGTTCCTCTTTGTGATGTGTGTAAATCAACTGTGATTCATCCTGGAGTTTATTTACATGGTGAAATGCTCAGTAATACTGTCATTAGCCATGCTGTGGAAGAAGTTGCTAAAGCTGATACGATTCTCGTTCTCGGAATGAACCTGAATTCCAGTCTGTGCAAAGATATGCTTCCACATTTCACAGGCAAAGATTTGATCGTAATCCACAAGGAAGCACATTATCTGGATGAAAAAGCAACCGCAGCTTACCATGGAGCAGTCAGTAAAATTCTTCCAGAAGTTGCAGAAAGCATACTGGATGCATAATTTTCCAATATTAACACATATTCTTAAAATACGAATCTCCAGTAGAAATCAGTATTTTTATACTTGAACTTCTTCTGGAGATTCGTATTTTTTCTAGATAATATTCATATTTTACAGTTCACCACATCCCAGAATCTCTTTAATCTCCGGAATTGTCTTCTTCTGTTCTCTTAACCGACGAATCTGCGCAATCCTTTCTAAGCTCTCAACTCTGCGGTATCTTCTGGTCAGATTCTCTTCTGCCTGCTCGAACGGCAGCATTCCTTCCTCTGTATAAAATTTCAAAGTACTGTAACGCACTGCCGTAAGCCGCACAAGCTCTCCGATCGTCACATATTCTGCCTGCTCTATTACTTCCATGCTTCTCTGTCTTGACATCAGCTCACCTTTTCTACCGTCCACATAATTAGTATTTCCGTACTTTCTTCCTACTGCCAGTATGCCGGTACCAGGTTGACTCCCTGAATCGGTACTTTATATGCTGTTTTCGTCATTGGGAAGATACGGTAATATATGTTGCCTATTTTTAGTAAAGTCTCACTGCCTACTCTGATCTCCTCTACCGCAAAGCCTTTTTTCTTCAAATGTTCTACAGCCGCAGCTCTTCTGTCCGCCACGTTAGTTCCAAAAATAACCGTATCGATAAATACGGATTTTCTTCTGTCAAGGTAAGGAAATACAAGATTAACACCCTCTAAATATGGATTCTTAAGCAGTTTACTCTTAGTCTTCACAAACCGATTCATAAATCCTTCAAAAACATTATGAAATTCTGCTTCCCATAATGCACGGTACTTCTCATCCTGAACAGCAGCTTCTGTCATACGTTCTTCTACACGATTCTGCTCTGATACAGAAAACAAGTCATGGATACAGCCACTTTCACGGAGAAGCCATAAGAGAACCGCATCTTCCAGACTAATTGGACCATCCTCTAGAATCTCTGCACGAAGTCCTTCTTTTATTCTGATATAACTTGTCTCATCACTAAGGTATGCCTTTAGTTCAACACCTGATGTATCATAATTCATATCACAGCCCAAAATATCCGGTACTTCCTTTAGAAGTTCTTCTGTTTCCAAAACAGCAGCCACTTCTTTCTCAATCTGAGTCTCCTCTTTTTTCTTTAATGTTTTTGCCATCTGTACCGCTTTCTGCAGTGCTGAAGAAAATTCTGAAAATGAATCCACATCTGCTTTTCCTAATTCTGTCTCCAACACCTGCGCAGCAGAAACAGCTCTCAATACAGCACTTTTTGCCACGCTTGGATGAATACTCTCCTGTCCGTCCAACGCAAGTAATGCATATTGCTGAGATAATGTAAGATCTTTCATACCTGCTTTCCTCCTATTTCCTGATCGCCATTTTTGTTTTCTACTTACTACTTACTACTTACTACTTAGAAAATATCATACAGTACGCAAACTGTCAAGTTGTTACTATTACTTCTACTGACTTTACCTATTAACACAATAATTCAAGAATGCCAAACTGACCTTTAAGACATTTTCAAGTCTTCAACTATTGAAACGTACACCATATAATGCTATCATTAATAATTGACGCTTTAAATTAAGTTTTCGTAATAACAGGAGAATATATAAACCAAAAAACAGCTTCTGCCCCTGCAGCAGAGAACAAAATGGGAACCATGCCAATCGGCAGACTCTTGTTCAACATGTCCTTACCGATGATGGTTTCCATGCTAGTGCAGGCACTTTATAATATTGTAGACAGTATCTTTGTAGCAAAGCTGTCAGAAAATGCTCTTACCGCAGTCTCTCTCGCCTTCCCGTTACAGATGCTGCTCATTGCAGTTGCAACCGGTACCGGCGTCGGTATGAATGCACTCCTTTCCAGAGCACTCGGAGCAAAGCAAAATGATGAGGCAAACAAAATTGCATCTAACGCTGCATTTCTTTATATCATAAGCTATATCGTATTTCTTATTCTTGGCTTTACCGTAGTAAAACCTTTCTATGCAAGCCAGATTGGAAATGCAGATGTTGAGATCATGGAAATGGGAATCGATTATCTGAGCACTGTTATGATCTTCTCTATGGGACTGCTGGCACAGATTTGCTTTGAACGACTGCTCACTTCCACCGGAAGAACGATTTTCAGTATGACTTCCCAGTTGTGTGGTGCGATCACGAATATCATTCTTGACCCGATCCTGATCTTTGGTCTGATCGGCTTCCCTAAGATGGGCGTTACCGGTGCTGCCTTAGCTACAGTTATCGGACAGTGTGTAGGCGCACTTGTCGCATTTATCTGTAACCATAAATTTAACCCTGATGTAAAACTTCAGTTCCGTGGTTTCCGTCCGGACGGAAGAATTATCAGAACAATTTATGCAATCGGTATTCCATCTATTATCATGCAGTCGATTGGTTCTGTTATGACATACTCCATGAACCGTATCCTGATCACATTTTCATCTACTGCAACTGCCGTATTCGGAGTGTATTTCAAACTGCAGAGCTTTTTCTTCATGCCTGTCTTCGGTTTGAATAACGGTATCACTCCGATCATTGCATTCAACTACGGTGCGCAGAATAGAAAACGTATGGTCAAGACGATCAAGCTCAGTATGGCAACAGCATTTTGTATTATGCTCTTCGGATTTCTTTGCTTTGAATTCGTTCCACAGGTACTTCTCGGAATGTTCAACGCATCTGCTGATATGCTTACGATTGGAGTCCCTGCGCTTCGTATCATCGGTATCCATTACTTACTTGCATGGTTCGGCATCATCTGCGGTACTGTATTCCAGGCGCTTGGAAAGGCCGTGTTCAGTATGATCGTATCCATCATGCGTCAGCTTGTAGTACTGATTCCGGCTGCATATGTACTGGCAAAATTTGGTGGGCTTCATGCAGTATGGTGGGCTTTCCTGACTGCTGAGATCATGTCACTGATTGTCTCACTTATCTTTCTGTTCAGGACTAATCGAACGATTATTTCCAAGATCCCGGATGGAAGTGATATTCTATAAAAGGAAAAAGTTATGAAATTTATAATAAATTTTATATCTAATTTTCGATTATCCGCATAAACACTATACTTTCAAGTATTTTGAAGTATAGAAAAAACTCATTTTACCACGAATTTACCACGATTGAATGAGCCTTGATATGACCTATAAAATAACACCCAAAAGACATCATTACACCTAAATGGTGTCTTTTTAAAAAGCAGTCAATCCTAAGACTAACTGCTTTGTGTGTATGGATATGAAATTGTCAAACTGGGATTTACTTATATCTATTCCTATAAAAGTGTCAATATATATCCGTCTATCAGAGCAATTAGCAGATACATAATAAAGGCTCTGATAAACGCTTCTATATGCTTTTTCGGATTTTGATACAATTCCTTTTCTGGCATTTTTCTTAAACGAACACGCTTTGTATTCCGCCACCATAAAAGGTCTACAATAAATAAGTCAAAGATATTCAATCCCTGTCCTATAATACTTAAACAAAGAAAATTATGTGTGAAGCCATTTTCTTTGATAAACAACCCTAATATAAATAGTACGAACAGAAATAACAGAAAATTGGATATAAATTTCTTCAAAAAATTTTTTGAGCAGCAAAATGCGCCCGTCCGAAAAGCCCGGACAGGCGCATAGGTATTGTAAGCAGTATTTAGATGATTAGACAGTTCATATATACAAGCGTAATTTTCCCCGGTGGTGGGCGGGCTTTTTTTGATGTGTCAATGACCGTCGGATTTTGTCGATAGGGTATGTGCTTCATGGCGGCTACCTCCTTTAGCCGCCGCTTTTAACAGTGATACCGCGTCATTTCATTAGAAGATAAAAAGAAACGGCGGCTTTGATTTTTCAAAGCTGCTGCGGAAATCAAAGAACGACAAGCAACAGTTCTGATTTTGCTCCAATATGGTTATTAGGGGCACAAATTAAAATCAAAAAAGAGCCGATAACAGCAGTATTTCAAACTGCATATTATCGGCTCTGCGTCTGTGCGTCTGGCTCTTTTAATTAAATTATTTCTGTTGTTTTTTGGCTTTATTATATGTATTAGCTAACTGTCCACAAGCTGCTTTAATCTCTCTACCATGAGAAACTCTCATGGTAACTTCAAGTCCTGTTTGCTCTAATTGATGTTTGAACGCAACCATTTCTTGTTTTTGTGGTGCTCTAATTTTTGAATTACTCGTCGGGTTGTATTGCAGCACGTTAATCATAACATTTTTGCCCTTAAACCATTTTGCAAGTTGCCTTATATCTGAGGAACGGTCATTTATACCTGGTAAAAGCAAATACGCAAATACCACTTTTCGATTATGCCTTTGAGAATAGGACAATGCTTGCTTAACAACATCTTCAATAGCGTACATGTGCATATGAGGAATGATACAGTTTCTCGCAGCCTGTGTTGCTGCATGTAAAGATATTGTCAACTGAATTTTTAGATGTTCTTCGCGCAATTTTTTTAATTGATTAACTGGACCAACTGTTGATACGGTAATGCCGTCGGTTGGAAAGTTAAGTCCATTTCTATCTCGAAGAATATGGATTGCTGCAATCAAGTTGTCGTAATTGAATAAAGGTTCTCCCATTCCCATAAAAACGATACGATTTACTTTTTGACGTATCAATATGACCTGTTGCACAATTTCAGATGGTGTTAGATTACGAACGAAACCATTGCGTCCGGACTCACAAAAAATACAGCCAACAGAACAACCAACTTGCGTACTTACGCAAACAGTCCCACCATCTCGCCGTTTAATAAAAACCGTTTCGATATACCTGTTGTCTTTCAATTCATAAACATACTTTTCAGTATCGCTACTTTTATAGACTTTTTTTGTTGATATTGATAGATTTTTTTTGTGAAATGGCTGTTTATACAATTCCGCATATAAGGCTCTTGCTTTATCCTCTCCAATTACTTCCGACATTTCTTTGTAAGTAAATCCGTATGGGTCATTCAATATTTCCGTAAGTGTACTTTTAGGTAAGTGTTTCATTTAATATCCTTCCTTTTGTTTTTCAGAGTTTTTGATTATGATTTCTAATTTTTCAACATCAATGATATGTGTTAATTTACATTTAGGGCAGAAAAGAGGAAAATTTCTTAATACCGTATTATAAAATACTTGAACCCTCGTCTTTCCGTTACAAATTGGACATTTTATCCAATATTTTTCAAGCATAATATTTCTCCTTTTGTGCAAAAAAATGCAGGTCAATTCTCAACATGAGCATTGACCTGCATTTATACATATAATACTACAACAAAATTAAGGCATAGTTTTTATACTATGTCTATACGTCGTTAGTTTTGTTGTATAGCATACGCAAAATAAGCATGACAAAAAAGCCCATATTGAAAATGGGAAAAATCTTTTTTGATTTCAATGCTTATCGAATACGCATGCTATGTAACATAAACATTCCCCCCCTTTTATATAATATTATATACAAAAGCAGCTTGTTGTCAACATATATATATATGAATTATTTTGGCTAAATGTAACCACTTTATTGCTTTCCTTAAATTTTCCTTGATATTCTGCAATACTCTTTATTCGATTTTGCACTTCATCTGGATAAGATGAATAGCTTTTTAAATTTTTGTTATCTGTACCTGTTCCCCAAAAACATATTAGAAAAAACGCGATACATAAAATTACGGTTTCGATTATTATAATCATTCTGTTTCACTCCAAATTCTAATTTGTCCGTTTCTTCATATCCACATTATATCATTTTCATATCTGCACCACAATAAAATTTTATGCACCGATAATCTTATTGAACAGCTCTAACAAACACCATTTCATCACTCCAATCTGAAATTTAGGTATGAAAAAAGCAGTCAATCCTAAGACTAACTGCTTTGTGTATAGAGATATGAAATTGTGAAATAGAATTTGCCTATTTCAAATCAAAAAGAGAATTTTCATAGTCCTTTACATAGTATCGTATATTTTTACGCCCCTTTTGAATAATGGTATGTCCCTCTGCTTCTAATTTTTCTTTCTGTGCTTCAATACCATTTGGATATTTAGCATTTAATTCTCCGTTTGCTTTTAATGTTCTCCAATAGGGTGTTTCATCTTCGGAACGCTGATAACTCGCCCACGCTACAATAGAAACAAATATACCCGCTGTAATCGGCTCTGTAAAATCTGCACCACTCAATTTTGCAAAGTGTTCTCGTATTTTTCCAACCGTAATCACTTTACCATACGGAACTTTTTTCATTACTTTGTCATAGTCAATCGGGGGAGCAAAATACATTTTGTTTCCACCATATTTCTCAATACTTTTCTGGTCTATGATAATTTGAAATTTTGGCATATCCTTACTATCATGCAACATAGCATTAAAATCTTTTTTATCTTCATTTGCCATTTGTGCCACCTCCTACTTTAAGGATAGTCTGTTTCTTATTTCCATGCAATGAGGCTGTTTGAAAATTATTAACACTTTCAAATTTGTCGCTTTCTTCATATCCATATTATAACAGTTCCATATATCCGCCACAATAAAAATCAGCATACCCTTAGCATTTATGGAACAAAAATGCACACTTTTTCTTTCTTCCTCTTGATTACCCCACAACAGAAAAGAAAAAGCCCTGTCAAGAGCCTTGCCACCATTGGTGGTGCTTTGCACTCTTTACTGGGCTTTTTGTTTGCTGTATCTTCCATGCAAGAGGAAATTAAAGACCTCTGTTCCATTTCGCCTTTAGATAATCTTCATAGTCTGCTTCATTGAAGTCTACTTGTGGAGAAGTGTCGGGAATGTTGTTTCTGTTGTCTATATCCGCAAGCTGACGAAATATCCAATCATCATAAGGGTCATGGTATTTATACTCTTTGGGCTGTTCTCTGTATCGGTCTAACCCTCGCATTTCCTTATGCACTTTTATCATGCGTTCCAGTTTTTGACGCTGTATCAACTGCTTGATTTCCATAAGTTCTTCCAACTCCGTAATCTCATTGGTAATGTAGTTATGGATATACTGTATGAGTTTATATGCCTTGTAAAATGTGCATTCTTTTTCATCATCGAAAAATTCATTTTCAGACAGGTAATCTAAGGAAACATTGAAGTCTTGTTCCCGTTTGATAATATCCATGATATAGGGCTCGGTGTGGTCAATATACTTCCATTCTCCCGACAATAATTCATTGGGCGTTACACCCAGCACGTCCATTATCTTCTCTAACGTATCAAAGGTAGGATAATTCACGCCACGTTCAATCTTGGAAAGGCTCTGCATATTGATACCGATTTTGTCCGCAAGTTCCTGTTGTTTCATTCCTCTGTGTTTTCTTATGGTCTGTATGTTTTCTCCTAAGAAACTGATTTTCTTTTCATAATGCTCCATAACTTAGTATAACCGCTCCTTTCGTTGCTTTTCTTGGTATTTATAAGCATATCATACTTAATCTATATCTAAAAGTCAACAAAAACTTCTTGACAAGTAATTCTAATGGAGTTATTATCGTATTAGACAGAGTGATTAAGCACGCTAGGGTCAATCACACGCTTGAGTAAGCATATAAAATATATATTTTCACTTTGATAGCATGAATAAGCATGGACTATCAGACCGAAAATAAG
>NZ_JAJCNG010000034.1:0-24984 GCF_020561005.1 Mediterraneibacter sp. 210702-DFI.3.120 | reverse complement strand
CATTGATCACAAGATCCTTAGTCTTGCTCGTCTGCCAGTTCCGACACTTCCGCATATCATCATTTTACCGTGGTCATCTGCGTTACCGCCTTGCCACAACGACTATAATACACGTTGCGGCATTAAATGTCAACAGTTTTTTTAATTTTTTTAAAAATTTATTTTTTATATACAATTAATACAATAAGAAAACCCGGTCTTCCGAAGAAAACCGGGCGAAAATACAAGCTCAAATTAAGCAAGTTTCTCTTTTGCTACTGCTGCGAGTGCTGCGAATCCTTCTCTGTCGCTTACTGCAAGCTCTGCAAGCATCTTTCTGTTCATGTCAACGTTAGCCAGTTTAAGACCATACATGAATTTGCTGTAAGAAAGTCCATTCATTCTTGCAGCTGCGTTAATACGAGCGATCCAAAGCTGTCTCATCTGACGCTTACGCTGTTTTCTTCCTGCGTAAGAAGATGTGAGTGCTCTCATTACAGACTGTTTTGCAACTCTGTACTGTTTGGAACGAGCTCCTCTGTATCCTTTAGCCAGTTTCAGTGTTCTGTTATGTTTCTTCTTAGCGTTCATTCCGCCTTTGATTCTTGCCATTTCCTAATCTCCTCCTTAATCTACTTCCAAATCTTACAGATATGGTAAAACCTTCTTCATGTTCTTTACATTTGTTGCATCTGTAATAGTTGCCTGTCTCAGATTTCTCTTTCTCTTTGTAGACTTCTTTGTTAAGATATGGCTCTTGTAAGCTTTATTTCTTTTCAGCTTTCCTGTACCTGTTACTTTGAAGCGCTTTGCTGCCGCTCTATTTGTTTTAATTTTTGGCATGATAATTTCCTCCTTTATTGTGCTGCCTTACAGGATCTTCATCCCGGATCATATTGTCTTAACGTTTTTCAGCTAAAACCATACTCATATTTCTGCCTTCCAGTTTTGCTGCCTTTTCTACTGTAGCAACATCTTCCAGCTGCTTTGCAAAATCATCAAGGATATGCTTGCTCTGCTGTACGTGAGCCATCTCACGACCTCTGAAACGCAGTGTCACCTTAACCTTATTTCCCTTGGAAATGAACTTCTTAGCATTGTTCACTTTGGTATTCAGGTCATTCGTATCAATATTCGGTGATAAACGCACTTCTTTGATTTCAACAGTTTTCTGTTTCTTCTTGGCTTCTTTCTCTTTACGAGTCTGCTCGTATTTGTACTTGCCATAGTCAATGATCTTACATACCGGTGGCTTTGCTCCCGGTGCAATCTTCACCAGATCAAGCTCTGCTTCCTGTGCAAGCTTCATTGCATCTCTGGATGACATGATGCCTAACTGTTCCCCATCCGCGCTGATCAATCTTACTTCTTTATCTCTGATCTGCTCGTTAATCATTAAATCGCTAATTGTCGTATACCTCCGTCAAATGAATTTCCTTTAGGTTCTTACGCGAAAACACAAAAAAACGAGTGAATATCATATCCACCCGACAAATGTAATAACTCCAACAGGAGCTCCTTATTATCGATATCGGACCATCAGTCACTCAATTGTGCTGCGGTGAGAGTGGATACTCTACTTTGTTTTTTGCTTAACGCAACATCTAATCTACCATATCCACTCTTTCCTGTCAACACTTTAAATGCATTTTCTTTTGTTTTTTTATTTTCTTCGAAATTTATCTTTCATTTCCCATGCAGAATACGGCAACAACACCCGGTCCTGTATGACTTCCGATCACTGTTCCGATATTATTGATCAGAATATTCTCTATTCCCATCTTCTCTCTGACACGTCCGGCAACATACTCTGCATCTTTCAGGCAATCTCCGTGCGTGATCATTATGATCTCATTCTCCCAGCCTTTCGACTGTTCTACTGCCATATCAACAATTTTATTCAGAGACTTCTTGCGGCCTCGTTCTTTCGCAATCACCTGAAGTTTTCCATTGTTATCCATATGTATGATCGGTTTCACTTGCACGAGTGTCCCCAAAACTGCTGCCGCTTTGGAAATACGTCCGCCTCTCTGCAGATGATTCAGATCATCCACCGTAACATTATGGCAAACGTGAAGCTTGTTCTCTTCTGCCCACTTTGCGATCTCATCAATCGTCTTGCCTTCTTCTTTCAACTTAAGAGCATAGTACAAAAGCAAGCCCTCTCCCAGGCAGGCGCAAAGTGTATCGATCACGATAATCTTGGCTTCCGGATAATCCTCCGCCAGTTCTTCCGCCGCGATTCGCATACTATTGCATGTTCCGCTTAATCCGGAAGAGAATCCAAGATGAAGTACATCTTTTCCTTCCTTCACAAACGGTTCAAGCATCTCGCGTGCTTCCTCCGGATTAATCTGAGAAGTCACAGACATATGGCCTTCTCTTAATTTCTGAAAGAACTCTTTTGCTGTCAATCCTGACATATCTGTGTAAGTTTCTCCATCAATCGTATATTTCAACGGAAGAACCGGAACATGTCTCTCTTCCAGCCATTCCTTCGGTAAGTCTACAGTACTGTTCACGGTAATAATGAACTCTCTCATGTCAATAACCTCCTGCTCTCTTTCTTCCGGAAACCACCACTACATTCCATATAGCAGACATGTATTTTCCGGATAAGCAATATTTTCTATATCATACCATCTTTTATAATAAAGAGCAAAGATATATTAACAAAATTAAGATTTTGTCAGTTAATTTTTACATTTAGATAATTTCTTCCTGAAAGTGTTTTATTAAACACGAGGAAACATAATACCAAAATACATCCCGCAACAAATCCATACAGATTAAACACTGCAGTCAGTACAAGAAGCATCAGTCTCATAAATTTTAATGCATATCCAAGTTCGAAATTCGGCTGTGTATAATTTGCCACTGCCACAAATGCCATATATAGCATTACTTCTGAATTGAACCAACCGGATTCTACCGAAAATTCTCCCATCACAATACCGGCGATCACACTCAGTGGAGTACTGAGCATCGTTGGCGTATTCATCGCAGCCAGCCGTAAACCATCAATTGACAGTTCAAGCAGAAGAAACTGCCAGATCAATGGAAGATTGATCTGATCACGCACCATTACAAATGAAAAAACGTCCGGTAGCCACTGCGGATTCTGCATATATAATAGATACAATGGTGTAAAAAACACCGTTGCGATTGTGATCAGGGTTCTGGAAATCTTCAGATACATTCCGGTCAACGTCGGAAAATAATAATCATTTGCCTCTTCTATCATATCCAGAACAGACGTTGGAAGTATCATTGCCGACGGCGAGTTATCCACCAGAATCACAACCTTTCCTTCCAAAAGACAGGCTGCTGCCGTATCCGGTCTCTCTGTAAATTTAAACTTCGGGAAAGGATTGAACCATTTTCTCTTGAAAAGTGCTTCTGCAAGACTCTGCTGATTCATTCTCAGGTCATCTACCTCAAGTTTCTCAATCCTTGATTTTATATTGTTTAAAAGTTCTTCATCTACACGGTCTGACATATAACAGACTGCTATGTCCGTTCTGGAACTCTGACCTGCTTCTGTCATTTCCATAATCAGATGTGGATCTCTGATCCTTCTACGCATCAGTGCCGTATTAAATACAATTGTCTCTACAAAACCATCTCTGGAACCGCGAAGCGATTTATCTTTATCCGGCTCGTCTACACCGCGGGCAGGATAACTTCTGCAGTCCATACACAGTGCCGCATCATAGCCATCTACAAAAAACACCGCTGTACCGGAGAGCACATTTCTCAGAATATCATCAAAACATTTCAACACATCCACTTCTACATAAGGAATCTTCTGTTTCGAAAAAGTTTCCGCATCCTGTGGGAGATCTTCTGCTGTAATAGAAAGAAAAGAATCCATAATCTTTAACATTGCTTCATCTTTTATAAATCCATCAATGTAGTAGAATACCGATTCTTTTCCACCGATCTCCATCTCCCGGCGGATAATGTCAAAGCTTTTCTCCACCGGAAGGGTCTGATCCATATATTGAATATTTTCTTTAAAAGAACAACCGACTTCTTTTTTAATCTTTCTGATCATAAAACCTAACCCTCTTTTTTCTGCCTCTTATTTGCATTGGCTTCACTGAGTTTAGGTTTCCCTTTTTCTTATAAATTATTCTGTCAGCCTTTTATTTCTTTTTTGTTGTACTTCCAAATCCACCATTTCTTACTTCTGTCACGTCATCATCTAATGTAATTCCGTACTGTACAAAGATTCCCTGCATGAATCCATCTCCTGCTTCTACTTCTACGGTTTTTCCTTCATTAGAATCATTTGTGATCTTTGCAAAGATCTGTCCTTCATTGTCGGAATAATAATAATCGCTGTCGATAATTCCTACTGTATTATTCAGCTGCAGTCTGTACTTGAATCCCAGACCACTTCTCGGATAGCACTTCAGTACCCAGTCCTGTTCCATCCACACACGGACTCCCGTTGGAATCTTGACGGTTTCTCCCGGTTTCAGTGTGATTTTCACCGGTGCAAAAAAGTCATATCCTGCACTTCCGGCTGTCGCTCTTCCCGGCAGTTTTAAAGACTCGTAGATTGCTTCCATCTCTTTTTCTTCCGCTGTCTCAAATGTGTCTTTCCACCCTTCAAAGAACTTTTCTTTACTCACTTTTTCAAATCTTGCAATTCGATTCATCTCTGTTAATAACCTCCAATTTATTTTCACATTTTGTAACTGTTCAGAGCCAAGCAAAATTTCAAAAAAGAGGTAAAATGCTTGCATTTTTAAAACTGTTTTTGAAATTTTATTTGGCGGATACGCCACACCTTCAAAATGCGTAGCATTTTGAAGGTTGGCTCTGAACAGTTACCACATTTTTATCTGTCTTCTTGTCCCGTATGCAGGAAGTTTATTCTTTCCTGCCCGCAAGCACTGTAATTCATTATTATAAAATACTTGAAAGTAAAAAACAAGTTGGTGAAATAATTCTCTTGAGATATTCTGTGTTTAGAGTATAATAGATTCTATAGACACGAAACAGAAGGTGAGAGTATGCGAACAATGGACTTTACTACAGAACAGCCAGATTGCTGCTCTGTCGGTGATTATTTGGAGATTGTCGAACATGAGCTTCCCACTTCCTATTGGTATATGCTCGAGCATGCCTACGGCGCAAGCACGAATTTCAAGAACCGGGAACGCTTGAAGGCCCGCAAAGGCAAAGTCATTAAGATCTGGAAGGACGACAGATTCAACTATATCACCCTGGAATTTGATGAAGAGGATGTGAAATGATGTACAACAAAGATGATGTTATATATATTCTTGAGAATAACACAACAATCCGTAAAGGAAAGATTGCACGCAAGCAGGGGGAGAACTATATCATTCAGCTGATCGGCTCCTGCGGCGCACTGACAATGCCGGAAGATCAGCTATTTGAATCTGAAGAAGCTGCTGAAAAGAGCAGACAGCAGATTAAGCTGAACAGCGCGGATGTACAGAATGATTTCATATCTGTAAAACCGGATCCTTTCGACAACTGGATTGGGCGATAGGAATTGGTTTCAGAGTTGTTGAGAATATTCGTAATCGGCAACAAGATATAGAAAAAGCACTTTCGGAAGAACAGTATCTTCCGAAGGTGCTTTTTTGTTTTTTCTTATCGTTATACGAAAACGCTCTAATCCAAACCTTTAGAACGGTGTTCCATACAGATCATAAGGTGTCACCTGATATACGTAATAATTCAACCAGTTCGTATACAGGTTATTGCAATGTGCTCTCCAGGTCAGCATTGGTTTCTTCTCTGGATCGTCGTTCGGATAATAATTCTCCGGAATCTGTGGATTCAATCCTTTCCCCAGATCTCTCTTATACTCTGAATCCAGTGTCATTCTATCGTACTCCGGATGTCCCATTACAAAGATCTGACGTCCATCCTGCGCCATGCAAAGATAAACTCCTGCTTCTTCCGAATCTGCGAGGATTGTGATTCGGTCATCTTTTTCCAATAGATCTTGCGGAACTTCTGTATGTCTGGAATGTGGTGCAAGGAATTTATCATCAAATCCTCTGACAATCGGAATCTTTCTGTTCCTTACGTGGTGCCAGAACAAACCTGAACGTTTTCCCGGAAGTTGTACCTTATCAATTCCATAATGATAATAAATACCAGCCTGTGCTCCCCAGCAAAGATGAAGTGTAGACACAACATTTGTCTTTGTCCACTCCATAATACGTTTCAGTTCTTCCCAATAATCTACATCTTCAAACGGCATCTGTTCTACAGGTGCGCCCGTGATAATAAATCCATCAAACCTTTTATCCTTGATATCATCAAAAGCTTCATAGAACTTATAAATGTGACTTGTTGATGTATTCTTTGACACATGACTTGTCACTCTTACAAAAGTAACATCCACCTGCAGCGGAGAGTTTGAAAGTGCTCTCAGAATCTGAAGCTCTGTATCTTCCTTAAGTGGCATCAGATTCAGAAGTCCGATACTGATCGGACGGATATCCTGATGTGCCGCACGCATCTCATCCATCACGAAGATGTTCTCTTGTTCCAATATTTCTTTTACCGGCAAATCATTTTGTACTCGAATCGGCATTGTCCTTATCTCCCTTTTCTTCTTGTATTTCTTTTATCTCTTCCTGTTTTTCTTTCTGTATATAAATTCCTTCGGAATCTACATATCCGTTCTTCCCATAGCACTCTGTATCTGTTGGAAGTTCTTTTTTCTTCAGGATAGAATTAACCAGCATATTTACAATATAATAAATCACCGCAAATGTCGGTACACCAAAAAGCATTCCCGGAATACCAAACAATCCCCCTGCGATCAGGATTGAGAAAACAACCCAGAACGAGGAAAGTCCTGTCGAATTTCCTAAAATCTTTGGTCCCAGCACATTTCCATCAAACTGCTGCAATGCAATAACAAAAATGATAAAATAGAGCCCTTTCAATGGATCTGCAAGCAGAATCAGAATTGCACTCGGAATTGCTCCGATATACGGTCCAAAGAATGGAATTACATTTGTCACTCCTACGATCACGCTGACCAGCATTGTATATGGCATATTCAGAATTGATAATCCTATAAAACAGATTACTCCGATAATCAGAGAATCAATAATCTTTCCGATAATAAATCCACCGAAGATCTCATTACTTTTTCCGCCAATCTGAAGAATCATATTGGCCTGTCCCGGACGAAATACAGCGTAGATCAGCTTCTTTGTCTGTTTCTGGAACTTCTCTTTGCTAAACAAAACATAAATAGAGACAATGATTCCAATAATAAAATTAAAGACTTCACGAACCATCTGAATCATTCCCACAGTAAGCTGTGTCATCCACAGATTCACTTTCTCCATCAAATCTGTCTTCATCCAGTTCTGAACAAAATCACTTGCTTCTTCAACTATGCTCGCCAACATCTTTCCAACTGTTGAATCAGAAGAATGCATCTTACTGAATTCATGGATAAACCGGTTCATCTGACTCGGCACAGTGAAAATCATGTCGCGGATACTTCCATATAACTCCGGAATCATCATATTGAGAAGTGTAATAATCAATGCCAACATTAAGATGACAGATACGAAGATTCCAACTCCTCTTGATATCTGTTTTTTCTTCTTTAATTTGGGACAATGTTTCTCCAAAAGCGGAATCATCCGACGGTCTATCCACTTCACAATCGGATTCAGCAAATATGCAATTGCCAGTCCATAAATAATAGGTTTTGCCACTGTTAAAAACTGCTTAAATACAGATGAAATCTGTCCCAATCTCAAAAGTGCAAAATAAAATAAGATACATGTCGCAACTACGAAGAACAACGTCATACTTTTTATGGCCTGTTCTTTGAAGCTATACCTTCTTTTTTCATGTTCTTCCCGCGAATTGTGTCTATAACTTTGATCTGTATGAGTCTTTGACGCCTCTTTCGCTGTCGTATGCTCATCCTGTCGATATTCACTCATGTACGATCATTTCCTTTCTTCTGTTAAATATACATATTACGATTATAACGCGGTTACAACAATAGAGTCAACAGTAGAAAAAAGAGATTCAGAAGATCCCCTCTTCCAAATCTCTTTCTATTTATCACGATTTTATACTTTTATCTGATACTCAATTACAGCAACAATCAAATGTTGCACATTCTGTCCCACTGCTGTGGCAGGCGTCACCGCCTTCTACACTGATTTTCCCTGCGTGACATTTGCACTCTTCATTGTATCTGCAATCTTTCGCCTGGCAGTCAACATCTGAGCAATCTGAAACAGACTTCATCGAATCCGTCTTATTGCTATAACTTCCCTCTCTTCTTTCTTCAAAGCTATCGCAACAGGTCTCCTTCGCATCCTTCGCACTGTTTCCTCCCACCTGGATCTTATCCAGTTCGCAAAGATACTGATAATTGTGTACACATGTCTGTACGGTACAGCTTAATTCTGGCATACTGATTTCCTCCTCTTAATCTTATTAGAACAATATCAGTATGTCCCTTTCTTTTAAATATATACACTTATATCCAAAAACACAAAACGGTATGTATCTCTCAATACATATCGCCAGTAATCTGATTCTTATGCGTTCTTTCCACAGCAGAATTTATATTTCTTTCCACTTCCGCACGGACATGGATCATTTCTTCCGATTTTTTTCGCTTTGCGAACTGTACCGGACTGTTTCTGCTCACGATACAGACGTTTCTTTGTCTCTGCATCAAAGATCTTATCCCACTGTGGGAGTCCATACAGCCAGTCAGCTTTTGCATCGATCATGTTCTTGTAAAGAAGTTCTTTATCAAATGCAAGACTTACAACTGTATCTTCTTCCATTGTCTCGATCGGGTTTGCTGTCTTCAGACTGTCATTGATTCCGTCAAGGAATCCAACCATTGTCATGACATCCTGTCCATATTTCTCAGCAAGCTCTTTCACTGTTCCCTTCACTTCTTCATCCGGGTTCTCGAGCAGCTGCTCGTAAATCTCTCTTTCGATTGTAAAGTATGTTCCCCAGAACTTCTCCAGCTGATCTTTCGGAAGATTACGGTCATAGGCCATATCACGCCACTGGTCTAATAAACATTTCTCACTCATTGTATATTGCTCCTTTATCTTTAAACTTCGAATTCAATCGCCCTTCTATTATATAACATATTTTATTTGCCGTAAACAATTATTTGATATATACTGTTACTATTACTATATTGGCGTATGAAAGGACTGGTCACATGAAAAAACTGAAACGTATTTCTGCACTATTAGGGGTTTTTATTCTTATCGCAATGTATTTGTGCACACTGATTTTTGCACTGATTGATTCACCTGTTGCTTCTGATTTTCTCAAAGCATCTATCGCTGCAACCATTTTCGTTCCTGTTATTCTCTATGGACTGCTGCTGGTCACACGACTGTTGAAAGATGATTCAAAAGACAATTCTGATCATAAATAAAATACTGCAGTCAGTAATGCACTGACAGAATCAACTCCCCGGGCGACATGCGAAGCTGTTTCCCGGGTTTTTACTGCCTGTCTCCTCTTCAGATATTCTTCCATGGATAAATTTTCTCTGCCTTTTCCATTGCTGTTCTGTTCCATCGAATTCCTCCTTCTTTTTTCTCAGCTATATATTATATGAGGAACTTTCTGATTTATTACTATCTTTTTGTTTTCCGTGCAGATTCCACGCGGAGCAACAACTACATTGTACGCCGCAGTGCGCATTCCTAGCGGAGCGTTTTTATATATTAGGAAAGAACTTTCCTAATATATAAAAAATACAGGACGGTAAGCTTTCACTTCCTGTCCTGTATTTCTGTTTCATTATTTATTACGATAAATAATATCGTCTCTTCCTGGTCCGTTACTGATCATTGTGATCGGATACTCGATCTCTTTCTCGATGAATTCAATGTATTTACGGCAGTTTTCCGGAAGATCTTCGTAGTTTTTGATTCCACGAATGTCTTCTTTCCATCCCGGAAGAACTTTGTAAACCGGTTTTGCCTTCTCAAGAAGATGTGTTACCGGGAATTCTGTAGTAACCTCTCCGTTGATCTCATAACCAACACATACCGGAATCTCATCCAGATATCCAAGTACATCGAGTACTGTAAATGCTACATCTGTTGCTCCCTGCATTCTGCAGCCATATTTGGATGCAACACAGTCAAACCATCCCATTCTTCTTGGACGTCCTGTTGTAGCGCCGAACTCTCCGCCGTCACCACCACGTCTTCTAAGCTCGTCTGCTTCCTCTCCAAAGATCTCGCTTACGAAAGCTCCGGCTCCTACTGCACTTGAGTATGCTTTACATACTGTAACGATCTGCTTGATCTCGTATGGTGGGATTCCTGCTCCGATTGCACCGTATCCTGCAAGTGTTGAGGAAGATGTAACCATTGGATAAATTCCGTGATCCGGATCTTTCATGGATCCTAACTGTCCTTCAAGAAGAACTGTCTTTCCTTCTTTGATTGCCTCGTGAAGGTAAAGAGATACATTAGCTACAAACGGCTCTACCATTTTCTTATATTCCATCAGTTCGTTATATAACTCATCAGGATTAATCAGTGGTTTGTGGTATAAATGCTCAAGCAGTACATTCTTCTGCTCTGCCACGCGCACAACCTTCTCCTTCAAAAGTTCATCATCAAACAGCTCACTAACCTGAAAACCGATCTTTGCATACTTATCTGAATAGAACGGAGCAATTCCTGACTTTGTGGAACCGAAAGATTTTCCTCCGAGTCTCTCTTCTTCATATGCGTCAAAATTCTTGTGATAAGACATTACCATCTGTGCTCTGTCGGATACAAGAATCTTCGGCATAGGAACACCTTTTTCTACTATAGACTGTACCTCTGCGAAAAGACGCGGCACATCCAGTGCGACACCATTACCAATGATGCTGGTCGTATGTCCATAGAACACACCTGATGGCAGTGTATGCAGCGCAAATTTTCCGTAATCATTCACAATTGTATGGCCTGCATTCGCACCACCCTGAAAACGAACGATGATATCTGCCTCTCTGGCGAGCATGTCTGTGATCTTACCTTTTCCTTCATCGCCCCAGTTTGCACCAACTACTGCTTTTACCATTTCAAACCCTCCTGCGTATGTTTGCTTGTAAATAATATTAATCAGCGGTACTTATAACCATTACCGCCTTAAGAATTATACTATACTTTTGCAGGGTTGTAAAACGTTATTTCGCATTTTTTTATTTAAATGTCAGAAATATTGTATTTCTGCGATAAAAGTATTACAATGGAAAGTAAATCAGGCGGTTTTCCCCTGAGAGCAAACTGTTTATCAGTATCAAATTTAGTTTAATAGAAGGGAGACTATAGAATTGAAAAAATTAATCAAATGGATAGTTGGACTTGGCACTGTTGGTACTGCAATCGGACTTCTTGCTGTTCGTCTGATCAAAAAATCAAAGAGTACATCCTCTGATATAAAAGCAGATAGCACCGATAGCAATAAAGAAGAAACGGATTCCGATACATTTGATCTGGATCAGGATCTTGAACCAACACAGGAAAGATCTTATGTATCTTTGCAGGCAGCCCGACCAGATGATTTAACTGAAAAATCTGATGTTGACAGCGCTGACTCTTCTGAAGCAGAAACACAACCAGCAGTTTCTGATGAATCAGATGATACGATTGCTGAAAACGAATAATAAAAAAGAAAGCGGATGGTTCAATCTTACACTTAATAAAATTGAACGATCCGCTTCTCTTTTTTATTAAAATACAGCCTGTTTTTCTATCATCTATTTCCATGCCTTACAGAGTAGTTGAACTGCTGCACGGATTCTCTCCTCATTCATGTTTGCATAACCTAACAGAATCACCGCTTTTCCTGTACTGTCTTCATTATCTTTTACACAATACTCTGATAAGCCATAAACTCTGACACCTTGTTTCGCCGCTTTTTCAATCAAATCCTTTTCGGAATCATCCGTTTTAAAATGCAGCAACAGGTGAACACCTGCATTTTCTCCGGAAATTTCCAGAATCTCTTTCATCTTCCGAAGGCTGCTGATCAGAACATCATGCCTGTTCTTATATAATGCGCGTGTTTTATTCAGATGTCGCTCATAATAGCCTTCTTCCATAAATTTCTGAAGAATCATCTGATCCACCTTGGAAACAGTAGAACTGATGAATCTGCATTTTTCCTGATAAATTTTCAAAATATGTTCCGGAAGCACCATATAGCTCATTCGAATAGACGGTGCCAGTGATTTAGAAAAGGTACCTGTATAAATCACTTTCCCATTGCTATCACTTCCCTGCAGTGCCGGAATCGGCTTTCCTTTATATCGAAATTCACTGTCGTAATCATCTTCAATAATATATCTGCCTTCTGCCCCATCTGCCCATTTCAAAAGTTCCATTCTTCTTTGTATCGGCATAACACATCCAAGTGGATACTGATGAGACGGCATGACAAATGCAATATCCGCCCCTGATTTCTCTAATTCATCAATCCGCATCCCGCTTTGATCCATATCAACAGTACAGACTTTATAGCTTAATCGTTCAAACAAACGATAGGCCTGTCCATAGGTTGGGTTTTCCAGCGCAACTTTATGACAATTTCCAATCACTGTCGTTAAAAGCATAAGCAGATAATCACTTCCTGCTCCAATAATGATCTGATCCGGATGACAGTGTATTCCTCTTGCCTGATGCAAATAACTGCTGATTACATTCCGAAGCCCATATTCCCCTTGAGGATTCCCTAATCGGAACATCTCTGCCTTATCATCTATCAGACATTCTTTGGATAATTTTCTCCAGACATTATACGGAAAGCTGTTGAGATCCACACCATTCGGAGTGAAATCATACGCGTATTCTGTCACTCCTGAAGAAATCGGTTCAACTTTGATCTCCGGTCTCTTCTGAAGCTGATATATGCCTTCGATCTTTGCGACAAAATATCCTTTGCATGGGATTGCCTCCACATACCCTTCCGACAGGAGCTGTTCATATGCAAGTTCTACTGTACTCCTGCTCACTACCAGATGCTTACTCAATGCTCTTGTAGATGGAAGCCGCTCTCCACTCTGTATTACGTTATTCTGAATCTCTTCCTTGATAAATTCATAAATCTGTTCGTACAGCGGAGTTTTTGATTTTGGATTCAAACTCATTGTCAATTCATACATTCTTGTTCTCCCCCCTGCATCACACCTATAACTATGAAAAACTGCCGTGAACAATTTCTCATTGTGATCACGGCAGTCCGTTTTTTATTTCTTCGGCAGTTTGAAAGAACTCTTCAGAGAAACAATACGGTTAAATACCAGATTCTCCGGTGTAGAATCCTTTGCATCGATACAGAAAAATCCATTTCTTACAAACTGGAAGCTATCATAAGCTTTCGCATCTGCAAAGCTTGGCTCCACATAAGCATCTTTGATAATCTTCAGAGAATTTGGATTCAGGTTCAGAGAACCATCCTCTTTATTGTATACACCCTTCTCTTCATCTACAAGGTTCTCATACAGTCTTACTTCTGCTTTCTGTGCATATGGTGCCGGAACCCAATGAATTGTTCCTTTCACCTTACGTCCTGTAAATCCACTTCCAGCCTTTGTCTCAGGATCATAAGTACAGTGAACTTCTGTCACGTTACCATTCTCATCCTTTACAAAGCTTTCACATTTCACAAAATATGCGTGCATCAGACGAACTTCATTCCCTGGGAACAAGCGGAAATATTTCTTTGGCGGTTCTTCCATGAAGTCGTCTCTCTCGATGTAAAGTTCACGACAGAACGGAACTTTACGCTGTCCGAGTTCTTCGTTCTCCAGATTATTCGCAACATCCAGATATTCAACTTCTCCTTCCGGATAGTTGTCGATCACAAGCTTGATTGGATCAAGCACAGCCATCATACGGGAACGCTTCATCTTCAGATCTTCACGGATACAGTACTCAAGCATCGCATAATCAACAGAGCTCTGGCTCTTGGAAATACCACACATATCAATAAACATCTTGATTGACTCCGGTGTAAATCCTCTTCTTCTGAGCGCTGCGATAGAAACCAGTCTTGGATCATCCCATCCATCAACAATCTTATCTTCTACGAGCTTCTTAATATAACGCTTTCCTGTTACAACATTCGTAAGATACAGTTTTGCGAACTCAATCTGACGCGGTGGGTTCTCGAATTCACATTCTCTCACAACCCAGTCATAAAGCGGTCTGTGATCTTCAAACTCAAGTGTACAGATGGAATGTGTGATTCCCTCGATTGCATCCTCGATCGGATGAGCGAAATCATACATCGGATAAATACACCACTTATCACCGGTATTGTGATGTGTCATGCGGGCAACACGATAAATGATCGGGTCACGCATATTGATATTCGGTGATGCCATATCAATCTTTGCACGAAGCACTTTCTCTCCGTCTGCATACTTTCCGGCACGCATATTCTCAAAAAGCTCAAGGTTCTCCTCTACAGAACGATTTCTATATGGACTTTCTTTTCCTGGTTCTGTAAGTGTTCCTCTATATTCACGCATCTGTTCTGCTGTAAGATCACAGACGAATGCTTTTCCTTTCTTAATCAGCTTCACAGCGCACTCATACATCTGATCAAAATAATCGGATGCAAAATAAAGATGATCCTTCCAATCAGCGCCCAGCCACTTAATATCCTCTTTGATAGACTCAACAAATTCTGTCTTCTCCTTTGTCGGGTTCGTATCATCAAATCTCATATGGAATTCACCATTATACTTCTCTGCCAGTCCATAGTTCAAAAGGATAGACTTCGCATGACCAATATGAAGGTATCCATTTGGCTCCGGTGGGAAACGGGTGCATACATGATCGTAAACTCCTTCTGCCAGATCCTTATCTATCTCCTGTTCAATAAAATTCTTTGAAACTGTTTCGTTCTCCATATCTTCCTCCTACTAACCATAAGTACCATCCGGATGATCTGTCACATTCCTTCGGAAGTGTGATTTATCCTACAGGTTTTCATGCTCAATATCTTATCACATAAAAAGAACAACCACAAGAGATTCTTTTCGTCTCCCCTTACAGTTGTCCTTTTAAGTCACTGTTCACTTTCGTGTCAATCGCTCTGCTGATTGACACGGAAAATGCATGTTTTGCCCTGAATGCAGCCTGCCTTTTAACAATTCATAAGCCTGTGCCAGAATAGCTGCATGATCCACTGCAATTCCTCCACCTTCTTTTACAACATAGTATTTTTCTCTGACCAATCCTGTCCGCTCCTTTTTCAGGATAACCGCATTTCTCTTCTGATCCTGATTTTGAATTGTCAGATGATATTCCGTCTTTTTCCATCCATCTTCTTCATATGCTGTCTCCGGTTCCATCTCTATCTCAAACCATGCTGCATCTGCCGCATCATCTCCGGCCTCTACACTTACATCCGACTCCTTTACGATAGAAAGATACGCACTTGTAATAATCCTTGCTCTTGGATCTCTCTGATAATCTCCATAACAGGCAAACTGTTCCACCGGAAGTCCGCTGACTCCGGTCTCTTCCTGCAGTTCCCGTCTTGCTGTATCCTCCAGATTCTCCCGCAAATTTACAAATCCTCCCGGAAGAGCCCAACAGCCAATACTGGGATGATTTCCTCTCTTAACCAAAAGCACCTTTAATCGTCCTTCTTTCAGTGCCTGTTCATCTTTATAAGAGAAAACAACTGTGTCTGTTGTACAGCACGGATTTTTATATCGATATGGATCATATTCTTCCAGAAATTCTTCCAGTGTCTGTCCTTTCCCATTCCGTTCTCCTGTCCCGTAAAATGGTGTGATGTCTTCTAAAAATGATGCCATATCAATCTCTCCTTTTCACTTCATTCAAAACACTCCCAACATACTCACCGGTTCAAAAAACCGACCGATTTCCGTCAAAAGATTCGCAAAATAAACACAAGTTCCTGCTTCTGCCTCCGGATGTGTTCCTTGAAAATCATAACACTGTACTCCCACAAGCGGTGCATGTGCTTTCTCCCAATCCCGTTCCAGAATCTCATGAATCTGTTCTTCATCTTCTTCGCCGACCCGAAGAAAAATCTCGATGTTCTGCCTCATCGCATCAAAAAAATGATAAAATTCCGGCAGATATTCTTCCATCTCCCATACAAACTCCGTAAACGTCTGTAACACATCTTTCAGTTCTTTTAATTCACTTGTTTCATAATTCTTTTCGCTCATACGGCTTCCCCTTATGCAGAACCCGTCACCTTGAACCACCACTTCAATCAAATCCAGTATAACATATTTCATGACAAGTGAAAGAATTCTCAACAAGGAATTGCATTTTTTCTTCAAACCCGTAAACCTATAGGAAAATCTGCAATGAGATTTCTTTTGGAATCTATGAAGATTTGAAGATCTGCAACGCGAATCTGCTGAAATAAGAAAAACCCCGGAAACACCGCATTCACGGGCGATTCCGGGGAAAAGTTCAAAGCTGTCTAGGGGACTTGAACCCCCGACCTCCGCCTTACCAAGGCGACGCGCTACCGACTGCGCCAAGACAGCTTATTGCGTTCCAGCAGAACGCAAAATTAAATATACACTACTTGAGTTTGATTGTCAAGTTAAAGCTGATCTGAATCCAGCAAAATGGTAAATGGCCCGTCATTGAGCAGCTGAACCTTCATATCAGCTCCAAACTCTCCGGTCTGTACTTCATCCACTGATTCCCTGCATTTTTCAATGATATATTCATACATCTCATTCGCCATATCCGGTTTTCCTGCTTCAATAAAGCTTGGTCTGTTTCCTCTCTTACAGTTTGCATATAACGTAAACTGTGAAACCAGAAGAAGACCTCCGTCCACATCAGCAAGCGAAAGGTTTGTTTTTCCCTGTTCATCTTCAAAAATACGAAGTCCGATCATTTTTCGTATCATTTTGTCTGCAATCTCTTTTGTGTCTGTATCTGCTACTCCAATCAGAACAAGATACCCTTTTCCAATCTTTCCTGATATCTCACCATCAATCGTTACAGATGCCTCTGTTACTCTTTGTATTACAAATCTCATCTTCTCAAACCTCTGTTTTTTTATTATTTGTTGTCAGACAAATCAACGTCACAGCACTCACTGTCATCGGAATACTGATCAGGATAATCATTCCCATTACTATTGCCGGAAGGAATCTGCTCTCAAGATCTACGATCAGCGTTCCCATCAGATTATAGAACATGTGCATCAGCATGGATGCCGCCAGGGTGTTATAGCGATGCGCCACAAATCCAAGTGCAAACCCCAAAAGTGCCGCATAAATTCCCTGTACGAGATTTTGATGGAACACTCCAAACAGAACCGCCTGTACAACATTCGCCAGGATCCAATGCATTCCGGCACATTCAAGATATTTCTGGATCAAACCCCGGAAAATCATTTCTTCCACAAGAGGTGGAAGAATCAATGTACTGAAAACCCACATCAGCGAATATTCTGTCAGACCGGAATTTTCTATCAGATTCTGATAATTATCCATCGCATCCGGAAGTGACCGTGCTACAATTGCCAGTATAATACTGGTCACGTGTATCATGCCAAAAGTAAACAGCGCGATTAAAACGCATCCGTCCCATCCGACTCTTCTGCATTTGCCTGGGATTGCACGGATTCCTCCTTCACGCAGCTGAAAAGCAAGATAATACCATAAAGCAGGAATAGGCAGAACCATAAGGTACAAAATTGCCGATACCAGATTCAAATGACTCATCAGGAACTCATAAACCACCATTGTTCCATTGTTTCCCATAACCAGAGGCCCGCCAATTGCGGCCAGATAAGAAATGATGCATCCGAATTTGTTAAAGCAGATCATGATCACCAGAAAGACTGCAAGTGCCAAAAGGTAATTGTATTTTTTCTTCATCCGTATTTCTCCTTTACGGCAGAATCTTTTGTGCTTTTGTCTTGATCCTCTGAAGTGCATTATCCACTGACTTCGGACTCTTTCCAAGTAATTCCGCAATCGTCCGATAATCCGTTCCCATCAAGTGCAGATAAAGAACATGATTTTCTAATGGACTGAGCAATTCTTTGAGCTGCTCCGCAAAAGCTTCTGTATATTCTTTTCCAAAATAAAGAACTTCCGGATCATTCTCCTTCGATGATTCTATCGTGTCAATCAAAGGAAGACTTCTCCCCTCTCCTACCTGTTCACTGTCTTCATATAACGAAACATAAGAATTCAAAGGCAGATGCTTTTTTCGATTTGATGCCTCAATTGCCGAGTACATCTGTCTGGAGACACAAAGTTCTGCAAAACTTGAAAATGATGTTTTCTGCTTTACATCAAAATCCCGCACTGCTTTGATCAGACCGATCATTCCTTCCTGGATCAGATCCTCGTTCTCTCCACCCAACAGATACATTGCACGCGCTTTCTTCCTTACCATGGATTTATATTTCACCATCAGGTAATCCATAATCTCCTGATTTCCATTTTTGTAATCACATAAAAGCTGCTCATCTGTCATTCTGTCATACTTACTCATCCGATTATCACCTGTTATCACTCTTTTTTCGAGCAATACTCATATTTATTTCTGCGAAATCCTCTGTCTTACGATCTCATAAGCAAGAACACCTGCTGCCACAGATGCATTCAGAGAATTAATCTGACCTTTCATTGGAATTCCTGCAACGAAATCACAGTTTTCTTTCACAAGGCGGCCAACGCCCTCACCTTCATTTCCGATCACAAGACCGATCGGTCCTGTCAGGTTCAGGTCATACATCTGCTCGCCATCCATATCGGCACATACAAACCAGAGTCCTTTTTCCTTGAGTTCTTCCATTGTCTTCACAAGATTCGTCACCTTTGCGACCGGTGTATAATTCAAAGCTCCGGCAGATGTCTTCGCAACTGTCGCTGTCAGACCAACTGCTCTTCTCTTTGGAATAATGACTCCGTGTGCACCTGCAAGGTTCGCTGTACGAATGATCGCGCCAAGATTGTGCGGATCTTCAATATTGTCTAAAAGAATCAGAAACGGAGCTTCGCCTCTCTCTTCTGCCAGCTTAAGCATATCGTCGATCGTAGAATATTCATATGCTGCCGCATGTGCGATCACGCCCTGATGCTTCCCTGTCTCTGAGAGCTGGGAAAGTCTTTCTTTTGTCACAAAATTGATCAGAGATCCGTGTTTTTTTGCTTCACGTACAATTGTTCTTACCGGTCCGTCCTGGCATCCGTCAAGAACATAAATCTTGTCAATCGTACGTCCGGAACGAAATGCTTCCAGTACAGCATTTCTTCCTTCAATTACAAATGTCTCTGTTCCCTGTTCTCTATTTTCCTGCATGTTCTGCTCCTTTTTCCTTTATCTCTTTTTCAATGCTTTCAAGTCCGATACTTACAAGCTCTGTCAGTCGTTCATACTGACCTGTCAGATATAAATGTCCGATCAATGCCTCAAAACCTGTCGCTCTTCTGTAATCTGTAATTGACTGATTCTTTGCCGGAGACACAGATCGTGCATTTCTTCCTCTCCGGTAAACTCCATGTTCTTCCTCATTCAGATGCTCCTGCATGGAACGCATCATAAAGGACTGTGCTGATGCCTGCACATACTGGCTTGTCTCTTCATGGAGACGGTGGACCGGCCTGTTTCCACGGCCGACCACCATCGTCTTAATGATCAGATCATAAACACAGTCTCCCACATAAGCAAGAACCAGTGGGGAACACTGCTTTGCATCAATCTCTTTCATACCGGGAATTGTCCGGATATACTCTTCTAAACCTGCTGTTATGCTCTTTTCCATTGTACTCCTTCTCTTGTATCTTTCAGAACGATACCTTTCGCAAGAAGCTCATCTCTGATCTCATCTGCTCTTGCAAAGTTTTTCTCTTTTCTTGCTGCCTGACGCTCAGCGATCAATGCTTCAATGTCAGAATCAAGAATCTCATCTTCTTTATCAACAATAATTCCAAGTACTTCTGTCAGTCTTACCAGACGGTCAAACAGATTCTCAAGATACTCTTTGGAACTGTCTTCGTCTGTCATCGTATTAATGAATTTTACAAGATCAAATACTGCAGCGATCGCATCTGCTGTATTGAAGTCATCATCCATAGCGCTCTCAAAGTTTCCAACATATTCTGCTGACTTTGCAAACTTCTCTGCTTCTGTCTCTGCCATATCTTCTGTCTTCGCGCTTCCCATAAGGAATTTCAGACGATCAGCTGCTGTAATGATTCTCTCAAGTCCGCTCTTTGCTGCTTCCATCAATTCAGCACTGAAGTTCAGTGGACTTCTGTAATGTGCGCTTAACATGAAGAAACGAAGTACCTGAAGGTCATACTTCTCACTGATCTCGCGAACTGTGAAGAAATTTCCAAGAGACTTGGACATCTTACGGTTATCAATGTTCAGGAACCCGTTATGCATCCAGTATCTGGAGAACTCTTTTCCGTTCGCTGCTTCACTCTGTGCAATTTCATTTTCATGATGTGGAAAGATCAGGTCTTCCCCACCTGCATGAATATCGATCTGCTCACCAAGATATTTCTTGGACATCTCTGAGCACTCAATGTGCCATCCCGGACGTCCCTCACCCCATGGGGAAACCCATGCAGGCTCGCCTTCTTTTTTCGGTTTCCAGAGAACAAAATCCAGAGAATCTTCTTTCTCATCCTCACCGCTTACAAGAAGGGTACGTCCGCCTGACTGAAGATCGTCAAGGTTCTTATGGGATAATTTACCATAATCTTTGAACTTTCTTGTACGGTAATATACAGTTCCGTTCTTCTCGTATGCGTAGCCTTTCTCAATCAGTGTCTCAATCATGCTGATCATACCGTCAATCTCTTCTGTTGCAAGCGGATTCTTTGTTGCCGGCTCAATATTCATGCCATCCATATCTTTCTTGCACTCTGCAATATAACGCTGTGAGATTTCTTCTGCTGTAACGCCTTCTTCGTTTGCTTTCTTGATGATCTTGTCATCGACATCCGTAAAGTTAGATACATAATTCACATCATAATTCTTGTATTCAAAATATCTGCGGACAGTATCAAACACGATCATTGGTCTTGCATTTCCAATATGGATGTAATTATATACAGTCGGACCGCATACATACATCTTTACTTTTCCTTCCTCTAGAGGAACAAACTCTTCTTTTCTTTTTGACATTGTATTATAAATCTTCATCGTTCTTACTCTCCTTATTTTCTTTCTCCACACATCGCATATATTTTATCATAGATTCCAAACGTTTGTGAAGTTTTATATTCTCTTCCTGCAGTTCTCGAATATCTGTAAGTACCGGGTCCGGTAAATGTACCTGATCCATATCACTTCTTGGGACTTTCTTGTTGTCCATGCGAACGATTCGTCCCGGCACACCGACAACTGTACAATTCGGTGGAACCTCTTCAAGTACTACAGAACCAGCTCCGATCTTAGAATTTTCCCCGATTGTAAAAGAACCAAGGATCTTTGCGCCGGCGCTCACCATAACATTATCTTTCAACGTTGGATGACGTTTTCCCTGTTCTTTTCCGGTACCGCCAAGCGTAACCCCCTGATACAGTGTTACATTATCTCCGATGATCGTAGTTTCTCCGATGATCACACCTGTTCCATGATCGATAAAAAGTCCCTTTCCAATTGTTGCACCCGGATGGATCTCAATCCCTGTCTTACGCGCTGCTCTCTGAGAAATCCAGCGTGCCCAGAAATAATGCTTTTTCAGGTAAAGCTTATGCGCCACTCTGTAGCTTAAGATTACTTTAAAGCTTGGATACAAAAATACTTCCATGTTTGATTTGATCGCAGGATCTCGCTCTCGGATCACCTCTATCTCCTGTTTGACATAAGATATCATTCCCATATTTATCATTCCTTTCTTATTCAAGAATGCACTTAACACCCTAAACGGATTGTTTTGTATATCAAAAAACTTCGTCTCAATCTAGAGACGAAGTTCTATCCGCGGTTCCACTCTAATAAAAGAAGTTATACTTCTTTCACTTTCACGCACGTAACGTGTGCCTGACGTACCCTGCTACTCCATTCACAGGATCGACTCCCGGGGGCACTTCACAGTTTCTTCTCTCAAAGGTGCTTTCAGCCGGTGACACCTTCTCTCTACGAGTCCAAATCTCTGTTACTCTTCCCGTTCTTTGTCTTTCTCAATTCTATTACCAATATTTATTGTTTTCAACATCTCTATTATCTTATGCAAAAAATCATTTTTTGTCAACTATTATCTCTGCCGATCAACTGCATTTTAACATTTTATTCAGACAATCTCATTCAAAAATATTGGACAGAAGTTCTGAAGTTTCCTCAGTTCTTCCTCTAGTTCTTCTGTAAGAATTACGCTTTCCTCTGCACATATTTCTTCAGGAGTTTTGTATCCAAACAATATTTCCGTCAATGCTGCAATGGAAAGTACTCCCTGTGAATCTTCCGTTTCAGACACGCTCAGGCTTTCTTCTCCTTTTGAGCTACTGAGTTTCCAGATCCTGCTGTTCTTATGAAGAATCGGATCAATCACCGCAAAAGAGCAATGGATCTCACATTCTGACGGGATTTTCATTTTAGAAAATAGTTCCTGTAAATGAACGATCCTGATCATAATAAGCGGTTTTTCTTTATATGCAGACGTTTCATCATCTGGCCAGTCAGGTGCTTCCTTAAGCCCATAAACCGAAACCTTTTCTTCCGGTTCTCTAAGACCATCCACCGACGCCCAGAAGAGATCTCCTTTCCCTTCCAGATAAAGTGGTTCCCTGATCTCGAGCCCCTCTTCTTTCGCATATGCATAGATACAGACCAGCTTCTCTTCTTCAAAGACAAGCCGCATCCCGCCAAACTCGCTCTGTTGTTCGAGAATCTGTGTCTGATAATATTGTGCATTTCTTAAAGCAACAACATTCCAGCAATCCGAAAAATTCTCTTCAACAAATGCCGCCATCTTCCCTGCATCCATAAATCTTGCATCACGGTCTACAATCCGCTCTTGTGATATATTTCTATATTCATCATTTTTATATTCTTTTCTTGCAGAAAAAAATGCTTCATCAAGCTCGATTTGTTTCTGTTCATAAACAAATCGGAAATCATAAGGATAATAGATTGCTTCTGCCGCCGGCATCAGGAAGGTAAATGGCATCTTCTGTGAATACTGATCCTGTAATGCATGAATCAGAAGATTTCTCATATATCCTCTGCCTCTATATTCTGCCTGCGTGGCAACTCCCACGATATAATCCGATGGAACAACACTTTCCTGTAACTTTACCTGATAAGGGTTCAGCTGCAGCATCGCACGTATCTCATTGTCTTCCTCTGTTACATAAATCGTATTGTCTTTTGTCTTGATATAATAGTAATAATCAACAAATTCCTGACTGTCTTCTGAAAATACCTGTTCCCACAAGCTCCTGGTTTTCCCATGCTCTGATTGGTCCAGCTTTCGAATCTTCATCTTATTTTCCCGCACAGCATCCACCACATCCTGCAGGCTTCTCCATCACATCCACGCTACTGTAATTTGTAAATTTTTCAATCGCACAGATCGCCTGGGATGAGATTCCTTCGCCGCTTCCGGTAAAGCCAAGGCCCTCTTCTGTTGTAGCCTTTACATTGATCTGATCAACGTCAATTTTAAGCGCTTTCGCCATGTTTTCCCGCATCTGATCAATATGCGGACGCATCTTTGGACGCTGCGCAATGATCGTTGCATCAATATTCTCGATCACATAACCATTTTCTTCCAAAAGTCCGCCTACGTGCTCAAGCAGTTTTATACTGGATGCACCCTTATATTTCGGATCTGTATCCGGAAAATGAAGGCCAATGTCTCCAAGTGCTGCTGCTCCAAGCAGTGCATCCATTACGGCATGCAGCATAACGTCTGCATCTGAATGTCCTAAGAGACCTTTCTCGTAAGGAATCTCGACTCCACCCAGGATCAGTTTTCTTCCTTCAACTAACTTATGAACATCATATCCCATACCTACACGCATAATTATTTCTCCTCAAAATCATTTTCAGCATCTTCTGAAACAGGTTCTTCATTCAGTTCTGCAAAAATATCTACCACTCTTGTGTCTGTCAGTTCTTCCTGAACTGATGTTTCTTCAGTTGCTGTTTCTTCAGCTTTTATTTCTTCGTCCGGTGTTTCCTCTGATTCTGTTGTAGTCACCGGTTTTTCTACTGATTCTACTTTTTCTTCTGATACTGTTTTTTCCGCTGCTTCGTTTTCTGTTGAATCTGAATCTGCTGTTTTTTCTATAGCTTCAGCCTTGCTGTCTTGCATTGTTTTTTCCTCGAAATCCGCCTTAGACACTGCGTCTTCCAGCTTCTTCCTGTCTTCTTCTGAAAGCATTGTCGGCATTGTATTGTCTGATACTTTTTCGCCTTCTGATGCTTCTGTCGTTGTGCTCTCTGTTACCTGTGACATTTCCTTCGCCGCTGCCGCTTCTTCTGCTTTTCGTTTCTGCTCCGCTTTTCTCTTTGCTATCATCTTCGCAATCTGCTTTTTGATATCAATTTCAAACGTTTTGCAGATGGCATTCCCTGCATAAGCAACTCCAACCAGGATAAATACAACTGCCAGTACTGACATAAGTGTCATATTGCTAGGACGCTGCTGGATCATCTCACTTAAGATTCTGATACCCAGGTAGGTAAGATAACCTCCAAGTACTATTCTGAGCGCATATCCGCTTTTCTTATTCATCTTGTTTCCTCCGTATTTCTGTTATTGGCCACGTTTTAAAATATAAACGAAAGACAACAACTTTTTTCTATATCATTATCTGTTATATTACCACAAGTTGCTCCTTAATACTATTATTTCTTTGCTTGATATAAGCAGTAACCAGTAAATTTGCGTAAAAAAACTGCGTACTAATTTCTTAAGCACGCAGTCTTCGTTATAGTAGCGGGAACTGGATTTGAACCAGCGACACCACGGGTATGAACCGTGTGCTCT
>NZ_JAJCNG010000033.1:0-27236 GCF_020561005.1 Mediterraneibacter sp. 210702-DFI.3.120 | reverse complement strand
AATACGAGAACTGTATCAAGAAATTCATAATTTCCCGGCTCTTCTAGTATATCATAATTCTTATCTTAATGATAGCTACCTACCATTGGTGCCTGACACTTTGTATAGCTTTTATCCGTTGTAACACTCTCATATCCTGCTTTTTCTGCTTTCAATATTATCGTGTCCTGAAGCGTAAGAAAGTCCGCATGATATTTTTCTGCAATCTTTTTTTCGATTCTTTCTGTCTGTTTTATTCCCGGAATCCAGTTTTCATACATTCCGGGATATGGCACTATAAATGGCGACATACAGATAAGCTTTGCATCCGATTGCTCTGTAATTTCTTTCACAATGGCTTCATATCAGGCTTCAAACTGCTGTTCTTCCAGACTCTTTCCTGTATTCATCATAACTCCGACGTCATTGCATCCTATCAGAATGCTTACGACATCCGGTCGTTTTAAAATGCATTCCTTCTCCAATATACGTTTCACTCCATGAATCGTGAATCCATCATGTCCTCGATTCATAATGTCGTACTTCTTCCTTCCGCCGTCACTGTCATTCAACTTCTCAGCCACCATATTCACATAACCGTTTCCCAGTGGATTTTCTAAAAAGCAATAACTGGCATCTGTAATACTGTCACCTAAAAATATAATCTTTTTCATCTGTCCTTAACACCAAATGGCCTTATACTATAAATTGCATGAATTATAATTCCTGTCCGTCCTTAATTACCATCTTAAGCTCCAAATTCTCGTCTAATAATACGATATTCGCTTTCTTTCCCGGTGCGATCGAACCATATGTATCTTCAATTCCAAGACTCTTAGCCGGATTGATCGTCGCACATGCTACAGCCGTCTCAAGCGGGATCTCCATCTTCTTAACTACCGTACGCATACAGTCTGCAAGGTTTGTAACAGATCCTGCAAGTGCTCCATCAGATACCAGTGTTGCATGATTACCGACTACTTTTACATCCAATCCACCAAGTGTATACTGTCCGTCCGGCATTCCGGTCGCACGCATACTGTCGCTGATCAGGATCATACGGTCTGCTCCCAGCATCTTGAACGCTGCTCTCACCATCGATGGATGGATATGTACACCGTCACAGATAATCTCTACCATTACATGTGCACTGTCGGACACTGCTCCTACAACACCCGGTTCACGGTGAGTGAATGCAGGCATCGCATTAAAGAGATGTACGGCATGATTTGCTCCGGCATCGAATGCTGCTTTCGCATGTGCATAATCCGCATTGGTATGTGCAAGCGAAATGTTCACTTTATCTTTCATTGCTTCTACAAATGCAACTGCGTCCTCGCTTTCTTCCGGCGCAAGTCCTACAAACTTCACAAGGCCTTCCGAAGCATCAAGGAATCTCTGACAAATGTCCGTATCACAAGGCATGATATTTCTTTCATCCTGCGCTCCTTTTTTCACCGGGCTGATGAACGGGCCTTCCATGTTCACGCCTACAAGATCCGCTCCCTTCGGATTCTGCTCTTTTTTGTATTCTGCTGCTGTTCTTAAGATATCTTCCAGTTCTTCTACCGGAAGTGTCATCGTTGCTGGTGCGATTGTTGTAACACCCACAGAAGCCTCATATTTTGCAATATTTTCAATAGCCTCTTTACTGTTATCACAGAAGTCATCTCCCATACACCCGTGGAAATGCAGATCGATCAGTCCCGGAATTGCGTATGCCCCCTGTCCGTCAACGACTTCTTCCCCCAGCATATCCGGTACGTTTTCTGTCGTGTAAATGCTTTCGATCTTGTCATCGTGAACAACAATGCCGCCTGCTGTAAATTTTTTGTCTTCTGTATAGACAATCACATTTTTGATTATCATTTTATATATCCTCCATCTTATTTTTTCCCAACATACCTCTTAACATTCTAAAAACTCCTGTGCATCCCTTCTCCTTCTTCCAGTGCACGCAGTGTATTATCATGCAGAACTTCTTTTTCATATTTATCCTGTTCCAAATAGTAAGAATAGATAATATCAAGCATGACCAAAATCGGGAACTGCGGTGAGATTACATTCCCATGATTCAGGTGTCTGAGTGATGGAATCAGAATAACTTCTGTGCAGAACTGCTCGAAGCCACCCCGGTTGTTCGCCGTAAAAAGAATCGTTTTCGCACCTTTCCGATATGCTTCTTTCAGAAGAAACAAGACCTCTTCCTTGGATCCGCTGATACTGATTCCGAATACGAGGCTTCTTCTGTCCTGGAATACCGCCTGCATACGCATCATATCTCTTTCTACCAGCGAATCAATATCCACACCAATTCGCATAAAACGCAGTTCCATCTCTCTTGCTGCCAGACCGGAACTTCCGGTTCCGCACACGAACACACGCTCCGCCTGATTCAGATATCTGCTGATCCTTGCAATCTGCGCCTCATCCACCAGACTGTAAGTCTTATTCAGAAGTTCCTGATACGCATTCAGGATCATTCGCGTATTACCGGTAATGGATTCCTGCTTTTCTACAAATGTCTCTTCATACTGATAGATGAATTCTCTGTATCCGCGATATCCGCATTTCTTCGCAAATCTGGATAACGACGCTTCTGATACGAAGAGTCTCTCGGAAATGGATTTTGATGAAAAATCCACTTTCTTTCTGTTCTGTATAAAAAAATCTGCGATATTCCGTTCCACTGTCGTAAATTTATCATAATTCGATTCTATGATCGGAACGACTGATTTTACATAATATTCCATATCTTACTATTCCTGCTTCTTTATTTTATAAGTCCAGACTATGCATGTCTTCCCTGAAAATGATAGAATGCGCCTAACATACCGGCATTGTTCTGGTTTTTGGCAAATGCGATACTTGTATGCTCCCACATGCTGGACACCAGGTATTTTTCCACTGCTTTTTCAATCTTGTCCTTCAGGAATGCTTCCTGCGCCATGATTCCGCCGCCAAGTACGACAACTTCCGGATTCACTACATAGCAGATATTGGCAATACCTTTCCCAAGTACATCCGTCATCTCATCAATTGCACGGTTACAGATCTTATCACCTTTTTTTGCCTCTTCAAAAATGCGATATCCGCTCCAATTTTCTGCCGGTTCTCCCTTCCATGCAGCAACCTTCTTCGTCAGAATACTGGCTGCTCCGAGTGTCTGGAAATCGCTGTCATCCATATGCATATATCCGACTTCACATGCGCTGTTACTGAATCCGTGGAACACCTCGCCATTCAGCAAAATACAGCCGCCGATTCCGGTTCCGATCGTCAGCATCACAGCCGCCTTACTTCCTGCCGCCGCTCCTGCTTTGTACTCAGCAAGTCCCGCACAATTCACATCATTTTCCACTTCACATGGGATTCCGAATCGTTCTTCTACCGTCTTTTTGAATGCCGTTCCGATATAATTCGGGATCAGCGGTGCCGAATAGAAGATTTCACCTTTCTCAATGTCAACCATACCGGCTGTAGAAATACACACACCTGCGTCTGCCTCTTCTTTTAATGCTTCTACGATACCGATGACTTTATCAAGGATCGCCGGTCCGCCTTTCTGCGCTTCTGTCTTCATTTCTTTCTTTAACAATACTTCTGCATCTTCGCTCACAATACCATATTTGATTGCTGTGCCGCCGATGTCAATACTAATATATTTTTTCATCTCTGCTTTGCCTCTTTCATTTTCCTTCATTATACTCGTTCAGCCAGAAAAGGGCAAACCGTTCTTTTATGGTTTGCCCTCGACTTTTTCTGATTAAATCTTTACTTTAAATATTGCCTTTTTAATGGTTTCCGGTTCCTGAACCTGAACCGCTGTTCTGTGTCCGTCACTCGGATAACAGATCAGGAAATCTCCATCTGTCAGGACTACGGAAGAATTCTTTTCCCCATCCATCGGAAGAAAATCATCTTCTTCCACAAAATCTTTTAATTCCATATTCTGAATGAAGTTCAGATCGATCTGTTCATTTCCATGGATCATTACATGGACGTCCAGATAATTTTTATGTGCTTCCCAGAAACGTTCTTCCGGTGTTGTTGTTGTATATTCTACGATATTGACAAACAGTCTGTCACCATCGATTTCATAACTTCCCTTTTCATAAGATGCAAGGTCGTGTGTCTTTGCATATTCAAAGCACTCTTTTACCTGTTCTTCTAAGAATGGGAATTCTGATAAATTATTGATATTTCCAAAAATCACGAAAATCGTCACTCCTTCTTAGTTTTTGTAAATGGTTGTGTTAGGAGCAGGTACGGAATTGTCTCCTTTTGCCTTTCTCCAGATGATACTTGCCGGGATACCAATTACCAGTGATACTACAATTGAGATGATTGAGTATGACCAGATTGATACGTGATCAGCAGGTACGAAGTATTTGATGTATACCATTACGCCTGATGCAACGATGAATGCACATACTGCACCAAATGTATTGGCAACCTTTGTAAATGCTCCAAGGATAAATGTTCCGATCAGGATACCAAGTACCAGTCCCATGAATCCATTGAACCATTCGTATGCAGATTTTACTCCGCCGTTAGCCAGTACCATAGCAACTACGATTGCGAAGATACCAACAATCAGAGATACATACTGTCCGATCTTTGTCTGTTTCTCAAAGCTTAATTCTTTCTTAGAAAGTCTTGTCTGGATATCCAGTGTCCAGCTTGATGCTACAGAGTTCAGACCTGTAGAAAGTGTAGACTGTGCTGCTGCATAAATAGCTGCTAACAGAAGTCCTGTTATACCAACCGGAAGCTCAAATGCGATGTAAGATGCGAAGATCTGGTCCTGAGCTGCTGCCGGTGGAAGTGTATTCTGCTGATAGAATACGTATAATCCTGTACCGATCAGGTAGAATACTGTTGCGATGAAGATTGATAATCCTCCGTTTGCAAGCATCATTTTGTTCAGTTTCTTTGTATCAGTTGTTGTTGTAAAACGCTGTACAATATCCTGGCTTGATACGTAAGATGCCATTGTATTGAATCCGGCACCAACGATCATGATGAATACGCTGTCTTTAAAAATATTAGCATTGAAGATTGGCTGATCTACAGCAAGGAACTTATGCTCTGTTATCAGTGCATGTGCGATTGCTCCAAATCCACCATCTAAGTGTGCTAACAGGAAGATCAGTGCAAATGTAACACCGATCAGAAGTACAGATCCCTAGATGAAGTCTGTCCAAAGTACGGATTTAAGACCTCCTGTGTATGAGTAAATAATAGCAATGATACCCATGATAATGATCAGTAAGTTTACACTGATTCCAGTCAGACTTCCAAGTACCATACATGGAAGGTACATGATGATTGACATACGTCCGATCTGGTAAATGATGAACATTACAGCTCCAAGTACACGAAGTCCTTTGCTTCCGAATCTCAGTTCCAGATAATGATATGCTGTATCAATATCCAGTTTGCTGTAGATTGGCAGGAAGAATTTAATCGTGATTGGGATAGCTAACAGCATACCAAGCTGTGCGAACCACATGATCCATGTTCCTGCGTATGAGTTTCCTGCTAATGACAGGAATGAAATCGGACTTAACAGTGTTGCGAAAATTGATACGGAAGTTACCCACCACGGTACAGTTCCGTCTCCTTTAAAATACTCTTTTCCTTTCATTTCTTTCTTTGCGAAATGAAGGCCGGCGAACAGTACAGCCGCGAGATAAACTACTAAAATGACTAAATCTACTACGGTAAACCCTTGCATCGTCTCTCTCCTTACAGATATTTTTCTCTCATGTATTTTTTATATAATCTTACAGATATTTAGCTTTTGCGTCGCGAACCATCTTAGCGGCTTCTTCAACGATAGCCATGTCTTCTTCTACTAATGCTGGCAGTGGCTCTCTTACTCCGCCAAGTTCCAGACCTTCGTTGATTTTTAACATAGCTTTGATCACTGCGTACATATTTCCGTGTGCAGAGCACATCTTATAGATAATCTCATCACAAGCATACTGGATTTCTCTTGCTTCTTCCATCTTTCCGGCTCTTACATACTCGTCTAATTTCAGATATAATTCCGGCATAACTCCGTATGTACCACCGATTGCTCCTTCAGCTCCGATGACACGTCCACTCATGAACTGCTCATCTGGTCCGTTGAAGATGATGTAGTCAGGGCCTGCTGCCTGTTTGAACATCTGGATATCCTGTACCGGCATAGAAGAGTTCTTAACACCAATTACGTTAGGATTCTTTCTCATCTCTGCGAAAAGTCCCTGTGTAAGAGCCACTCCTGCAAGCTGTGGAATGTTGTAGATTACGAAGTCTGTGTTTGGTGCTGCTGCACTGATGTCATTCCAGTACTGAGCGATTGCATACTCTGGCAGGTGGAAGTAGATCGGTGGGATTGCTGCAATTGCATCAACTCCAAGGCTTTCTGCATGTCTTGCAAGTTCCTGGCTATCTTTTGTGTTATTGCATGCAACGTGTGCGATAACTGTAAGCTTTCCTTCTGCTGCTTTCATAACGTTCTCAAGGATGATCTTACGGTCTTCTACGCTCTGATAAATACATTCTCCTGACGAACCGTTCACATATACACCTTTCACACCTTTTTCTACAAAGTATTTTGTCAGTGCCTGAACGCCTTCCGGGCTTACATTTCCTTCGTTGTCATAGCATGCATAGAATGCAGGGATTACGCCTTTGTACTTTTCAAGATTTCTCATGGTTTCTTTCTCCTTTTCTTTGTCTTTTTATATAAATTTAATTTAATAAATTTCTTGCAGAATTATCTTTCCATTTCTTCTACAAATGATTTTGTGATCAGCTGCGGTCTTGTGATAATAGATCCTACAACAACACTGTACGCACCAAGCTCGATCACATGTTTTGCTTTTTCCGGTGTATTGATGTTACCTTCTGCGATCACTCTGTGTTTTGCTTTTGCGACAATCTTTCTTAAGATTTCGAAATCATTTGCCTCGATCTTATCGCCCTTGCTCTGCTCTGTGTAACCAACCATTGTAGTTCCGATGAAGTCAAATCCAAGTTCATCCGCATGCAGTGCTTCTTCCACTGTAGAGCAATCTGCCATGAATAACTGATCCGGATATTTTGCTTTTACTTCTTTAAAGAACTCATCTAATGTCTTTCCGCCAGGTCTCTTTGAAATAGTAGCGTCCATAGCGATGATTTCAGGTTTTACTTCCATCAGTTCTTCGATTTCTTTCATCGTTGGTGTAATGTAGATATCACTGTCATCATAATCTCTTTTTACGATTCCGATGATCGGCAGATCAACCTGTGACTGGATCTCCTTGATATCTTCTTTTGTATTTGCACGAATTCCACTTGCACCTCCCTGCTTTGCAGCCAGTGCCATTCTTCCCATAATGAATGAAGAATGTAATGGTTCATCTGGTAATGCCTGACATGATACAATTAATTTCCCCTTCAGATTTTCAACTTTCTGATTCATTTTTTGTTCCCTCCTTCGTTCTGCAATCAGTATAGTATTGTTCGATTTTATTTTCAAGTACCTTTTCAGTTCTTGAAACTTCTTTCATCCTTTTCAATACTTCTCTCTGTTTTGCCTATTTCAAAATCCGTTTTTTATGCAATATGCACAATTCCAGGTAATTTCTTTCCACTTTTGAAAGTAGTTTCAGTTCATGCTATTTTACTTGAAAATTCATTTATAATGTATATACTAATATTCAGAAACAAAAAAACAATAGAATAAGGAGAGATTTTATTATGGTAATTTATAAAGCAAAAGACTATCAGGATATGAGCCGTAAGGCCGCAAACATCATTTCTGCACAGATTATTATGAAGCCAAACTGTGTACTTGGACTTGCAACCGGATCTTCACCGGTCGGTACATATAAACAGCTGATCGAATGGTATAAGAAAGGGGATCTTGATTTTTCCCAGGTTACAAGTGTAAACCTCGATGAATACAAAGGACTCAGTCCTGAAAATGATCAGAGCTACAGATATTTCATGAATACCAATCTCTTTGATCATGTAAACATCGACAAAACCCGTACTTTCGTTCCGGACGGACTGGAAGCAGATTCCGAGAAAGCCTGCAACGATTATAATGCAGTCATCCGTAAGCAGGGCGGTGTAGACCTCCAGCTTCTCGGTCTTGGACACAACGGACATATCGGATTCAACGAACCAGGTGCCGCTTTTGAGAAAGAGACACACTGCGTAGATCTGACAGAAAGTACAATTGAAGCCAATAAGCGTTTCTTCGAATCTGAAGATGATGTTCCGAGACAGGCTTATACAATGGGAATCAAGAATATCATGCAGGCCAAGAAAATTCTGGTTGTTGTAAGCGGAGAAGATAAGGCGGATATCTTAAAAGAGGTCTTATACGGACCAATTACTCCGAAAGTTCCTGCTTCTATTCTTCAGTTACATAATGATGTTACGATTGTAGCTGATGAAGCAGCACTCAGTAAGATTGATATGTAATATGAATAAAAAATCCCGGTATGTGAATCAGACATTTTTGAGCATCCAGCTCATTGTCCTTTCACATACCGGGATTTTTTTCTGTATTCGATTATATTTGCGGCAGCCGGACTATTTTTGTAAAGCTGCTGCTTTTTTTCTTCCTGCAATGATCAGTATAGCGGATATCACTACAATCGTGCCTGCCAACAGCTGAGAGACCGGAAGTCTCATGACAAATAAGCCATTTGTATATTCGCCGAATGCTTCTCGATTAAAAAAGTTCCCCCATCTTCCGATCATCTGTCCGGTGATCAGACCGAATCTGCCTGTGTCAAATAACAGGAACGGTGATAATCCTTTTATTTTTGCAAATATAAATACTACAACAATTGCCGTGATCACACCGCCGTATATGGCAAGACCGCCCTCACGGATGTTAATGATGTTCTTAATATCGTCTTTATACATATCCCAGGAGAAAATCACATAATATGCCCTTGCTCCGATAATTGAAAAGATAACTCCATATATTGCCAGATCATTATAATCTTCTACGTTCTGATGCGTACGCTTTGCTTCCATTACCGCCATCATAAGTCCCGCAAGTATTCCGATTCCTATGACGATTCCATAATATGCGATATCGAATCCAAAGACTGTGATATGATCGCCGACAGATTTTAAATGAATTTTAGGAGGAATTTATGAAAAACCATTGTGCTTTTAGCAAGAATCATTCCTGTCCACTTTGGACAGATTATGAACTTACATGTTATGAATTAGAAGAGGCAAACTCACTATGCCATGGCAACTGGATTGAAATTGAACGTCAATACAAATATATTCAAACACTGCAAAAAATCTTATCGTTGTTTACTCTACGAAATATGTTCTGAAAGAAACCATAGTTCTTCATATTAATATTATTCTAACCACGTAACATGTTTCTTTATCACTTTATCAACATCTTCATATATGTGCTTATAATCACTATAAAAATCCCTATTAGTATTTTTCTTCTGACAAAAACAACACTCTCTGTCAAATTTTTATACACACCTCTATCATAATTATGTTACAATGGATATCTAATATTAACGTGGGTGACGTAATAATATGAAAGATCAAAATACTACAAAAACTGAATTGGAATTATCCGGACTGGATCCTACTGAATTAGAATTTATGGATCCTGAAGAACGAAAGAAACTGCTTATAGCTTCTGGACTGAATCCTAAAAAATATGATTTTTGATAGGTGAAAAATGTATACTTTTGATAAACTTAGATTAATTAGATTAACAAAAAACAACCGTCAAATACTTCTCGACTCAAACACTGGATTTATAGTAAACACTACCTATAATAGTAACAAAGGTGGGGCTTATAAAAGAGAATATAGAATCTCCAATGGGAAATTATACATCCACGAAATGAAGACCACTGATAGTTCCTATGATAACACTTGGATTGCTACAGATAAGGAAGTTCACCAGTTCTTGTAGAAATATTTATGGAAGTTATCTCTTGATAATATAACTGTCCGACACGCTGCTATACTACTTATTACATTTTCTGCTTTGATTATGCTATATATAATAAGTCTGCTAAAAAACATGTGTACAGCTGTTATTTTAGTATTGCACATTCCAAATTTTTACCGGAACATGCAACACTTTATTGCATTTTCTTTAAAATCTTGCTTTGTAATTTGAAGTTAAGTATAGTAGAGTCATATCTATTCAATGTCTGTATGTACAATGATTACAAGAATCATCGTATAGATAAAAGGGGAACTTTATAACTAACTTAGAAATGATGAAAGATGATCTTATTAATTAAATAAAAAATGACTTCGAAACAATATCATAAATTTCTTACAACGATTTCAGAACACTATAATCCAAAATCAATATATAATATTATTGTAAAAAATAATGTGATGTTGTAATATTTCCAAAGAGGCGAATATCTCTGGGTTGTTCCATTGATATCCGCCTCTTTTTGGGATTAAAAATTAAAAAATATTACTTTTTCAGCTTGTCTTCAAAAATCTCAACAATTGTTTTCTCTGTGCCAACCATTCCAGGTGAAGCAATCAGTCCCATATTTCGCATAGTCTCTTCCGGTGTATTTCCATTAATTCCATGCACTTCTGAAATATAAATACCATTCATTGCAAATTCAACTGATTTATACGCTGCATCTACCGCTGCAACTCCCTTCATTGTACATCCCTGGTTTCCGCCATCACAAATCATACCTGTAATACTACTTGCCATGTTATTCAATGTATGAGCCATCATTTCGACTGTTCCACCGCGTAAATAAACCAGTGCACATGCCATACCAGAACCTGCAGCGATAGCACAGCCACAGAATGCTGATAATCGTCCTGAATACTCTTTTATGTACATACATACAAGATAACTCAAGGCTGTTGCACGAAGCAACTGTTCTTCTGTGTATCCATTTACTTTATACGCTGCATATAATGGCATTGTAGCGATAATTCCATGTGCTCCAGAACCTGTAATACTCATAGCAGGTTTATCCAAACCAATAACTCGTGCCTCAATTGCTGCATTACACATCAAAGATGCTGTTTTCTGCTCATCGTCAGAAACTTCTTTTCCATTATTAATAGCTAACAACTGTCTTGCAAATGTTGTTCTTGGATTTTCCAAACCTTCATGGAACAATTCCAGGTTTACTTTGTATGCTTCGTTAATAAAACGAATTTCTTCAATATCTACTGTTGTTACATAATCGTATAATTGTTGTAAAGTATATTTATGAATAGAATGAGATTCTTCTTCACCGCCATCTTCTTCTGTCTTTTTCTCATCCTCTGTTTCCAGTTCGACTTTATCGTTCACTATAATTTTTGTGATATTAGTATGAGAGTCACGAATTGTTACGATTGCCTTATCTTCTTCTGTCTCCACTGTAGCTTCAATAAAAATACGACTTGTAATGCCACTCAGTTCAACTGTAATCTTGCCCTGATCAATCATTTCCTGCGCTTTTACATTATCTTCAGGTGTAACATCTGCAAGAGACTCCAATCCCTTGTCTGCATTTCCTGCTACTACACCTAATGCAGCTGCAAATATATTACCTACTTCATTACTGTTTGGGATTCCACAAGTAAATGCATTTTTATACATTCCACTATTCATTGCAACATTGACTTTCTTAATATCGCCCTTAGTGAAACTTCTTGCCTTTGCTACTGCAAATGCGATTGCGCCCGGTTCTGTTACGCCTAATGCTGGCTTCATATCATCTTTGATCATCTTTGACAATTCATGCATAGTAAAAACCTCCTTATTTACTTGCTTCTTATTTTGTACGTCTATTACTTATTCTTTTTCATTTCTTTTGCAGGGATATATTCTCCATTCTCGCCTTCAAAAGCTCGTCCCCATCCTGTCAAACATACAATAAGCATTACAATCCAAATTGCCCAACTATAAAATGTTGTAAACATCATATCAGCTCCACCTAATTTAGGAAGGAATGGGTATGTATCCATCATAGAAGAAATTCCACCTAACAATAACAGTACACATCCTCCGAATGGAAGGAAGAATGGGAAGGAACAAATTGTTGTTGCAAGAATATCTGTACGTCTATATGGATGAAGATTATTCTTCTTACCTACTGCATTAACAAATGGTGCCACACAAATATTTGCAATTGTGTTAATCGCTGCAATCAAAATACCAAAAATTGTTGCTAATACCCAAATAGCTACTTCTGCGCCTCTAGGAGTCTTGATTATCGTATTATTCATCCAATCAACGATTGCTTCCATACAGCCACTTTTAACAAGCATATTTCCCATAGCAACAACCAAAATCAATACGATACTTACTGTTGTCATTCCTGCAACACCTTCAGGAATTGCTCCTGAAATCACACCGTCTTTCATTGAGAATAACGCTGAAGCTGGGAATAAGCCTGCTGCAAGACCAATTACGGATGCTGTAATGATTCCTGTTCCTAATGCTGCAAAAATATTAATGCCTTTGATTGCTAACGCAATAACCAGAATTGTCGGAATTAAAAGTAACAGTCCTTTCGGATTCTGATACTGTGCTAATAACATTTCTGCCTGTTCTGCATCTGTTGCTTCACCTGCACCACCAAAAATAAAGAATAAGATAATGGAAATAACACCTGCAATAACAACAAATTTTGCTCTTGTTTTTACTGTACTTCCAATATCAGCAACTCCTTCTCTATTCTGATATTCCTGACTGGAAGAAGCGATAATTGCTGTATCTGAAACTGGAGCAATATTATCTCCAACTGCTGCTCCTGAAAGAATTGCACCTGCCAATACTGCCGGATTTGATCCTAACAAAATACCTGCTGGATAAAGAATAAAACTCATTGTAGAAATTGTTCCGAAACCAGAACCTGTTGCCATTGCAAATACTGCCGCAAAGATAAATGCTGCAACTGTAAATGCTGCTCCACTAACATGAATTTTTACACTTAACCAAACCAAACCTTCTACAATCTGTCCACGGTTCAAAATATTTCCATAAATTCCTACAACTAACCACAACATTACTGCTGTCATTGCAACTTTTGAACCTAAACCTTCCAATATAACGTCCCAATAATCATTAAGATTCTTTGCGAAAAACATTCCGACTAACAAACCGATAACACCTGCGCCGATCATCATGTTTGTATCAGCCGCATTAAAGAATGATAATGCAATTGTAATAACAATAAAGATTGCAAATGGAACTAATGCCATAAAACTACTACCACGAAACTCTAATTTTTTGTTTTCATCCATAAGATGCACCTCTTCTCATCTTTCCTTTAGTTTACTCGTTTTCGTAAACACTCACATTGCAACTGCTTCAATCTCTACCTTTGCACCTTTCGGAAGCTTTGCAACTTGAAATGCTGCTCGAGCAGGATATGGGGCTGTAAAATATGTCTCATAAACCTGATTCATTGCCGAAAAATCGTTCATATCTTGAAGGTATACAGTTGTTTTTAAAATCCGATCCATATCGTATCCAACTTCGGCTAAAATTGACTTAATATTCTCGAGCGATTGACGTGTCTGATCTGATACGTCATCAGATACAAATTCACCAGTTTCACAATCGATTGGTAACTGTCCTGATACAAATACCAATCCACCGTTATTCACTGCCTGTGAATATGGTCCAATTGCTGCTGGAGCTTTCATTGATTCAATTTTTTCCTTCATATTAGGTTCACCTCCCTTATTTTTTTCTGTTAATCACATCTTACACCCCTACGTTTTTGTTTACAATAATTTCTTATCAAAAAAATAATTTTTTACTATTATTACAATTTTATTGACTTATTTTTGTATAACATGTATATTAAAATTATAAAAACAGTAAAGGAAGTATTCATAATGACTAACAAAGAGATTCTTTCCATTTTCGTCCCTATTGTCAATTTTTTTAGTGAAATATTAGGTGAAAACACCGAAATTGTGCTACATGATGTGTCTAATCCAGAACATTCTGTTATTGCAATTCAAAACGGATTCCACTCTGGACGAACCATTGGAAGTTCGCTTACAGACTTTGCATTCCAAGTCACAAACAATCAAGCGTATACGACACAAGACTATTTGGTAAATTACACTGCAAAAGCGAGAGGAAAGGATTTCATCGCTTCTACTTTTTATATAAAAAATAATGGTGAACTAATTGGCATGCTTTGTTTAAATACAGATACTACCATTATCACAAATTTCATGAAAGCGGCTCAGCAATTTGTCGGTTGTTTACCAATGGGAGTTTCCATGACAATGGGAGAAACTATTACTGGATCTACCACTATGGTAGAAGAAAATCTAGATGTTCCAATTGTTTCTTTTGCAGAATCTATTATTTCTAAAACGATTGCTGACTCTAATATTCCGCCTGAACGCATGACCAGACAGGAAAAAATGGAAATCGTTTGGGAACTTACAAACCAAGGAATTCCGCGTATGAAAGGTGCTATCTCAGAAATTGCCAAACAATTAGAACTTTCTGAATCCACTGTGTACCGTTACATTAGTTTAAAAGAAGATTAATAATAAAAGCGATTCACTAATAGATCTAAAGCGGAAAGAATTGACAAACTCCTTTCCGCTTTAGATTCTTTTATTCTTTCTCTAGCTGTTCTCTTCGATACTGCTTCATTTGATCTGCTGGTAATTTAAAATAAGATTTCACCTGCTCATCAGTCATTCCTTCTTCCAACCCCAACAAGATTTCATTCATCTGATCTCCATCTAATTTTGATGCATATCGAATAATACACTGTTCAATCGTTCCGGACAAATTCCATTCCTCTTTCACTTGGAACTTTGATTTATTTAAGATGGTTCGATAGGTCATTGTTTTTGGATTATATACGACACGCACCGGATGTTTATATCCTTCTTTTTCCTGCAAGTTTTTCGGATTCTTTCCAGACTGCTGTATTAAACGGAAGATTCTTCCAATCCATGATAGGATACTTTGCTTTGATCGGTGGAACTGGTGCCTTTATTTGCTTTTTCGGTATTGTTTTTCCGATTGCTTTTTCCATTCTCTGTTGGGCGGCCTGCATTACCATCAATTCTAAGACCTCTATGTCAGAATCAATCTGCAAAAAATTTTGAAACCATCTAATATCACTTTTCGTTCCCATTAATCGTATCTTTAACATCTGCTGTTTCCTCCTAACGCTGTACATGTCATTTTTCCTCCTCCTTTCGCAAGTTTTAAACAATAACAGAAAAAAAGACGAACTCATTTAGCATAATGAATTCGTCTTTTAAGGTAAGGTTATTAGGTTTTCTTGTACGTCATATAGTAAATTTAGTATTATTTAGCACTGATTTTCACAGATTTTTGAACTAATTTAATGTACAAATAATGTACCAGCCCTTTTTATGGAGGTATTTTTCATTTTCAATCCTTCTCAAAAAGTGCTTTTTTTCGTTCAATCATCTCATCGATTCTAGCGATGTATTGCTTGATATCCTTGACATTCTCGCATCTTTCGATGTGATAACCATCCGGTAGATTCCATACACGTTTGGTGGATGCTCCGGCCCCGCAAGCTAGGATGGCCTGTTTCTCTTCCATGATCAAAATGTTATACACCCCAGCCTTGTCCTGCTCTGCATAACCAACATTCTCGAAGTTTCCGGCAATGTTCTTCTGGCGATACAGGTAATATGGCACAAGCCCCATGCGTTCTGCTGACGCTGCTGCCGCCTCGACCATCTGTGTGATCTCAGTCCCCGGATCCATCGTTCTTCCTTCCTGACCGAACTTCGCAGCACGTTTGATCGCGAGTGCGTGTACTGTCAGGCTGTCCGGGTGAAGCTTCTCGATCTTCTCAAGTGTATCCTGCATATCTGCCGCATCTTCTCCCGGAAGTCCGGCGATCAGATCCATATTGATATTATCGAATCCAAGCTCACGTGCGAGGTTGAAGATTTGTTCTACATCTTCTACCGTATGTTTTCTTCCGACAAGATCCAGTGTCTTCTGCTGCATTGTCTGTGGGTTGACAGAGATGCGGGTTACAGGATATTTGCGAATCACTTCGAGCTTTTCTCGTGTGATACTGTCCGGTCTTCCGGCTTCAACTGTAAACTCAAGCACATGCTCCAGGTCAAAATTCTCCCGGATCGTTCCAAGCAAACGGTCAAGCTGGTCTGCCTCGAGTGTTGTTGGTGTTCCGCCGCCGATATATACGGTATCCAGCGTCTTTCCCTGCATCAGCTTTGCCGTAGCTTTCAATTCTTTGATCATCGCATCAAGGTAACAATCGACCTGATCTTTCCACTCAGCGATTGGTGAAGAGCTGAATGAGCAGTAGGAGCAGATGCTTGGACAGAATGGAATTCCTGCATACAGGCTATAGCCATTTTTACAGTCCAACTGATCAAGAAGTGCCTTTTCACGGCATGCAATCTCATACGCAATCTGTGCTTTTTTATCGCCAACACAATATTGTTCTTTTAGAAAATCAAAGATTTCTTCTTTTGTCATTCCCTGCTCGATTTTCTGCATTACAAGCTTTGTCGGACGGACTCCGGTCAGCATTCCCCAGGCAAGTTCCTGTCCTGTCTGCTTTGAGAGAAACTGATAGACTTTCTTCGTTACATCGCGTTTCTCTTCCTGCACATCTTCTGTCTGCACGCATTCTTCCGGTGCAAGGGAAAAGCAAGTCCCTTCCGGCAAATGTATCTTCACCAGTGGTTCTTGCTTCTCATCTACTGTCTGCACGATATCCTCTTTTGGATAAAATGCTTTTGTGACATGGTATACGTTATAAGTAAATTTGTTCTTCTTACTTTCTATCTTTATCATATGAATGGATTATGCTCCTTCTCAAACTGAACTGATGTCTCTTCCATATGTCCCGGATAGATCTTTGTATCATCCGGAAGTGTCATGATCTTCTCCTGTACAGAGCGGACCAGCTGGCTGCTGCTTCCTGTCGGTAGGTCTGTTCTTCCGATGGAAGCACAGAACAGCGTATCTCCACTGAACAATCTATGTTCTTTTGGAAGGTAATAGCAGCATCCTCCTACGGTATGTCCCGGTGTATGAAGTACATCAACTTCAATTCCTGCGCATTCGATCACCTGACCGTCTCTTACAGGCTGTGCTCCGTGGAATGCGTATTTCGGTCCGTACATACAAGAAACATTCAGGCGGTCATCCTCGATCACCGGAAGTTCGTCTTCGCCTGCGTAAACCGGCACAGGAAAGGCTTTGAGGAAATCATCGATTCCCATGATGTGGTCAAAATGTCCATGTGTCAGAAACAATGCTTTCATTTCTAGTCCATTGTTCTTGATATAATTGACATATTCCTGCGGACATTCTGCCATATCCACTGCAAAACATTCCTTCGTCTCTTCATTGGTTACAATATAGCAATTCGTTCCAATTGACCCCAGTACAATACTTTCAACCTTCATTCGTTTTCCTCCATCAGCCTGTTGTTCTCTCAATATCAATTACATTTTCAATCTGTCTGAGCTTTCCGATCACACGATTCAATTCTTCTCTTCCGTGTACAACAAATCCCATCTCCATTGTCGCCGTACCCTTCTTGCTCGTCCGGGTATTCATGGACTTCACGTCAATCTTCTCTTCGGTAAATACCTTTGATACATCCAGCAGAAGTCCTCTTCTGTCGTCTGCAAATATCTTCAGTTCTGCAAGATACTGACCGCCTTCTTCGAGATCATTATCCTCCCATTCTGCTGTGATCAGACGGGATCTCTCCACATCAGAAAGATTGATGATATTGATACAATCTGTTCTGTGGATCGACATTCCGCGCCCTCTTGTTACAAAACCGACAATCTCATCTCCCGGCACCGGATTACAGCACTTTGAGAAGCGTACTGCCATATCATTGATTCCCTTAACTACGATTCCGCTCTTTGATTTGGCAATGTGGACTCTCTGTTTATTCGCTTCTGAGATCTTCTCCAAAATATTCTCATCCGTGATCTCTTTCTTATGCTCTTTCTCGTACTCTTCCAGCAGGCGGTTCACAACCTGACCTTCTTTGAGTCCGCCGTGTCCGATTGCCGCAAGTACTGCATCCCAGTCACGGAATCCGTATTTCTTCTGAACGATCTGCTGATACTTCGGCTTGATGATATCCGGCAGATTAATCCCCTTGCTCTTACAGTAGGCACTGATCAGATCCTTTCCACGGATAATATTATCTTCTTTGTATTCCTTCTTAAACCATGAATTAATCTTGCTCTTTGCCTGTGTGCTCTTGACGATATTCAGCCAGTCACGACTCGGTCCCTTGGAATTCTGAGATGTAAGGATCTCGATTCGGTCTCCGTTCTGAATCTTATAATCAATGTTCACAAGCTTGCCATTCACTCTGGCACCAACCATCTTATTGCCGACTGCACTGTGGATCGCATAGGCGAAGTCAACCGGCGTGGATCCATTCGGAAGGTTCTTCACATCCCCGTTCGGTGTGAAGCAGTATACATCTTCCTGGAACAGATCCAGGTCACCTTTCAGCAGGCTTAAGAACTCACGGTTATCAGACATGTCTCTCTGCCATTCCAGGATCTGACGCAGCCAGTTCAGCTTCTCTTCCTGTGTGTTCAGTCCTTTCGTGTTGCTTCCGCCTGTCTCTTTATATTTCCAGTGTGCTGCGATACCATATTCCGCTGTCTTATGCATCTCTTCTGTACGGATCTGGATCTCGAACGGCTGTCCGGAAGGTCCGATCAGCGTTGTATGCAGAGACTGGTACATATTCGCCTTCGGCATAGCAATATAATCCTTGAAACGTCCCGGAATCGGCGTATACATCTCATGGATCACACCAAGTGCTGCGTAACAGTCTTTCACTGAATCTACGATAATGCGGACAGCGAACAGGTCATACACCTGATCAAGTGTCTTGTTCTGATTCACCATCTTCTTATAAATACTGAAGAAATGTTTTACACGTCCGTATACTTTCGCTTCAATATCAGCATTCTTCATATGCTTTGATACTTCAGCAACGATCTGTTGCACAAATTCTTCACGTTCTGTCTTACGTGCATTCAGATCATGCACCAGCTGATTATAAACTTCCGGCTGATAATATTTCAGAGAAAGGTCATCGAGTTCTGTCTTGATCTTTGAAATACCGAGACGCTGGGCGATCGGAGCGTAGATATCCATCGTCTCTCTTGATTTCTCTTTCTGCTTTGCCGGTGTCATAAACTCCATTGTGCGCATGTTGTGCAGACGGTCTGCGAGTTTTACAATGATGACACGGATATCTTTCGCCATCGCAAGGAACATCTTTCTTAAGTTCTCTGCCTGGGCCTCCAGCTTGTCCTGGGAATAGTTCAACTGTCCCAGCTTGGTAACGCCGTCTACAAGAAGTGCCACCTCTTCACCAAACTCTGCTGAGATCTCATCGAGTGTCATTGTCGTATCTTCTACCACGTCATGAAGCATTCCAGCCACGATCGTTTCTTTGTCCATCTCGAGATCTGCAAGTATGATTGCCACCCAGAGTGGATGGATGATATAAGGTTCTCCGGATTTACGGAACTGATTCTTATGCGCTTCTTTGCCTATCTGATAGGCCTTCTCGATCATCGTAATATCTGCAGAAGGGTGATACTTACGCACACGAGCTATTAAGGCCTGATATAACTCCTCCGGATCCTGATAATCCTCCGGTGCTTTTACTGCATGCCCGTCCACTATCTCCAGATTTTTATTCAGATCTTCATATTCCCGAGTGCCTGCCATATCATCTTCCCCCTTCATTCATCCTGTGTTCTGTTCAAATCCAACTTCCAAAATGCTTCGTATTTCGTCAGTATGGCATATCCGACAAATGCATTTTAGACACAAAACGCCTTAGTTCTGAACAATTAATATGATTTAGTATATCACTATTTTTCCCTTTTTCAAATAAGAACTTCCCATTCTTCTTCATTTTAAGCAATTTGTACTGTTTTTTTGATATTATCTACTGATAATTGACAATTGTAAGCTGAATTGTTCTTCGTCCCATGTACTCATTGATGGATGGATAGTATGTAAAAGACATGATCTGTTTCTTTTCCATCTTCTGCAGACAGTCTTCCACTTCTCCGAAATAAACCGCTTCCATCTGATTTCCCTGCTGGTCCTCCAGTCTGCATTTCAGCACATTCCGGTTCTTTCCGAAGATTCTTGGCTGGATCACACGCAGTTTACTTTCTGCAAATAACGGTTTCCCATTGCCTTTTCCAAAAGGCTCCAATATCTTAAGCTCATGGATCAGCTCTTCATTAATATATGGAAATGGAAGCCGCATATCAATCGACACCTTCATCTGCAAATCCTCTTCTGTCAGATCCGCCAGTTCATTGATCCGTTTCCGGAAAACTTCGACATTTTCCTCTTCTAAAGAAAGTCCTGCTGCCAGCTTATGCCCTCCGAACTTCGTAAATAATTCCCTGCAGCGGCTCATTTCCGCAAACATATCATAGGCTTCGATCGACCGTCCGGAACCTTTCACCCCTGTCTCTCCCTTTGTCAGTACAAAGGTCGGACGATAATAACGTTCCTTTATCCTCCCCGCAATAATTCCGGCGATACTTTCGTGACACTCTGGAAGATACACGACCAGCACCTGGTCGTCCTTCCAGGAACTTGATTCGATCTGCCGGACAGCTTCTTCTACACCTTCTTCAGTCATTTCTTTCCGGCTGTCATTTAATTCTTTCAGATCTGCTGCCAGTGTCACTGCCTCTCTCCGGTTCGATGCATTAAGGAGTTCCAGTGCACGCTTGGCTGTATCCAGTCTTCCGCCGGCATTGATGCACGGTCCGATCACAAATCCGATATGATAAGTATTCAGGTTCGCTGTATCTACCCCTGTACATTGCATCAATGCGTGAAGCCCTTCATTCTTCGTTGTCTTCAGAAGCTCAAGTCCCTTTTTCACAAAGACACGATTCTCTCCAACCAGATCCATCACATCACCGATCGTGGCAATTGCAACATTTTCCATCAGTCTTTCCTGCAGATGCTCTACCTCCTGCTCTGACTTTCCAGACACTCTGTACAAAACCTCAACCAGCTTATACGCTACAGCTGCGCCGCACAGCCCTTTAAATGGATACTCACAGTCTGCTCTGTGCGGATCGACCACTGCATCCGCCGGTGGCAGGAGATATTTTTTCTTCCCATTTTCTTCCAGATACGGAACTTCATGGTGATCTGTCACAACGATCGTCATCCCATTTTCTTTTCCGTAAGCGATCTCGTTCATTGCCGCAATTCCATTATCACAGGTGATGATCGTGTCTACATCATCCTCCAGTGCACGGTCGATCAGCATCTGATTCAATCCATATCCGTCTTTGATCCTGTCTGGAATATCCGTATCGACATCTGCCCCAAGTCCTGCAAGCCCCTGTTGCAAAATATACGTTGCATTGACTCCATCAATATCATAATCACCGATCACACGGATTTTCTTTCCCTCTTCTATTTTCTCCTTAAGAATATCTACTGCACGATCCATATCTTTCATCAGTAAGCCGTCATACAGATCCTCCACCGTTCCATTCAGATAAAAATCAATTGCTTCATCTCCGATCACATCACGGTTCCTCATCAGTCGTGCAATGATCGGGGAAATCTGATATTTCTCTGCTATTCCATTAAAATCCGCCTTTTTCATTGCGACGAACCATTTCTCCATCCAAATACCCTCCAGTCTGTCAGTATCATATTTTCTTATTATAGCAAAAATCTGCCGTATCGAAAATCATTTTTCATTTCCGATACGGCAGATTCTATTTCGTTACTGTTTCCAGGCTGCTATTTATTTCTTAGCGTTTTTTGCTCTTTTTGTTCTTGAAAGAAGTCTTCTTTCCTTTTTTCTTCTTGGAGCTGTCGTCTGCAGATGTATCTGCTGCGTTACTCTCTGTGGAAGTAGTTCCTTCTTTCTTGTCTGCTGCTTTTACAGAAACTGTCTTTGTGCCGGAAGCTGCTCTCGCAGCCTTCGCTTCCTCACCAAGTCTTGTCTTCATCACATACCACAGTGCACCTGTGATACATACGGATGTATATCCACCGCAGATGATACCTACCATCAGAGGTGCAGCGAATTCCTTAATGGAGCTTACACCAAGGATATACAGAGCAACGACCATGACAAATGTTGTAAAGTTTGTATAGATCGTTCTTGTCAGTGTCTGAGTAATACAGCGGTTTACAAGATCCTTCAGATCTTCTGTACGGCTCTTTGTTGCCAGCGCCTCACGGATACGGTCAAAGATAACGATCGTACCGTTGATAGAATATCCGACAATTGTCAGCATACATGCGATAAATGTATTTCCGACAGATACTCTTGCGATCACATAGAATCCAAGAACTACAAGTACGTCATGCATCAGTGCGACAACAGCACTTGTTGCGAAACGAATATCTTTGAAACGGAACCAGATGTAAAGCAGCATACAGATTGTAGCAATGATCACAGCTATAACAGCATCTCTTCTCATCTCGGAACTTACTGTTGAGCTGATATTCTCTGTAGCGATATCAGATACCTCTACCCCGTAGTTCTCATTCAGATAAGAAGCAAGTGCTTCACGTTTCTCAAGATCAAGTGTCTGTGTCTTGAAAACTACCTGATTGCTGTCTTTTACTGTCTGAACCTGAATATTCTTATCTCCTGTGATCTCTTCCAGGCTTGGGATCATCTGGCTGTCGATCTCTTCCAGTGTATATTCTTTATCAAATGTTACATTTGTTGAAGTACCGCCTACAAAATCAAGGCTGTAATTCATTGCGCCGATTCCTCTTGCATGGTTCACGCCCATCATGACCGGTCCGGCCAGGCAAAGGATGATGGAAACAATGAAGAAAATCTTTTTCTTTCCAAGGAAATCAACTGGTTTACGTTCTTTCAGATGTCTTCCGTATACTTTCTCATTGCGGATGCCTGCTCCATAGAAGGAAAAGATGATCAGTCTTGTGATCACGAGTGCTGTAAACATGGATACGACGATACCAAGTGCAAGTGTCTGGGCGAATCCCTTTACAGTACCACTTCCGCGAAGCCACAGCACGCCTGCTGCGATCAGTGTTGTGATATTTCCGTCAACGATTGCGGACATCGCTTTCTGGAATCCTGATTTCAGAGAAGCGTGTACGCTCTTTCCTGCTGTCAGCTCTTCTTTCACACGGGCGAAGATGATAACGTTCGCATCTACCGCCATACCGATACCAAGGATGATACCTGCGATACCTGGAAGTGTCAGTGTGATGTCAAATGCATTCAGAAGGATCAGGATCAATTCTGTGTAAAGGATCAGTGCAAGGCTGGATGCAAGTCCCGGAAGGAGGTATACCCAGCACATGAATACACATACGATTGCCAGACCGATGATACCTGCGATCAGACTTCCTTTCAGAGCGTCCTGTCCAAGCTGTGCTCCTACAACTTCTGAGCTAAGCTCTTCAAGTTCCAGATTCAGTCCACCGATACGGATTGTAGAAGCGATGTTATCAGCCTCTTCATAATCCATGTTTCCTGAAATCTGAGCTTTTCCATTCTCAATCACTGCATTTACGCTTGGCACGCTGATCAGAGAACCATCATAGTAAATAGCGATTGTGTCATGGTTATTGTTATAAGCTTCTTCTGTTGCTGTCTTGAACTTCTCTGCACCCTCATCTGTCAACTCAAGATCAACACCATACTTTTTATTTCCTGTTGTTGAGTCGTTGAGTACTCCGGCTGAAGCTGTCTTTACTTCTGTACCTGTCAGTACGATGGAGTCTGTATCTTTCAGTTCGTCGATTGACTTATTCAGTGTATATCCGGAAGCTGTCAGGGAATAGTTTTCATTTCCCTCACTGTCTTTATGCTTGATAAAGTACAGTGAACCCGGCTGTCCAAGTTCTTCCAGAATCTTGTTTGCGTCGCTCACACCCGGAATCTCGATACTGATACGGTTGTCTCCAACCTGATAAGCCTGTGCCTCTGTGCTGTACTGCTCCACACGTTTCTGAAGCTTGTACACGGTGTCATCCATGTCTGCCTGAGATGGCTTGTCACCTTTTACCTGATATGTAATGCTGACTCCGCCTTCCAGGTCAAGACCGAGATTGATGTTCTTCGCAGCTCCCATTCCCTTTAAATCAAGTCCAAGCACACAGGTCATACCGAAGAGTGCTGTAACTGCGATTACGAGAATGAGGCTGAGAATACTCTTACCTTTCTTCATCTCTTTCTTTCCTTTCTTGACTGCTGCTCTCTAACTTTATTGTTCTTCATCCGCCAGGGCAGCCTTTATCATGATCGCACATTCCACACGTTTTCTCTCCATCTCACAGCTCACTTCGTAAGTATCATGGATCGTATTGTGGAACTTGTAAGAATTCGCCATACAGCCACCACTGCAGTAGAATCTGGCAAAGCAGGTTCTGCAGCTTTCCTTGGAATATACGCTGCATCCACGGAATTCTTCCGCAATCTCCGGTTTTGTAATTCCCTCATCGACATTTCCCATGAGGAATTCTTCCTGTCCTACAAACTGATGACATGGGTAGAAATCTCCCCACGGTGTCACTGCCAGATACTCTGTACCTGAACCACAGCCGGACAGACGCTTGGACACGCACGGTCCTCCTTCGAGATCGATCATGAAGTGGAAGAAATTGAATCCTCTTCCGCTCTTCTCACGCTCGATCAGGAATTTTGCGAGTTTATCATATTCTTCAAAGATCTGTGGAAGATCTTCTTTCTGGATTGCATATGGTTCTGTGTCATCACCTACTACAGGCTCGATTGACATCTGCTTGAATCCAAGATCTGCGAAATGTTCTACATCCTTGGAAAAATCCAGGTTATTTCTTGTAAATGTACCTCTGATGTAGTACTTCTCCTGATTACGGCTCTCTGCCAGCTTCTGGAACTTCGGAACGATCAGATCATAGCTTCCTTTTCCGTTACGGAACGGGCGCATCTGGTCATTCACTTCTTTTCTTCCGTCAAGACTGATGACAACGTTGTCCATCTCTTTGTTCACGAACTCCTGAACTTCATCGTTCAAAAGAACTCCGTTTGTTGTAAGTGTGAAACGGAAATGCTTGTCATGAAGTTTCTCCTGCTCTCTTCCGTAAGCAACCAGGTCTTTGACAACCTGCCAGTTCATCAGCGGCTCACCACCGAAGAAGTCAACTTCAAGGTTTCTTCTTGTTCCTGAATTCGCGATCAGGAAATCAAGTGCTTTCTTACCAACCTCGTAAGACATCAAAGCTCTGCGGCCGTGATATTCTCCCTCTTCCGCAAAGCAGTACTTACAGGCAAGGTTACAGTCATGTGCAATATGAAGACATAAAGCCTTAACAACTGTCTTACGCTGCTTTACAACGTCGATAAAGCTCTCATAAATGTCTTTTGTGAACAGACGTCCCTGTTCCGTCAGTTCTGTTACTGCCTCTAAAATATCCAGCAGATCTTTCTCAGAATATTTCTCTCCAAGCTCTTTTTTCAATGCTTCTGCTGTTTCCGGAGATTTCAATGTCTCCACTGTATGATCTTCATTCATGCGATTAAGCACTTCGATGACATCATACGCTTCCTGATCCACAACATGTACAGCTCCGCTGTTCACGTCGAGGACGATATTATATCCATTGTTCTGGTACTGATGTATCACGTGGATACCTCGCTTTCTATATGTATTTGTAAATCTATTTGTAACTGTTCAAAGCCCGGCATTTTCACAATGCAGCTCTAAGCAGATACTTCTAAAACATGCTTAAGGCAGCGATTTGCACCGCTGCCTCACCTGTAATCCTGTTGCTGTTTTTCGCATAATTGCAGGCAGTATCACCACTCAAAGCAACTCTGCAGCAACATTATCTTCACTTTCAGGTTTTCTTATTTTGCGTTTTCGCAAGTCTGGTTTCCTACTGTACAGGATGTCTTACATGCAGACTGGCAAGATGTCTGGCACTCTCCGCATCCACCTTTTTTAACTGTGTTGTTCAGTGTCTGTGTATTCAGTGTTTTAATGTGTTTCATTTTTACTCCTCCTAACTTCGCACATATTGCTTTCGCTATTATAGCACACACAGCCAGGTTTTTAAAGTATTTTTTCACACATCCCTTTGGTTTTTCTTCATGAGACCATCCCTCCGAGCATTCCGCCTCCGGTACAAAGTACAAATGTCAGAAACAAATCTCCTGTCCCTGACGAAACCTCACGGTACATTCCAAATGAGATGAGCAGTAATAGAACAAAATAAACCACACCGGTTCCAAGCCCCCAGAGGAACTTCTTTTGGCCTTCCAGTTTTCCCATCACAAAACCACCGGAAAAAGTTCCTATTACATAAATGAGAATAATTCCCAAATTCACATTTTCTTCACTCAATCCTGCTTTATAAAGGAGAAGTGCAAGAATTAACAGAAACATTCCTGTGACCAGATAGGCGCAAAGTAATGCCTTCACTAAATTTTCTGCGTATATTATCCCTTTTTTCCCATGATTTTCTCTCATTTTCTTTTCCTTTCGATGCATGTCCGGTTTTCCACTGATACTATTCTATGCATCCTCCCGGAAAAATATGACACTTTTAACTTAACTGCCTCCCAAGCAGATCTGCTGCGCCTGCCGCAAACTTCTTTTCCATCTCTCCAAAATGCTTTTTCTCATTTTTCTGCAGAAAGATCACTCCACCTGCAATATCACCTTCACTGAGAATCACACTGATTATTTCCTCGCTGTATTCACTCCTGTCTTTTGTAATTGCTACAAACTCAGCGTCACTGCTCTTTTTCAACACGGTCTTTCTTTCTTGAAACACTTCTGCCAGCTCTGCACTCAACAGCATTTCCTGAAGTTCTTTCTTCCCGTTTCCTGCTGCCGCGATCACCTGATCCGTATCAGTAATACAGACTGTACAATCAAGTGTCTTTGAAAGACTATCTGCATAAATCCCTGCCAGTGTTCCTAATTCACCGATTGGAGAATATTTCTTTAAAATCACCTTTCCTTCTCTGTCTGTAAAAATTTCCAGTGGATCACCTTCGCGGATCCGCAATGTCCTTCTTATTTCTTTCGGAATTACGATTCTTCCAAGATCATCTATCCTCCGGACTATCCCTGTGGCTTTCATGACACATTTCCGTTACTGAAAACTTATAAAAAGTTATAAACTTCCATGTTTCATTCCTACTTCAACGAGTATGCTTTTGATGATATAAATATCTATCTACTCACAAGTTCTTGTA
>NZ_JAJCNG010000032.1:0-28140 GCF_020561005.1 Mediterraneibacter sp. 210702-DFI.3.120 | reverse complement strand
TATATTCTACTGCCTTATCTTCAGCGTCTGACTGTTCATACCCTGCTAAAATGTAGAATTCAGTAGCTTGTTCAATATCCTTTGTAGTAATAACGCCACCAGATTTACCTCTTGCATAAATAGACTCATCTGTTTTATCTCGATAGGAATTAAATAATTGTCCGGCTTTCTCCGTCAAATCAATATTAGATTCTTTTTCATTTATCACATAGATATTTTCGACTTTAAGTGGTCGAACGTCCGCATTATATGGGAAATAGTAAAATATAATTTTTGTACCTTCCTTTAAATTTTCTAATTCATAACTACAATTTCTACAATCTAATTGCAATGTATTGACATTTTTAAAATCCTCATCTTGTTCATTCAATTTATCCAAACGAACAACTATAATATTCTTATCTATAGATTCTACTATCCCGCTTCTGTTAAGATGGTATACCCCCGAAGAATACATTGTGTCATTTCTTTTTTTTAGTCCTAATAACGCCAAAAGCACACCCAAAATGCATAAGACATATATTATTTTTTTCTTCATTACGTTTCACCACACGTTTATTTTTAAAATGGAATGAACTCTGGCAGATGCCCCATTGATGATATGTATATATCTTTTGTATCATATTTTTTGTCAATAGAAACATCTTCCCATGAAGTTGGCTTACTCGACCTTTCACTCTTTATATTTGATACTTCAACAGATAATTATAATTTAAAGATAAAAAAGCATAATCTTTCGTCTCATCACGTTCGCTTTGATACGTTGCCGGTAGCACCGCAATTGTTGCCTTATAAGATGCCCCTACTATTGATCCACTGTTATTAACCCCGGGATAAAAAATAATAGAAGAAGGATATCCACCATTCTCTTGACTATATACAACATGCGCAGCTGTTGCCACATCGTTCGGACCAAAAAGCCATCCTGTTCCAAATGAACTTGTTCCATCGGGCCTAGTACAACTCACAACACCATAAGAGCAATATGGGAAAGTTGTACTTGATAAACTAGCAGGAATTCTATACCTATCATCAACATCAATAATCGCTCCATATGTTTGAATTCCAGTACTGATTCCCTCTGGAATGTATGAGTCAACTGAATCACTATTTTGTTCCTCAATTTCTACTGTCTACATCTCATTAGTCTTTAAATCAAACTCAATCATTTCACTTGATTCGGCTGCAAATACAGGTATTCCATGTAACAAAAAGCATATTCCTATAATAGTAGCACTCAATTTAAATTTTTGTTTAGCTCTCATTTAGTTGCCTTCTTCATAAATAACAACATCATCTACTGAATACAATAGAATGGGATAATGTATTTTCATTGGAGCCATCTTCTGAATTCGGATAATAATATACTTTTACCTCATCCCCTATCTCATATTTATCCTCAAAATCTCCAAATGGCTTTATCCAATATACATTCTCAAATTCGTCTTTTATAGCAATATTATTGGGATAATTAATTTGTACAACATATCCTGATATACTTTGTATTTCTGACAAATATAAAATAGTCAATAATCCTAGTAGTAAAATTAAAATTGAGGTTACTTTTATAATATCTTTTTTCACATATTTTTGTATTTTCATATTGCTCCTTCAATATTTATATCTTGATCTTAAACTTACGAAATCGAATCTACTAATTGAACATGCTAAAAAGACATACTATTCCCTAAATCACTCTGTTCCTCAAAAATAATATGTCTTATATTCACCACATTTTTGATTTTATCATTTTTCCATTTTATGCACAATATTTCCAACGATTCATTTATATTTTCAGCAAAACTTACAATTCTCACTTGGTTATTTTATATATATCACACAATTCTTTTTCGAAAAAGGGCAATGAGATTTCTCCCACACCCTTTGTCATTTCTTACCTATTTACGATTCCGCTCCATCTCCATCCCCTGATACCGCCTCGGCATTGGCTTTCCCTGTTTCTTTGCAACCTCACAGCGGTGTTTATACAAACGCAAAAGGACAGATTTCCTCTTCTTTGGTACTTCTGGATTCTCCTTTTTCGGTAGCAGATTGTTGATTCTTCCATCGATCATATTGTAATTCTGTTCCTCTGCCATTTCTGCAGATCGAAGGTATTCCCCATTGATAAAGTATTTCTGCCATACCGAAAGCCGTTCTTTGGTAGCTCCCTTCTGTTTTTCCTGTTCATTGATTTTCTTTAAAAACACAGGGAGATGTCTTTATCTTCCTGTGTTAAAAATGAAGCATTGATTATTTTTATATGAGAGGGATTATCGGACAGGTCTATATCGTGTTACAAAGTGTTGTAAAGCCTGCAATTTCGTGATTTTTAAAATTGACCGTTTTATAGGATAGTATAAAAGTTTGTTAGAGAATCTTAAAAATAAACATTAAAATTATATAAATTACCACTATTATAGAATACTATAAAAAATAATTCAAAACAATTCTTTTATTTTTTTAAGCGTGATATATATTAAGTGTATACAAAAACATGCGCATTCTTTTAAAGTTGTCTATAAATCTTAAACTCCTCAAGAAAGGAGGAAAATCATGAAAAATTTGTATCAAAATTAAGATATAAGAAGTCCTCCTCATTCACTTCGCAGACCTTGATACTCTTATCTGTTTTTTCTGCCTCTTTATAAAATTCCAGATCCTTCTTATCAATCACTTGGAACTTTGGGCCAATGTTCCGGTTTCCTTTACTGTACCATCTTCTTTGTAGATGATATAACTTACCCTATGTGATGTCACATTTTGATCTTCTAGTGTCTCTGCTGCGACCGCCGTAGAACATGCTACAGAAATTATCATTGCAAGAGAAAGAAAAAAAACAATCGTTCGCTTTAAAATTGTTTTCATAAAAACATTTACCTCCTTTATTTTCCACACTTCCTGTTACCTGTATATACAATGGAACATTAAAAAAGTTGCATAATTTTAAAAAAAATTGAAGTTTCCTATAATAAAAAAATGAGAGAGAGTGCGATCACCTAACCTGGTAATCGCACTCTCTCTCATAACCGTTTTTTACTATTTAATAACTATTTTTCCTTCCTTTAAAGATATAGGATCTGAGCTTACACCTAAAAGACAGATATAATATTCTCCGGATTTTTCTGCAGTTAATTCAAAGGTTTGATTTAATTCTTTACGAGGCTCTGATTTTCCATCTAATATTTCACCGTCACAGATATAAAAATACATGATTCCCTGGCCATTTCCACCGTTTGTTTCCGCTTCATATTCCGTTGCCTGAATCATTAAGGTTTCTCCCTCATTTAATTCCCAGCCTGATCCGTCTTCCTGCTCAAAAATGACTAAATCATTGTTGCCAAATATAATTTCCGGAGTAATATATTGTCCGGCGTCACCGGATACAGCAAATTCTGTTATACTGTTTGGACTAATGCTTACGTTTTTGTATGATTTAATACGAGCTGTTGTTTCCCAAATTCCATCTGAAGGTTCATCCGGAACCTCTATCTCTTCATCAGCTCCTATTATCTGTCCTTCTCCATGAAGTCCTTTTCCAACTAAATGCCGGTTGCTGTCATCAATTAATGCTGCACCGTAGTTGTGAGCAATAGCAAGAATAGACGACATTGCAGCAAGAGCTGCAACCAGTAAAACACTCTTGATAGCAAAATGCCTTTTTCTCACGATTTTCTGATCATGGATCATATCTGTTACATCTTTACAAGTTCTATCTGAAGAAAACATATCATCGGTTTCATCATTAAACATATCATTTTCTTCTAATATTTCATAAGCAACATCTGAAATGTTAGTAAACATATCGTTATACGAAATTTTCATACTGATTTCCTCCTTCTTCCAAAAATTTTTTCATCTTCTCTTTGCAGCGTTTGAGTTTGCTTTTTACTGTGGATGCCGGAATACCTGTAATGCGGGAAATATCGGCTATTTTCTCATTTTGAAAATAAAACAGAACTAATATTAACTGCTCATCCTTATTCAGTTTTCTCAGAGCATTTGCCAGCAGTAATCTCAATTCAACCTGGTTAAAATCATCGGAAATATCTGCTATGACCTCATCATTTATCTGGTAATCTGGTATGCATTTTTTCTTTTCATTTATAGCTGTATTTCTGGCCAATATGCCTAAATAACCTTTTATTGTAACGCTTTTCGATGGATCAATTTTATTAGCTTTATGCCACAAGGTAAAAAAGATCTGATTAACCACACCCTGAAGATCAATTTTATGAGAGTAACTGCCTAAGATACTGTATACAATTTTTCCGACATAAGCATGATATTCCGAAATTATTATTGCTAACGCTGATTCATCTCCTTTTTGGATTCGTCTAATTAGTTCATTCTCATCATAATAATTACTCAATACGTTCCACCTCCCACCTTCTTTTCATCTCTTTACCTTATATACAAAAGTCATATGAAAAAAGTTGCAGCCATCCATTATATTTTTACAAGTTTCCCTGTATACGGCTCGAGCCTTGATGACTACTAATCCTTTTATACATAAGTAGGATTAGCAGCGGCAACTCGATTCTTTGCTATTTTTCTTTTTCTCCTGATGAATTCTTTTCGTTTCTCAAAATATTCTATGTTCCTATAGGGATTCATTCCTTGTTTTAGCTTAGGATACCGGTTGATGAATCATTCCTTGTGTTATTATACACAAAGGAGCTGAGTACATACAATTGTAACCAGCTCCTTTGTCTTTTCCAGGGTAATCAAAGTTTATCTTAACAATCCTCTTATTGTTCGAAATAACTCGCTCAGGTTGGCACCTTCCTATTACGAGGGGTTGCCGCAGCTTCTTAGATCCTTTGTATCTCCACTGCTCTGAATAAGAGAAAGTATCATTTATTTAATTTTGTTTCGTATCAGGCTATACAACACCTTGTTGATTATGTCAATACCGTTTCCTGAAGTTGATAAAACTTTTATATTTTGTTACCGTTCACACTACGTGCGACCAGTATTTTTTCATCTCTATTTCAATATCACTCGTGTATAACTACTGGTGTTCCCATCTCTAACATATCATATAAAGAAGCTGCCTGATCCAACGGCATATTAATACAACCATGCGAGCCTGCCGAAGTCTGATACCTGTTTCCACCAAACGCCGACTGCCAGATTGCATCATGAAATCCGATTCCCGTCCATGTAACACGCATCCAATAAGAAACTTTCGTTCTATAAATAGGTTCTCCTGTGCTTGGATTTGTTTCTCCAGTAAGTACTTTATCTCTTTTCATTTCAAGAATAGAATATACCCCTGATGGAGTCGCTCTGTTCGGATCACTTGCAAGTCCTGTAACAATATCTGTTTCTAATTGTACTGAACCATTCACAATATACCACATATGCTGCGTTGAAAGATCTACCTCAACATATGTATCTCCCCAATCCTGCTGCGAATGAGATGCTACCGTTTTTTCATACACCGGTTCTCTTTCTACTCTTTCACCACTTTTAATATTCTCAATCAATTTCCTGATTTCTTCTGGCTCGTCGACTGACCAACCATATGTTCCTCCCGAAACACTTGCTGTTTTTCCCGTCGGTGTCGTAATAGAACGTATTTTTCCAATGGAATCGTATGTAGAGCAAAATTCATTCATCCATTCTTTTACTTTCGTTTCATCAATACTAACCTCCATTTTATCATTCCATGTAAGCCATGAAGCGTTTTGTCAAGTGCTTTTTTGAGTTATTGACGCAACATAGGCTCTTTTTTCCACGATAAAGCCCCACGCGGTCATACATGGGGCTGTGGGATTATGGTTGAAGTGACGAAGTGGCAAAGTGGCAAGGTATCTGGGTTTTGCCACTTGGATTTTGCCAGTTCACTTTTTTAGGGCGTGATACCATGCTGCGCCGATACGCTTTGAAGTAATGCGCCCGTCAAGGTTTTTCTTTGCCGCCCGGACAGTACGGGCAGAAATCCCCGCGTCGGCTGCGGCTTTCTCTATGTCCTCGCTGGCAAATTCTTTTCCGTCTGCCAGTAGGTCAAGTATCAGCTTTTCAGCCTGTTCGGTTTTGGTGGCGTTGTTGCCGCCCGCGCCGGACAGCAGCTCGTCGGCAGTTATATCATATTCGCCTATCCACTCAAAGCCTGTTTCCGGGTCAAGGCAAAAGGCAACGGGCTTTCCCTCCGGCGCAAGGGAAGATTTGTCGTGAATGATAACGCGCACATTCGGCTCACGCTTCACGCGCCCGATTAAAAGGACGCTCCTTGCTGCGGCTCTAAAGTCGATAGAACCTAAGCCCCTGTATGCGCTCTGTCCTCCGGCAGCTTTGTTAAGGTGTCCGATAAGGATAACGGCGCACCCGGTACGCTCCGCAACTTCGGCAAGGCGGCGAAAAATGGGGCGCACCTCGTTTGCCTTGTTCATGTCGGCTTTGTCGCCCATATACGCCTGTATGGGGTCAAGGATAATCAGACGCGCCCCGTTCTGTATGATTGCTTTCTCTATGCGCTCGTCGGACAGGGTAAGCTCCCGTTTTGCTTCATCAATCACAAGCACCCGGTCAAGGTCTGCTGCGGCTTCTATCAAGCGGGGCTTGACGGTATCGCCCAAACCGTCCTCGGCGGTCTGATAAATCACTTGAAACGGCTGTATGGGCTTCATGCCCGGAAGCGTCCCGCCAGTACTACAGGCAACGGCAAGGCGCAGCGCAAAGGTGGTCTTTCCCTCGCCGGGGTTGCCCTGTACTATGGTTACTTTCCCAAAGGGGATATACGGTTTCCATAGCCATTCAACGGTCTGTGTGTCAACCTCGCTCATGCGGATAATCTCAACGGTTTCTTCCTGCGGCGGTTCTTTCAAGCCATAGACAGCTTCCCGCAGATATTTTCCGTCTGTGATTTCATTCCGGCGCGTCTGCACCTCGTTCCAGTCTTTGAAAAGAGGGATAAGGCGGTGGACGGTCAAGTCCTCCGGCATAAGCTCCACAAGGCGGCTGCAAGCGTCGTTTCCGGCTTGGTCGCTGTCAAGGCAGAGATATACGGTCTTGATGTTCGGGCGGTCAGAGAGAAAGCACATAAGGGCTTTATCTCCCACGCCACCCAGCGCAAGATAGCTTTGCTTTTGCCAGTCCTTTTTGAACAGACAGAGAAAAGATAAGAGGTCAATAGGGGCTTCAAAGACAAACAATCTTTCGCCCTCGCCCCGATAGCAGAAGTTAAAGGCTTTGTCGCTGCCTTTCACATCAAGCCGGAAGTTCCCGGCTGTGCCGCGTTGGTGGGCGTAGCGTGGTACTCCGTCCTCGTCCCGTCCTACGAATACGGCGTTATGGTGGGCGGCTTCCTCGTCGGTCATGTTCTTTGCTTCCGGAACAATGCTTTCAAAGACTGCACCCCGGACGATAAGACGGTGGCTGCGCGTTCTGCGTTCTTCTTTGGATAACTTCTGACGCAACATCTTTTCCCGGTTTTCAAACTGCCGGATTTTCTTCTTTCCGTCCTCAATCTCGGCTTGCAGCTCCTCGCGGGTTTTCTCTTTCGGGTTTGTCATAGCTGGTCGCTCCTTTCTGCTCATAGGCATAGAAAAGAGCAGCCGTTTTTGTGTAAAAAAGGCTGCTCCCATTGAATTATTTACTTTGTATTTATATCGGTGACTACGAAAACTTATTGACTTATGCTTTCTAATGGGAAAGTAACACTCCAATTTCCTTCGATATGTGTATCGCTCGTAACAAAATATCCATATGCTTTATATTGGGTCAAATCAACATCTGACAAATCATAAACATATTCTACATACCGTTCTTGATGTTCACTATCAGTAGAAAATGCAATATTTGCGATACAGTGGATTTCCTCACCCTTGTCATTTTTGAAATAGATATAGCCATGATTATCCGTTTCTAAACTATCCTCGTACTTGACTTGTATATGCAATTTCCCATCCACATATCCCATAGCTGTAATATCTACCCCAGCAATAGGGGAACAAAGAATACCTGTTGTTTTCAATGCCTGAAAATTGTTTTTCATTTCATTGTAGTTTGTTCCCCCACCACCAAAAATTTGAGTCGGGGTAATTGTTTTTGGTGTAGCACTAATTTGGATCAAATCCAAATTTGTCAATATCGCGTCATATTCCTGCTTATTGCTCAGCATTTCTCGGACACAAAAAGTAATTTTTTCACCAATAATGTCTTTCTCATTCCATTGTGATATAGAAATTAGGAAAGTGGCGGTTTTTGTTTCAGTGTCATAGCTTATATTTTCACACGAACTGCTACAATCAAAAGGTGTATTGATACTAAAGTTATCAAACAAATCTGTCGTTTCATCAATTCTATCTCCGTCAATATCTTGTACGGAAATAAAAATCTTTGCTTCGTTACCCTCAACATAAGCCGAAATGACCTCAAACTTAATCCCATTATCCTCGCAGGACATACTAACAGGCTTTAACTTTTGAGCAATTGCTGGCGATACCTTGTAGAGTAGATTATAAGCTGGTCCAAAATCTGCTGCCGCTAATGCTGGAACAGACATAGTAAAGACAAGAAGTAAACTAGCTACCATAGCTCCCCATTTAATCCAAATGGGCTTCTTGACCTTTTTCTTATAGTTAAGGGCTTCGTCAATGTATTTATTGTCAAGCTCGCCCATAGCGTCGGAAAACTTCTTTGCGTTCATATAAATACCTCTCTTTCAATTAAATATTGTTTCATCTTTTCGCGGATACGGGTCAGCCGGACAGAGACATTTTTCTCTGAAAGCCCCACAACCTCGGCTATGTCTTTGTAGCTGTCAGAAAACCAATAGCGGCGCATGAAAATAACGCGGTTTTCAGTAGTCAGCGTATCTAAAAAACTTTCAATGATACGGGCTAATTCTTTAGCTTCAATTTCTGCTTCTACTGTGTGAGTATCTGCTATATAGGTTTCAATTTCCTCCAAAGCAATCGTGTAATGGCTGCTTCGTTTGGCTGCTTCCTTTCTCCAATAAATTTTGATTGAAATGTTCCGAACGATTTTCAGAACATAGGATAAAAGTGGGTTAGGTCGTGCAGGGGGAATAGTGTTCCATACACCTAAATAAGCGTCGTTTACACATTCCTCTGCGTTCTGCCTACTTCCTACGATATGATAGGAAAGCTTGTGGCAGACTGTTCCGTATTTTATATCCAACTCCCGTATGCCTTGTTCTGAACGCTCAAAAAACATTTCTATGATTTTTTCATCCTCTATCATTGCACCGCCTCCTCTCCGGCTTCATCTATATACTACGGTTTTAGCGACGAATACTACATCAATTCTCAAACTTTTTCAAAAAATTATACCACACTTCGCGTGAGATTGCTTGCGTTAACTTTCGCCGCTTCGCTGGCGGCTCTCCGGCGTTCCTCGCTGTATGGGGCGGTCAGACGGAAAGAGAAACGCCCCTTTGCAATATCAAACTCCATGCAGCCTGTTTCGGGGTCTGTGTCAGTCTTGCAGCACTCGTCGGGGTACTGCTCGGCATAAGCGGCAAGCCGCTTTTTGAGGTTGGTGTTGTGGGTGCGGATATGGATAAGGGGGTCTTTCTCGTCAAACCATATATCAGTGGTCTTTTCCTGTTTGGTAAGCCCTGTTCTCATGCAAGCTCCTTTCTGCGCCCCTGTTACGCAATAGGGGCATTTTTCGGGTGTTTTCCTCGACTCTTGACTTGGGTAAAACGGCGTTTTTGACGATAAAAACCGCCCAAACGGGGAATGTATCGTCGGGGCGGCTGTTATCGCAAGATTTCTGTTTTTTCCGGCTCTTGACCGTCAGACGCAGAAAAACGCAGACTGTCGGCAAGTATCGTTTTCAGCAACTTGTCGGAGAATGTTTCTGTGCCGTTGGGATTGAAAAACAGCTCCGCAACAATGGTCTGCCCGTTCCTCTGTGTCGTGATAACTCCGTCCGGCTTAGTCAGTGGGGTAGGTGTTCCTTTCTTTTCTGTCAATCGGTTTCTCCTTTCTCCGGGCGCAAAAGAGGGACTTCCCGTAGTTCGGAAAATCCCTCTCTGATGTTGGCTATTCTGTTTTATGGTGCGGACAGTGCAGCGGCAGCCTGCGCCTTTTTCTTCGCCCGATATTCCCGCGCTTTGATACGGTCATACTCCCGTTGCTTTTCAAGATTTCTCGCCCGGTATTCTCTTGAATAGTTGCGGTGGTAGGCTCGGCTTTTTTCCTTTCTTGCTTCTTCAATTTCCTCACGCATTTGCCGGATTTCCTGCTCTGTCGGCTCTGCAAGCTGTGTCAGTTCATTTTCAAATCTGCCGATATGGTTAAAGTATATCCCGATATGCTGAATAGCCTGTTTTGCCCTTTTCTTGTCGCGTTCATGCACTTCAATCCGGCTGATAAACTCGTTGAGGACAGTCGGGGTAAGGTCGGTAAAGTCAGCGTAACGGTCTATCAGCTTTACAAACTTCTGCGCCCGTCCTCCCGCGTTTTCAAAAGCGGATAGCTGCTCCCTAGGCTGTTCAAGCTCCGCTTTCAGTGAGTAGTATTCTTCGGAATACTTCTGCGACATCTGCTCATAGCGGTCTTGTGGGATAGTACCCAGCACGTTGTCCTCATAAAGTTTATTCAGCACCTTGTCAATCTGTTCAAGGCGCGTCGTGATTTGCGGGATACGCTTCTGTTGTTTCTTTACTTTGTCAGTCTGCTGCATGGCAAGGCTCTTTTTCACTAAGGCTTCAAACTCTGCCCGGTTGCTGATAGAGTATTCCGCGATTTTTTTCAGCACATCTGCGACGGTCTGCATAAGCAGATCCGCGTCCATGATGTGCGGAGAGCTGCACTTGGGATTTTTGGCTTTTCCCTTGTGGTACTCGCTGCAATAGGCAACATGGCGCTTGCCGCCGTTCCTGTAATCTATGCGGATGTGCATTTTTGCGCCGCAGTCTTTACAGAAAAGCAAGCCGGACAGAGGGTGGATTTCTCCGTCCCCGTTGGGGCGTTTGACAGGTGCGTTTTCCAAAATCCGCTGCACATTTTCAAAGTCGGTGCGGTCGATAATCGGCTCATGCACATTTTCTGTGATGTGCCACTGGCTTCTGTCTACATAGTGGTTTCTCTTATCTCGGAAATGCTTTGCGGTCTTGAAGTTGACTACATCGCCGCAATACTCTTGCCGCGTGAGGATATGGGTCAAGGTGGCTTTATTCCACTTGTAACGGTTATCCTCGTTGAGCGTCTTATTTTTACAAGTTAAATTTCTTTCATATTTTTTTACTACACATGGAATCTGTAATATTGCAGTCAACATAATTCCTTCCGCAATACATACTGCATATACCTCAAATTCCATATACAGCAATAATTCATATATCACCCAAAATATTATCGTTATGAATATTGTTATAATTCTATACTGTTTTTTCTGATCTGTATTTAAATGACGTCTTTCAGAATCTATAGGGCTAAATAATGCTAAACTAAATATTGCACAGAATACTAATATATTTAATAAAGTATCCGCACTTAACTTATCAACTACCCACACCCAAAAAAACAATACTATAGAGGATGTACAAAACCACGGCTTAGGCCTGAAAAGTGTCAGCCGAATTATCAGCAACTATAACGGAACCATCAAAATGTATTATGATAGTTCCCAGAAAGTATTCCATACGATTATTCTTTTGAATAATGCTTAGTTCATGCTCCACTTGTATTTACTTAATCGTTTGAAAAAAGGGGCTGTGAAATAAGTCATTCATAAGTGCCGATTCCTTGGTATAAAAAAACTGAGGTCATTGTTCCATAATTAGGAAATGCTGACCTCAGTAACTTTTGAAATATTTAGTTGTCACAACGATATAATAGCGGAAGTTTTCAACACAATCCGAATATACATTCATCTCAAATCTGATATCCGGATTTCTTTAACTCTTCCCTATACAATTCAGCAATATATGCTGGACCATTGCACCACAGCTTTGTGTTCTCATCATACAGTGCTTTTCCTGTCTTTGAACAAAGAAAATCTGTCAATATCTCTTTTCTGTCCTTGCCCGTTTCTTCTGCAATCTCATCTGTCACCATAGTGATAAGAAGGTCTATTGTATAATTCATTTTTTCCTTTGGAATTGTTACTTCAGCCATATCTTCTCACCTTTCACAAATTTCAGACACTCAATAGCTGCTTCTGTTTTAAAACAATATTGATCTTTTAGTTTATTGGGCAACAACTGTCTGATGCAGAAATCGTCTGCCTCCTTATCGCCTGCTGTCCCGAAAGCCCCGGCGAGATAAGCTGTAAGGGTAGCGTTTGTTGCATCATCCGCAATCTTTCCTGCAATGATATCATACCTTGCCATTTCACGTTCCACTTCGATAAACATTTTTTTCTTTCGATGAGCTGCAATGCAATGTAACCAGTCTACATCTGCCTTTTCAAAAATATGCGTTTCAAGATTTCCTGAAAGGTTGAATTCAAAAGTTGAAATATATCCAAACTTCTGTCCTTCTTCAATTGTTCCGGTTGCGATTGCTTTGGCTATTGAGGTTCTCAGAAAACTTTCTGCCTGCTCCTTGGATGTGGTTAAATAAAATCCCTGCCCAAAATCTTTTCTCTTTGCACATTTGGCAAGATCTGGCTCTTTTACTTCACAATAACTTCCATGATAGAGAACAAATCCATCTTTTAACTCAAGCACTAATCTTTATCCCCTTTCCTTCCAGAAATTCTGTAATGTCTTCAAGCACAGCTTCATCACCCTCACAATGAAAAATCCCATAGCATTTTTCTATATATCCAAAAACATCAGCTTCTTTAAACAAGTAGATAATCTGTTCAACAGATAAATGCCACTCTTCTGAAGCAAGCCGGATTAGTCTTGTTTGCATGAAAGTAATCTCTGTTTTTTCGCTCATTATAAATCCTCCTAAATTTCTTGGTCAATAAAATTTTTGCTTAGAACTCTTTTTCACTGACTCTCCATTCTCATTAATCTCTCCTTCAAGCCATGCCATAATACCAAAGTTACAAAACGGACAAGTTATTGCATCCTTATAGACTTCTTTCTCGCAGCGAGGGCATGTAACATATTCTTCATTTTTTATATCTTGCATATGATTATTCTCCTTTATCAGTTCCGATTTTCTTGATTCTGCAAACTTTATCGTCTTGTTCCATTCTTATCAAAATTCTTTTTTAATGCTATTTCTGTTGGGAGAATAGACCCAATTAAAGGAATAAGTTGAACACCACAGATAATACCTCCCATACTCCCAACACAATCTTCATTTTTTCCAATTACTAAAAGCATGAATATTACTGTTATCGGCAACATAACCATTCCACAGACATACCAGACTTTACCACAATATTTATGAGCAAATTCCCATGTGTCTTTATTCTTCATAGACATCGAAGTCCGATATCCAAAAACTGAATTTATTTCCTTTGGAGCCTTTTTCATAAAATATCTTCCAAAACCAATCATCGTAAATGGAAGAAGCAAATCCATAATCAACATAAAAATCCAAAACCCCATTGTAAACCTCCTTTACTATAACTTCCGAGTTTACAGTTTCTTTATAGGATGTCTAATGACCGTTTTCCATTTTTCTGGAACAACCTTTCTTGCATCAGACAGATATATTTCATGATGCAATCTTTCCATATTCATATCATTAACATATCCATTCTGCTCCAAATAAGCATCCATAAGTGCAACAGTTGCAGGTTCATCATCAAATGCCCCCAAGTGCATTATTTGAACACACAATCCCTCATCAATGGTCAAAAACTCTGCCGATGAACAATCTATTTTTTTCTTTTTAGCTGCTGTTTCAACAGCCCATTCAAAATCTTTTTGATTCACAAAATCAGGCAGGCGGATAACTGAAATCCAATTAAATGAATCTTTATCTGCATAATTTACACCATGTATATTTTCCTGCCACCAGAATCCTTCAAGTGGTGGAACTACATATTCAAAAAATCCTTCAATTTTATGATCTGTCTTGTAACTCATTCTCAAAGTATACGCAACCGCATATAATGCACTAATTGCCTGCTGATATGCCCCGCCTTCTTCGTTTGGATTACCTTTTCCTCTGACTGCAATATAATTTGCTTTAGGAACTGTTAGAATCGCTGGTGTATTTTTAGGCATATAAAACTCTTTATATTCTTTCTTAAAATCAAAAGCCACAACTGCCTCCTTAAACTTGAAGTTGTCAGTCTGGTAATTCAACCAATACTGCTTCGTCAATATCAAAGTAATCATCCATATTACTGCTAAGCCCAGATGCTTTCCAAGCTTGTTCGAAGGTAATATCTTCTATGTTGCTTAAATAAATGTATGTGCTGTCCTTAACGGCATTACTCAGTCGTCCACTGATTTCCAACCTGTATTTGTAGATATGTCCATCGCACTGCCATGTACCGTCTGACATTTCACTGTATGTTTTCATGTTTCCTTCAATTGTGTCAATCGGCTTTATTGACTGTGTACCACAACCCGTGATTGAGGCCGTAAGTAAAAGACATAGCAACAATATTAATATTTTCTTCATGGTCATTACCTCCCAAAATTCAAAGTTTCTGTTCCTTACAAACTTCGATTTTCTCAATTCTCCAAACTTGAAGTTATTACTTTCTGCATAGTGTGTTTCCTAAAATGATAATTACCACGACATCAACCAAAATAATCCCCAATGCAATATATACAAAAAATGCAGGCAAAATATTTTCAAACAAGCCCATAGTTAATGCAAGAATTGCTATAATAGACATTCCAATTCCCATTGTTCTGCATAACTTCTTTTCATCATATTTTTCCTTTTCTTCATTTGAAGCTGTATTATATCCAGAAATGAACCAGCTTCCATGTCCAGAAAGTAAAATAATAGAAAGTACAGCAAATATCGCAAAGACAATCCACACTATCCAATCAGAGCCTGTTGCTAAATCTGCTAATTTCATTTACATACTCCTCCTTAAATTCCACTTTCTTAATTTTATAAACTTGAAGTTATCTATTTGCATAATCAATCAAAATCTTTTTGCAACTACTGCAACGATAAGCTTCACAATGAGGGATTCCGCCTGAACCTTTACTCAACTCCAAATCATCCGATTTTCTAATACGAAAAAATTTTACTTTTGTCACATCATCAACTGCAAAAGCAATATCTCGTGAGCTCATTAGGTATCCTCTTATCATTTCTTCACCACAATATGGACATTTCATGCTGATTCACCTCCTATAACTTCCGATTTGTAGAACACATTCTTTTTTACATAGGCACAGTATACCACATTTCCTGTGCCTATGCGATAACATTTACTGCTTCTTCCGATATGAACTCATCCTCTCCACAGTAACCTCCGGATAGAAATAAGTCAGAATCGTTGCCTTCGGAACTCCTGCCGCAAGTGCCTTCTTCACTTCCTCTTTCTGCTCCGGCGTATATGACCAGTGCAGCATTCGATTTGTGATTGTATCCTCCCACTTAGGCTTTTCCCTCTCAGGATTCCTTACAGGCTTAATGATACAGTTTTCTTCCTTTGTTATGAAAAGAGTGTATCAGAAAAAAATGGGTGCTAACAGATACAGATGATTACCTACTTACTGTGAATGCGTTTTCCATCGGTGAAATGGTCGAACTCTCTTCTCGAGAAAGTCTTATTTATAAAAACAGGGAATAATAATACAGATTTTTTTCATACAAAAAACTGACCTAATCTCGAAAAATATCGAGAGGGTCAGTTATATAAAGACTTCACATCATCTTATATTTAAAAAACTCACTAATCGATCGTAGTACACTTTCACAAAATCACATCATCGTTAGAAAGTTTCCACAAATATTTCAGTAAAAACCTGTGGACTTCCTCATCTGTGATATGCTCCCTTCTAAGTAGACAAGAGAAATAATAAAATCTTGTTTATTTAGAAGGGATTTCTTTATGGCACGGCGGTCCTTTTAATCATATTGGGCAATTCTGTTTTTTTATAGCGTTTCCCTTTGTATATATGATGTTTTTAATATATTACTCTGCATATCGTATCCGATCAATCAAACTCAATTTTCGGAAATTTGCAGATACTCCATATGTGAGCAGTACCTGTAAAAAGGCAACCACACAAATCAAAAGCACTGCTGGGACCACTGGAAAATGATACTCACTGATCTGAAACATGTGTTTGGTTTTTGCATAAAGAAATGCACCATATCCTACAAGACTTCCAATGCCCACAGAAACTGCCAATGTTCCCAAAGTATAGATGATTCCTTCCAGTTGCAGCATACGGATCAACTGTTTTTCAGACATTCCTATCGCCTGTATCATTCCAAGCTCCCGCCTTCTTGTGTAAATACTGTTCATCATAGTGTTCACAAGATTCATGATTCCAATTCCACCCAGAATAATCAGAAATGCATAACACAAAACGCTCATCAACCGCATATTCTTTTCCCACTTCTGAAGTTGCTCTTCATAACTTCCTGTCACCAGGTATTCACTGTTGTCGGCAAGTGCCTGAAGTTCCTGATATGCACTGTTCTTTTTCTGATCATTCACTGTGATTTCCAGTGTGTAGTTCAGATTATTGGGATTCATTTTTTCCAACACTGATTGGGGCAGATAAAATGAACTTCCGCCAAGGCTTTCATAGTAATCTCCGATGGCTCCTATCTCAAAAGTCTTTTCTACCTGATCATCTCCCATATTCAAAACCATCTTCAAGGAATCTCCCACTTTCAGTTCCGGGAACCAGTATAGCATATTAGCAGACATGAGGATTTTATCTCCTTTTTCCAATTCTTCATATGTCACATGTCCTTGTATCTCTCCTTTTTCCAGCGTTTCTGCATAAGATGCATCCAGTCCAATAATATCCGCGCCCCAAATTTCACCATCCATAGATAGTTTCGGAATTTCGCCATTCATAAATGTTTTTACCTTTACCTCTTCCACACCGTCTACATCACGAACCTGATCAATAAACGCTTTCGTCAAAGGGTTATTCTGCTGAACCTGTCTCCAGTCTCTGTCCGGATTCATTTTGTCCCCACCCCATGTTTCCAATTCAATTTTATAATCAGATTCAATATCCTTTCTTGCAATTTCTTTCGGTGCCGCGCAAGATAAAATAGTTGCCACAACCATGAACAGAATACCAGTTGCTCCTAATGTAACAATCGTAATCCCAGTCCTCTTTTTATTTCTTGCCATATTTGCTTTTGTCAAACGAAAAATCGTGAGATTCTGATAGCCTTTCCGTACTTTTTTCCCACGTTTTTCTAACCCCTGATAACGCATAGCCTCAATGGGCGAAACTTTGGCAGCAATTCGCATCGGTTTTGCCAAAGAAACTGCGGAAGTAAAGAGTACCGCCATAATGGTAATCGCATAAATCCACCAGTGCAGCAAAGATACCTCACCATTTTTTACAAGTTCTGCTGCTACCTGCATTAGAGGGTCTTCGCCTGCCATAAAAGTAATCATCTGTTTCATAATCCATCTGGACAGGAAACTACTGATAAGCAATCCTACAGGGAGGGCAAGCGCCGTAACCAGCATTCCTTCACGGAATACCATCTGCCGAATCTGTCTTTTGGTGGAGCCTATGGCTTTTAATTTTCCATATTCCTGTACTTTTGGTATCATAGACACATAATAAATACTGTAAATAGTCAGGATTCCTGCTAAAACAACCATAACGATTACCACGATCATTCCTTTTACAAATGACGGATCCGTATAATTTGCAACCAAATACTCTCTGTTTTCTACCACATTTCCCTCAGGTACACCAAAATCCTCTCCGATTTCTTTTCCCCTCTCTTCGATTTCATCTGTTGTCATATGCTCTGCATCTGCCAGACGGAACATCACACGATATTCTCTGTCTGCTTCCGGTATCATCTGTTTCGCATATTCCATGGAATTCATCACAAAATACATTTTCTTTTCTTTATTCAAATCAGAAGATTCCATAAAGCCACAGATGCGGAAAGTGTCTTCTTTCGCATATCCCATACCGTCTTTTTCGTAAATTTGGTATGGAATCGTGATTTCATCACCCAATTTCCCCTGAATTCCCAGTTCCTCTAAAACTCCCTTGGAAACAACAATATCTTTTTCATTTTTTGGGAAAGTTCCTTCTTCTAACTCCGCTTTGTTCAACCGAATCCCATTATTATCCATAGCGGTCATAATGATTGTGGCATCATCATCTATAATCTGTCCCAAATCCATTCTCAGACCAATTTCTTCTATATCATTATGCACCTGAAGTGCTTTGGTGTTTTTCTCGGAAACTTGGCGGAACATAATATGGTAAGTTGGATAATAAGCATCCACCGATGCAAGCTGTACGCGGATCATTCCATATCCCACCGTTAAAACAACAAATATCAGAAACGTAGTCAGTGCAATGGCGCATCCACATAAAAAGTTTCTTCCTTTGTTCTGTTTTACATTGGCAAGCGCTGTTTTTGTTACTGTTTTCATGCTCTCACCACCTTACCGTCTTCAATGACAATCATACGGTCAGCCATCTGCGCAATGGTCTCATCATGCGTGATCATAACCAGTGTCTGCCCATATTCTGAAACACAGGATTTCAACATAGAAATCACTTCTAACTCCGTCTTGGAATCCAAATTTCCTGTTGGTTCATCTGCTAAAATAATCGCCGGGCGGGATGCCAACGCTCTTGCAATAGCAACCCGCTGCTGTTGCCCACCAGAAAGAGTATTCGGTAAGGATTTCAATTTATCCTCCATTCCGATTCTACAGATAATATCCATAACATACTCTGTATCCACTTTCTTTCCATCCAATCCAATGGGTAGCACAATATTTTCCCAAACATTTAAGGATGGTACTAAATTATAACTTTGGAAAATAAACCCAATCTTTCTTCTGCGGAACACTGCAAGTTTTTCATCTTTCAGTTTAAAAATATCTCTTCCTTCTATCAAAACCTTTCCGGAATCAGGACGGTCCAATCCTCCCAGCATATGAAGAAGAGTACTTTTTCCCGATCCAGAACGTCCTACAATTGCTGTAAATTCACCTGGTTCGATTATTAAATCTGTATGGTCAATAGCTTTCACCAAATTATCGCCTTTTCCATAATATTTCACAAGATCTCTTGTTTCAAATATTGCTTTCATAAACTTTGAAGCCTCCTTTTTCTTTGCTAATGTCATTCTATCAATCCAGTCTTACAGTAGGCTTACAAAAAGCATAACAATTTTGTAAGAAATCTTTTTTTCAGAAATCTATTTCTTTGGTAATGTCACCACAAAATTATTACCGCCTTCAGGTGCTACTTTTACACAAATCGTGCCTTTCTGCTCCTCCAAAATTTTTCTGGCAAGATAAAGTCCAACCCCAGAGCCCTCCTGTTTTTTTACATACTCTTGGTTTCCTCTGTAAAAACGCTGAAATACCCGATGCGCCTCTTCTGCCGGAATACCTGTTCCCTGGTCGATAAATTCCAGCATCATGCAGGTAGCAAGCTCTGTTACCCGAATTCGGATTTCTGTATGCTCCGGCGAATACTTTACTGCGTTGTCTAAAATATTTACGAACACTTCTCCTGTCCATTTCGAGTCATGTACAATTTGCACATCCTGAAATTCATCCAGAGAAATATCTATGGATTTTTCATACGCTTTCATATACACACTGTTTACAGCCTGTACCAATGTATTTTTCAGACTGCCCATCTCTGGCTGAATCTGAATCATCCCAGATTCCAATCTGGACACATGAATCAGTGAATCCAAAAGATTTTCCAGTCTTTGAATTTCATCCCATTCCTTTTTATAAAATTCTTCCCGTTCCTCCCAGGTTAAATCGGCAGACCCCGCCAGTTCACAACTCATCTTCAATGAAGCAATCGGTGTTTTCAATTGGTGGGAAATATCTGTAATTAAAGATTTTGTATTGTTTTCTTCTCTGGAAAGTTTTTCTCTTACTTTTTCAAAATGATTCTGCAGTTCTATATATTTTTCCCGAAGTTCTTCCTGGTTATTTTCATCTTGCTGCCGGTCTCTTTTATTTCGCAAAAACAAAACCCATGAAACTCCAAGTCCTGCCACAAAAACCATCGCCATTCCTATTCCATATGCAGCAAAAGTTTTCACGCTTCTCCCATCAAAAGGAGTATACCCGTAACGCTCCTCCAGCTCTTTCCCCGCTTCCTCTTCCTGACGATTTCTTTGCTTTCCTCTGTCAAATAACTCTATATACTCCGTCTCCTGTTCCGGATGGGACAGCACTAACGCCCCTAATTTCCCCTGCTCTTCCTTGTATAAACTATTTCCTGCCAGAAACAGCAACAATATCTCTGTCACAAACAGAAAAAGCAGCCCTGCTGCCAGAGCTACTCCTGTACGCTTTCTTCGGTCCATATATATCCCATCCCCCTTACATTTTGTATATAATCATTCCCGATTTTTCCTTTCAATCGGCTGATATTTACAGGAACTGTATTATCGTCTACAAACTGCCCGTCAACATCCCAGACATACTCTAAAATCTGTTCTTTTGATAAAATCTGCCTTGCGTTTTCCATAAAGTAAATCATTATCTGAAGTTCCTTTTTACTTAATGTCAAAGGAGTCACTCCATCAGCATTTCGTTTTAACGCTCTCATTTCTCCATAATTTACTTCGATATTTCCCGATAAGATTCTGTTGTGTCCGCAGACTCCTTCCATTCTTCTCATAAATGCCTGAACTTTTGAAACCAGTACCATCAGGCTGAATGGCTTTGTAATATAATCATCCGCCCCTGCATCATAGCCGTTTACCATATCAATTTCCGAATCCATTGCCGTGAGAAACAGTACAAAGACTTTGCTCTTATTTCGAATCTTCCTGCAAAACTCCAGTCCGTTTCCGTCCGGCAGAGTAATATCACTGATTACCAGATCTATTCTATTTTCATCAAACAATTTTTCTGCCTCTGAAATCTGAAAAGCGGAAAAAACCTGATACCCTTCTTTCTGCAGTTTTAGCGCGATTCCACGGTTCAGATTCTCATCATCTTCCAATAACAAAATTGTCCTCATTTCATCTACCTTCCTAATCTCCTAACATGATAAACAATCACATTTTACCACACTCCTCAAAAACTGCATAGTATCCACCTGCTCTCCAGAAAAGAAAAAGGACCTCATTCTTGAGGGGATTAGGGGTTTTCTTTTAGTTATTTTTCATTCATAATAGTCTTATGAATAAATTACAAAAAATTCTTAGAACATTACGAGGAAATGCTTTATATCCTACACCCTCGTCAATGAAGTAGCCGAAGGTACGATAAGAAGGTGTTTGATGATTCATGAGATACATGAAGCGGAGATTGACTCTACACTGCTCCTCCAGCTCACGTAATGATATATAGCCATTCGCCATAAATCCGAACAAAACTGTTTTCAGCATGCTGACCGGGTCATATCTTAGTCTTCCTGTATAATGTTGCGGAATATTTTTCAGATATTTCTCCAGTTCGATTTCTCCCATAAATCTGTCAAATGTCAGCACTGGATCATAGATGTCCAGATAATCTTGAATTAGCATTGGCAAAACTGCCTGTTTTGGGTTAGAATAGATTATGTTATTAATTTCCATCACAAGTTAATTATAACAGAAAGAAGAACCTTGAGATTTATAATAAACCCTTGGTTCTTCTTTTTTCGGGATTATGCTTTTTTCACAGTCCCTGCTAATGTAAATTATTTCCACTTTTTAGAATACCAGCGATAATCATATCCGATTCCCCGGACATCTATTACCTGTTCGTTAATCATGATTTTATATTCACTGATCCATTTTACAGGAATTTCCTCGCCATTATACGTTCCCTCTATTTTTTGCCAGTAAATTTTATGACTGTTCCAATCCGATATGAGCTCACTTTTATCAGGAAGTGCTACTACTTTAATTGCATCACAATGAATATAGTAATTATTTTCATCCCTATTTGGATACCATACTGATACAATCACTTCATATTCTCCATTTGAAGATTTTATAGACTCTACAGGCTTCATTTCCCCTATATTATCCAAGTCAATATACCAGAAATTATGATATATGATTGACATTACTATCCAAAAAGACACAATTATCAATATAAAATTTTTTTTACTTTTTAAGTTGTGCTGCATGTCCATGAATTCCCGTACTTGATAGCATTTACATTTTTCGCCGATATCGATATTCCTATATAGTCTTGCGCATATCCTTTATTATTAGGAGCATATTTGAGATCTTTTATTTGCGCTCTTACTTCTTTAGTATAGTTCTTTTCAAACCACTTTCGGTTATTATTTTCTGTATATTTCTTATCACTCAACGTTGTATATATTTTATCAACATCTTTCAAATACGGAACATCACTCATTGTTGCATTTCTTAGATATTCTAGTCACAGTGTTGCCTATTGATATTAGATGCTCATTATAATATTTTTTTTAGCTAGTTTTGGCACGGACAGAGATTGGACAGATTTCTCCATTTTCCATATAACTTGTTAGTTTTTGAAAATTAACTTCTTTGATATTATCTGTATTTACAATATAAGAACGGTGACACCTATAAAAACGATAATCTAATTGTACTTCAACACTTTTTAAGTGTCCGGTAAATTCAACTACTCGCTTTTTGGCATGCAGTATTATTTTATGGTTGTTTTCTGAAGTTTCAAAAAATAACACTTCATCATAGTCTACAGCAATCAATCTGTCATTTTGAGTAATAAGAATACTTTTTTGTTGTTTTTTATTAACAGTCAAAATTTTTTTGTTGATATCCATTAAGCATTCATGTATTCTTTTTCTAATATTTTCTGAGGAATCTTTGATTATAAAATCCAGTGCTTCTACTTTATATTGAAATGTTAAAATGCTCATTTCGGAATGGCTTGTGATAAATATAATAAAACATCTAGGTTGAATTTTTCTTAGTTCTTGTGCCAAAATCAATCCAGTCATTTCTGATTGCAAACAAATGTCAAGAAAAAATACCCCTGTGTTTTCTGATTTTTTTGCTTGTTCTAAAATTTTTCCAGAAGTTGTTGATGCACAAGCGAGTTGCATATCTAGTTGTTCAATCAAAATTGTATTTTGTTATCTTCACAAACATAAACATCTAACATATATAACCTTTTTCAACTGTTTATTTAATTATTGTACATGATTATTAAGAAAAACAAAAGAATGAAAGTTGCGAATGTAATAATTGAATGATCTGAGTATATTATAATATCAAACTACTTTCCTGTAAACAGTGAATTTTCTGATTTTTTGCCTGTGCTGTGGATGCTCAGACACAGCTTGCAAATTTCAGAGGTTTCTTGTCTATTTACTTTACATTTATAAATAATATGTTACAATGAAAACAAACTTGTAAACATTCAATACAGTATAATTATCTCTCGGAATCTTGAGTAATCATGCCATCAAAACTCTGGCATTGAACTTTGACAAGTAAATATTATTCTTGAACGTAAAAATGAACGCAAGAAATAAACATAACTGTCGCTATGTTTCAAAAAATGAGATATAATAATCTACAGGATTATGCTATATTCAAAATCATTTTTTCAGGGTTGATTCAGGTGGCAAATCCCATGCATCTAGATGCTGTAACATCAGGATGTGATAGAGGCTGCAGTACCACATCTTAGTTGAGCTGTGTCTACCGTCTTCTAATTTAAAAATCTAATTTCTCGCGTTTGTTAGAACGCTCAGCAGAAGTTCTTGCATTGTATTCCAGTTTCCATTCCTTGCTACTTCTTGATGGATTATTAAACAATCTTGGATTATCTTTCAGAACTAGATGGACTGTACGTCCGTATTTAGCATTTGAACAAGGGGTTTCTCATGTACAGGAGATACCGCCACCGGCGTAACTGATCTTAGGACATTTGAATTTCATTCTGCCTTTAGCAACTTCAATACCATCTCGACGCATACGATATCCAGAAAGACAAATAGGAACACCATCTTTATCAATAATAAAGTCGTTTTTATAAATGGGAGGTCTTCTACCTTTTCCATTAAGGTCGATAAATGGTGTTATATTCTCGCGTTTGAAGTATTGATAATAAGACATGGCATCATGTGCAGAATCCAAAAGTACTTTTGAAACAGTATAATCAGGAAGAAAAGATTTCATCTTGAAAAAAGCGTGCAGGAATCCATGTGAATCATGTTTTGAAGCACAGCAAAAATGAGAAAATACCGATAAGTAACTTTGTGAATCAACAAGCATGTACAGATACGCTTTTTCCTTTCCCTGTGGGAAGTTACAACAGGCATTCCATTACCGGCTAAAGCCAAAGCATCCGAATGGATAAGTCCTGTGGATACAGAAATATCACGGAACGCTTTCTGATAGATTGCAAATAGAGAAGGATAAGGCTGTTCGTCTAGTTTAAAGTCAGTATTTTCTAAAACAGGAAGAAGATCGTCAACCGTAACTTTTTTCACAGTATCAGCTTTTGTGCCTTTTGTTTTAGGCATTTTAACCCGGGTTTTAAGTTATGCAGCCTATTCTGTTATCGAGGTAACTTTAAAGTCAACGGAAAGCAGAAAAGAACATTGCATACAGGAAGGCGTTCTTGGTGCTAATCCGAATTTAGAATATTTATTAGCCATAAAAGTATCGGTAAAAGATAACTCGAGATTCTAGAAACGCTCGATAATATCCCATATAGAGCGGGCAAAAGCATCAGGATCAGGATGATATTTACGAAGATTAGTAACAACAAAATGTTGATAGTCAGCATGGCTGCCACAGTTAACAGGTAATATAAAAAATCACCTCCAATCGAAAAATATCTGCCGCCGTAAGCGACGGTTCTTATTGATCAATAGGCGCCACATTTTTCGATGAAGTTGTCAAGTGCTTTTAGCAAAAAAATGGGGAATTTTAATAAAAAAGAAACCTGAAAGCCTTGTATTTGCTGGCTTAGAGATTTCGAGAGATTATTATATATTACTGGAGGTATCTTATGGATATACAAATGATATTACTTATTATTTTATTGTTTATTTTTATAATAATTCCAATATTAATTTTTGCTATCAAAACCGGCGTGAAAAAAGGCATTTTAGAAGCTTATAGCATTCTAAAAGATAAATAATGATACATCATTTAATTAGCATTTATTTGCAAAATTTTTCAACAAATAAATTTTAGATTACTATATTGGTGTAAGAAAATTCCCCCAAATACCATTATACAAAAATATTTTAATATGTAGTTGACAAGAGAGTTCAGTGGGCAAACGAAACATCTCATTATGAGTATTCTCCATACTGAACTACTGTAAACACCTAGGACGAGGCTGGTTGCCCCGTCTCATTTTGTAAATTTTTTCAAAGGAATGGTGTATATTTTGAAAAATTTTTTGAAGATTTTTATTTTTCTTGAAATTATACTTTTAGCATATATTTTTAATACTTCAATCTACAACATTTACGAAAAGAACAATATTGCTACTGAGAAGTTAGAAGGGTATGTTTTAGAAGAAACATCGCCAGAAATTCTCGACAAATTCTATACAATATTTACAGAAAAATATTCTCAAAATAAATTAGAACTCATTAACAATACGCTCACTTCAACAGATAAATCTGTTTATGATTTATATTGCTATCCATTAAATGAGTTTACACAAAAACAGCCTATATCTTCCTCTATTTTGTTTCAATATCATGAATTACAAGAAGAAGATTTTTTAGATAGTATTGGTGTATTCTATACAGATTTACCAGTTAACGCAATCAAAGAGATTGCTTCTCAACTGTCCGTCACAATAAATACCTTTGAAAACGACGCTATTCCGTATAGTATGGTATTAGAATTGAATCTTCTGAATTTTGTAATCTTGTTTATTGTACTTCAAATCATATATTGTATTTACACATCTTATAGTTTGAAAAAAATAGGTGTTAAAAAAAGCATGGGCTTTTCTACTATACATATTTTAAAGGAACAAATTACAAGTATAATAAAATATTTTTCTGTAACATGTTTCGTATTACTGGTCTTGTTAAATTTATATTACGCATTAACAAACAGATATGATTTTTCTTATTTAGTAACAATTGTACTGTTCTTTATGGGTGTTTTAACTATAAATGTACTTTGTGTTTTAATTACAAGTATTTTAATTAAGTTTGTTTCTTTAGAGGCAATGATCAAAAATAAGACTTTAAATAGCGGCACAAATATTGTAGTTCAGACTATAAAAATAATTTTTTCGGTAATAATTGCTATTACTATAATTTCATTACTTAAGCATGGAAACTCATTTAGACAAAGCCAACTAGCTGTTTTAGATTATAAGTATCTGGACGGATATTATACCGCTAATGGTTTTAACTCATTGGAGTATGATTATGCGTTAGCAAACACAGACATATTAGAAAACTATTCAAAACAAACATTAGAGATGTATAATCATAACCATTCACTACTATGTGATTTTAGGATAAACGATGGTTTGCAGATATCACGCCCCTATTATGAGCAACAGCTTGTTATTGCAAATAGAAATTATCTGAGTGAATTTTCCAATATCCAGTTCAGTGGAAAACCATTGAGAGAAGATATATTCAGTGAACCAACAGTATTAGTTCCACATAAATATAAGAATGATGAAAATTCTATTAGCGAATATATTAAACAAGAATATTTCCGATTAATGAATTACAATCAATTTTATGGAATACCGGGAGAAGAAAAAACTATTGATAATTTTAATGTCGTTTATATAGACGATGATTCTACAATAAAAGTTAATGCAGAGAATGGTTTTTCGGATATGGTTAATCCTATTATCATTGTTGATACGGGCAATTTTGCAGGACTTTACTATTTGGACTCTTTAAATACAAGATGTCTATTTTTTCAAATGGAGTCAAGAGAAGATTTTTCTTCTTTATTATCAGAATATGATTTAGAGCAATTAGTTACAGCCGGAACATTACTCACACCTTATTTATTGCAACTTGAAAATGTGACATTCGTTCTTAAAACACTCACTACGTTTACGATTGTCTTTATAGTGTCTTTACTGTTTGTTTTGTATATTTCAAATTATGTGGATATTTTTGTAAATCGAAAGAGATATGCGGCAAAAGAGATTTTAGGATTCTCGCATTTTAGAATACTGAAAAATCGGTATATTTTTTTAGGAATTGAACTCATTATATCAGGCGTATTAACTGTTATAAACTATTATTTTGCTTGCCTTTTTGCGATTATACTTATTGACTACATATTCTGCGAATTGCTTTATAAAGTTTATATCTCAAATGCTTTATATGAGATTGAAAAGGGGGCATAAATATGTCATTGATTACATTAAAAAATGTCAAAAAAGAATATGGGAAAAATCAGGTTCTATTTGAAAATTTATCTTTAGAAATAGAAAAGGGCGAATTTGTGGGACTTGTAGGGAAAAGCGGGGCAGGTAAAACAACACTTTTAAATATAATAGGATTGATTACAGATATATCTGAGGGCACAATCATTATTGATAGTCATCAAAATTTATCCATGAACAGTAAAAATGCTATGATTTTGAGAAGATATACAATAGGATATCTGTTTCAAAATTATGGGCTAATAGAAGATGAAAGCGTGTTATGGAATTTAAAATTAGCTCTTGAATATAAAAAAATAAAAAAAGAAGAAAAACTAAAACTAATCAATAAGTATTTAAAGCAGTTTGAGCTAAATGATATGCTTAACAAAAAAGTATATCAGCTAAGCGGTGGAGAGCAACAGCGAATTGCAATTATTAAATTGATTTTACAAGGAAGTCAGGTCATATTAGCTGATGAACCAACTTCTGGACTTGATAAAGAAAATGAATTGATAGTGATGAAACTTCTAAAAGAATTAAATGAAAAAGGCATTACTATAATCATGGTCACTCATAACATGAATTTGTGCGATTGTTTTTCCAGAGTTATAAATGTAGAAAACTTTAGATAGTTTGCTAAAATTGTTCTTTTGATGTAAGTAGGTAATACGGATGATTACCTACTTACGATATTTTTCAGGATTGCCAAGAAAAATTTAACTCGCTTTTCTCTCTAATATGCAAATATATATCCCATCAATATAGCGAATATACTGAAATAAAAGTATC
>NZ_JAJCNG010000031.1:0-33499 GCF_020561005.1 Mediterraneibacter sp. 210702-DFI.3.120 | reverse complement strand
TTTGCGGACATTTAAGAAGATATAAAAAGATAGTCAAAAAGACATATATAATTTATAATAAATAACAGATGGTTTCTTAAGAAAAAAAGAGAGTGCCATCTGTTATTTTTGTATGAAAAATAATATGGAAAATGCGAAAAAAGCCTTGACTTTCGGCGCTAAACGTAATAAACTAAACGAGCGTGTGGAAAAAGGCAATGTCTTTTTGATGCGCAAATAAGGATAATGACTTAATTATCCGCAGCCCCTTGAGGCATAAGCCCAAGGTAACGAATAATTCATAGGAGGTGAAAAGAATGCCAACATTTAACCAGTTAGTTAGAAAAGGACGTCAGACTTCTGAGAAGAAATCTACAGCACCGGCACTTCAGAAAGGATACAACTCCCTGAAGAAACGTGCAACTGATGTTTCTGCACCACAGAAGAGAGGTGTATGTACAGCAGTTAAGACAGCTACACCTAAGAAGCCTAACTCAGCTCTGAGAAAGATCGCCAGAGTTCGTCTGTCAAACGGAATCGAAGTAACAAGCTACATTCCAGGTGAAGGACACAACCTTCAGGAGCATAGCGTTGTTATGATCCGTGGAGGAAGAGTTAAGGACCTGCCAGGTACAAGATACCACATTATCCGTGGAACACTTGATACAGCAGGTGTTGCTAAGAGAAGACAGGCTCGTTCTAAATACGGTGCTAAGAGACCGAAAGACGCTAAATAAGAAGTCGCGGATTGCAGTATAGTATTTTAGATAAGTGTAACTAATAGTTAAATCGTATCACAAACAGAACTATGATTAGTCGTAGGTTGCGGATGCTATATAGATTTCGCGGCTGCGAGCACATGGAATGTGATCTCATAGAAAGACACATGTGAGTACCGATGAATTAATCCCGGAAAAACCGGAAAATATGATTAAGGAGGGAAGGACCGTGCCACGTAAAGGACATACTCAGAAGAGAGATGTATTAGCGGATCCAATATACAACAATAAAGTTGTTACCAAACTTATCAACAACATCATGCTTGATGGTAAGAAAGGCGTAGCACAGAAGATTGTATACGGAGCATTTGAAAGAGTAGAAGCTAAGGCTGAGAAGCCAGCTATTGAAGTGTTTGAAGAGGCTATGAACAACATGATGCCAGTTCTTGAAGTTAAAGCAAGACGTATCGGTGGAGCAACATACCAGGTACCGATCGAGGTTAGAGCTGACAGAAGACAGGCACTCGCACTTCGCTGGTTAACTATGTATTCACGTCAGAGAGGCGAGAAGACACAGGAAGAAAGACTGGCAAATGAAATTCTTGATGCAGCTAACAACACAGGTGGAGCTGTAAAGAGAAAAGAAGATATGCACAAGATGGCAGAAGCAAACAAGGCGTTTGCTCACTATCGTTTCTAATTATTTTAGGAGGAAAAAATCTTGGCTGGAAGAGAATATCCATTAGAGAGAACCAGAAATATCGGTATTATGGCTCATATTGATGCTGGTAAGACTACACTGACAGAGCGTATTCTTTACTATACCGGTGTTAACTATAAGATTGGTGATACTCATGAAGGTACTGCAACAATGGACTGGATGGAACAGGAGCAGGAAAGAGGTATCACAATTACTTCAGCCGCTACAACATGTCACTGGACATTGGAAGAGAAGACAAAAGTGAAACCGGGTGCTTTAGAGCATCGTATCAATATCATTGATACTCCGGGACACGTTGACTTCACTGTAGAGGTTGAGCGTTCACTCCGTGTACTTGATGGAGCTGTCGGCGTATTCTGTGCTAAGGGTGGTGTTGAGCCGCAGTCAGAAAACGTATGGCGTCAGGCAGACACATACAATGTACCACGTATGGCATTCATCAATAAGATGGACATCCTTGGTGCTGATTTCTACAACGCTGTAGATCAGATCAAGACAAGACTTGGAAAGAATGCTATTTGTCTTCAGCTTCCAATCGGAAAAGAGGACGAATTCAAGGGAATCATCGACCTGTTCGAGATGCAGGCCTACATCTACAATGATGAAAAAGGTGATGACATCTCTGTAACAGATATCCCGGAAGAGATGCAGGATGAAGCTGAGCTTTATCACACAGAACTCGTTGAGAAGATCTGTGAGCTGGATGATGACCTTATGATGGAATACCTTGAGGGTGAAGAGCCTTCAATCGATGCAATGAAAGCAGTTCTGAGAAAAGCTACATGTGAGTGTACAGCTGTTCCGGTATGCTGCGGTACTGCATACAGAAACAAAGGTGTTCAGAAACTCCTTGATGCAATCATCGAGTTTATGCCGGCTCCAACAGACATCCCGGCAATCGAGGGTGTTGATGAAGACGGAAACGAAGTAGTAAGACACTCTTCTGATGAAGAGCCGTTCTCTGCTCTCGTATTTAAGATCATGACAGACCCATTCGTAGGTAAGCTTGCTTACTTCCGTGTATATTCAGGTATTATGAACTCCGGTTCTTATGTACTGAATGCTACTAAAAATAAAAAAGAGCGTGTTGGACGTATCCTTCAGATGCATGCCAACAAGCGTGAAGAGTTGGATAAAGTATATTCAGGAGATATCGCTGCAGCAATCGGATTCAAGTTCTCTACAACAGGAGATACAATCTGCGACGAGCAGCATCCAGTAATTCTTGAGTCTATGGAATTCCCAGAGCCAGTTATCGAGCTTGCTATCGAGCCAAAGACAAAGGCTTCTCAGGGAAAACTTGGAGAATCTCTTGCAAAACTTGCAGAAGAAGACCCGACATTCCGTGCTCATACAAACCAGGACACTGGACAGACAATCATCGCTGGTATGGGAGAGCTGCATCTTGAGATCATCGTAGACAGACTTCTTCGTGAGTTCAAGGTAGAGGCTAACGTAGGTGCACCTCAGGTTGCTTACAAAGAGTCCATTACAAAAGCAGTTGATATCGACAGCAAGTATGCAAAACAGTCTGGTGGACGTGGACAGTATGGACACTGTAAAGTTAAATTCGAGCCAATGGATGTCAACGGTGAGGAGACATACAAGTTCGAGTCTACTGTAGTTGGTGGAGCTATTCCGAAGGAATACATCCCGGCAGTAGGTGAAGGTATTGAGGAAGCTATGAAATCTGGTATCCTTGGAGGATTCCCGGTAGTTGGTGTTCACGCTAACGTATACGACGGATCTTACCATGAAGTCGATTCCAGTGAGATGGCATTCCACATCGCTGGTTCTCTTGCATTCAAGGATGCTATGAAACAGGGATCACCTGTACTTCTTGAGCCTATCATGAAGGTAGAGGTTACAATGCCTGAAGAATATATGGGAGATATCATCGGAGACCTGAACTCACGTCGTGGACGTATTGAAGGTATGGATGATCTCGGTGGCGGAAAGATCGTACGTGCGTACGTTCCTCTGTCAGAAATGTTTGGATACTCTACAGATCTTCGTTCCAGAACACAGGGACGTGGTAACTACTCAATGTTCTTTGAGAAATACGAGCCAGTACCGAAGTCTGTACAGGAGAAAGTATTATCCAACAAAAATGCCTAAAATATCATAAAAGGCTTGAAAATCGGCTAAGTTTGAAATATAATCAAACTTAGCCAGGTTTAAAATAGAAAACCAAAACAAGGTTGCCCCATTGAGGGTTATATTTTTAAGGAGGATATTCAAAATGGCAAAGGCTAAATTTGAAAGAACAAAACCGCATTGTAATATCGGTACTATTGGACACGTTGACCATGGTAAAACAACTCTTACAGCTGCTATCACAAAAGTACTTTCTCACAGAGTAGAAGGTAACGCATCTGTAGATTTCGAGAACATCGATAAGGCTCCAGAAGAAAGAGAGCGTGGAATCACAATCTCTACAGCACACGTTGAGTATGAGACAGCTAACCGTCACTACGCACACGTTGACTGCCCAGGACATGCTGACTACGTTAAGAACATGATCACAGGAGCAGCTCAGATGGACGGAGCTATCCTTGTTGTAGCTGCAACAGACGGAGTTATGGCTCAGACTAAAGAGCATATTCTTCTGTCCCGTCAGGTTAACGTACCATACATCGTTGTATTCATGAACAAATGTGATATGGTAGACGACGAAGAGCTTCTTGAACTCGTAGAGATGGAGATCCGTGAAGTACTTAACGAGTATGACTTCCCAGGAGATGACACACCGATCATCCAGGGATCAGCTCTTAAGGCTCTTGAAGATCCAGACGGAGAGTGGGGAGACAAGATCATGGAACTCATGGACGCTGTTGATACATGGATCCCAACACCAGAGCGTGCTACAGACAAGCCATTCCTTATGCCAGTAGAGGACGTATTCTCTATCACAGGACGTGGAACAGTTGCAACTGGTAGAGTAGAGCGTGGAACACTTCACGTATCTGACGAAGTTGAAATCATCGGTATCCACGAGGACGTTAAGAAGACTGTTGTAACAGGAATCGAGATGTTCCGTAAGCTTCTTGATGAGGCTCAGGCTGGAGATAACATCGGAGCACTTCTCCGTGGTATTCAGAGAACAGAAATCGAAAGAGGACAGGTTCTTATCAAACCAGGTACAGTAAGCTGCCATAAGAAATTCACATGCCAGGTTTACGTACTGACAAAAGACGAAGGTGGACGTCATACTCCATTCTTCAACAACTATCGTCCACAGTTCTACTTCAGAACAACAGACGTAACAGGTGTTTGCGATCTTCCAGAAGGAATCGAGATGTGTATGCCTGGAGATAACGTAGAGATGACAGTTGAACTGATCCATCCAGTAGCTATGGAGGAAGGTCTTCGTTTCGCTATCCGTGAAGGTGGACGTACAGTAGGATCAGGTACAGTTGCTACAATCATCGAGTAATTAATATCTAGATAGATTTAATATCGATACTTAAAATGAAATATGCCCGCAGAGCTTATGCTCTGTGGGTTTTTTGTGTTGGAAATTTTGAATGGAATAGCGAATAGTATAAAAAACGGTTGTCAAAATAAAAAAATACGAGAAAAAGTAGAGATGCCGATGGAAAGGATGGTTGAGTATTGGGGAGTGATGGAAGAAAGCACTCTGAAAATTATGTATTCATAGTAGTAGATAACCACTAAAAAGGAAAAAGCAAGCGAAAGTATGTTCGTATTTTCGCTTGCTTTTTAAATTATATTAGAGTATAATAGGGAAAAAACAGGTATAAATATATTCCCAGGGAGTGATGAGAATGAGACAGGTACATATAAGAGTTGATGATGAGTTATATAATGAGCTGAATTCATATTCAGAAAAGAATGAATTGAGTATGCAGGACTGTGTTAGAGAAGCAGTAGCATATTATATGAGTGATGTAAAAAAGAAGAAGAATACAGGGAAAGAGAAAAAATTTACATTTATTGATCTTTTTGCTGGGATTGGTGGTATGCGTATTGCATTTGACCGGGCCGGCGGTCAATGTGTTTATTCAAGTGAATGGAACAAATATAGTCAGCAGACTTATTTTGCAAACTTTGGAGAACAGCCGGAAGGAGATATTACAAAAGTTAATGCCGAAGATATTCCGGATCATGATATTCTGGTTGCGGGATTTCCGTGTCAGCCTTTTTCAATAGCCGGGGTATCAAAGAAAAACAGTATGGGAAGAGCCACCGGATTTGAGGATAAAACACAGGGCACTTTGTTTTTTGATGTCTGCAGGATATTGAAAGAAAAAAGACCTAAGGCATTTATGCTTGAAAATGTTAAAAATTTATGCAGCCATGATAAAGGAAGAACTTTTCAGGTAATCAGAGAGTCACTGGATGAGTTGGGCTATGAAATTTTCTATAAAGTTCTGGATGGACAGAATTATGTTCCTCAGCACAGAGAGAGAATATTAATTGTAGGATTTGACAGAGAACGCTATGGAGATAAAATTGATTTTGAGTTTAATCTTACACCACGTGTTCCAAAACCCGTTATGAGAGATATTCTTGATGAAGAGGTTGCGGACAAATACACATTGTCTGATAAATTGTGGACATATCTGCAGAATTACGCAGCAAAGCATCGGGCAGCTGGTAACGGATTTGGATATGGAATAGCTCCTTTGGATGGAGTGTCCCGGACATTGAGTGCTAGGTATTACAAAGATGGATCGGAAGTGCTTATTGCACAGGAAGGAAAGAATCCGAGAAGGCTGACTCCAAGAGAATGTGCAAGATTGCAGGGCTTTCCGGATACATTTAAGATTCCTGTTTCGGATACACAGGCATATAAGCAATTTGGAAATTCTGTAGTTGTTCCATTAATGGGAGAAGTTGCAAAACTAATTGTAGATGAAATTGACAGATTGGATAAAGAAGGTGCGGAATGGAAACAGGTTATTTAAATAAATACTTTTCCGGGGTGATTGTAAAAAAATTATCTGAAGTTGAAGCTAATATTGAAAGTAGTAATCAGCATGAACTTAATGGAAATAAAGCCATGCGACAGATATTGGGAACAGATATCCAAAGAAGAGAGTTTGACACGATATTTTTATATATGGAAGATGATTTTACTATAGATGCATCCGGAAAGATGACATGGTATGATTCAAGGTACAATAATCCAAAAAGGACAGAATGGAGATTTTACTTTCCAACGACAGAAGTATCAAAACGTGCAAAAGTCGGAGACAGTCTTTTTATATGCAAAAGAACAGATGATACCTTACTTATTATCATTGCCAAGAAAGATAGTACAATAGAAAATCAGTTATATTGGTTATTCGATTTGAACGAGGAAGATGCGGAAAGATTTATTGGAAAAACTGAATTTAGCAGTGGAGATAAACAAATTGAATTCGCTGTCAGAATGATTTTAGAACAAATAGGAATTGAATATGAAGATCGAAGTATAGAATCTTATCTTGAACCGATGTTAATTGAATTTCATGGAAGTTTTCCAACGACAAGGGAATTTTCTGCATATGCAAGAAATACAATTACGGATGTAGATCCTGTAGAAAATCCAGATGATACTTTACTTAAATGGGTGAACCGAGAGGAAGCATTATTTAAGTTACTGGAACAATATCTGATAAAAGAGCGAATTCAGCAGGGATTTAAGGTGGGTGAAGATGTTGATGTGGATGCATTTATCCAATTTTCGCTTTCTGTGCAAAACAGAAGAAAAAGCAGAGCAGGATTATCTTTGGAGAATCATATAGAAGCATTGTTAAAAGAACAGAAAATTATATATTCACATACACCAGTTACTGAAGATAAATCGAAGCCGGATTTTATTTTCCCAAATATAGAAGCGTACAGAGATAAAACATATCCGGAAGTAGAATTGACAATGTTGGGAGCTAAAAGTACATGTAAAGACAGATGGCGACAGGTATTGTCTGAAGCAGAGCGAATAGAACGCAAACACTTGCTGACACTTGAATCGGCAATAAGTGAAAATCAGACTAATGAAATGATTAATAAAAAATTACAACTGGTGTTGCCATTGCCAATTCATGAAACATATACATTAAAACAGCGAGATTGGCTCTATTCTGTGAAAATGTTTTTGGAAGAAGTAAAAGAAAAACAGAAATTTTATGAGAGAAAGCAGATATAATTATGGATATAAAAAGTCCGGAAGAACGTAGCAAAAATATGGCAGCAATACATTCAAAGAATACGAAACCGGAAATATATCTGAGAAAATTATTGTTTGCCAAGGGTTACAGATACGGAGTAAATTCAAAAAGTGTACCGGGACATCCAGATATATACATGAAAAAATATAATACAGCAATTTTTGTACATGGGTGTTTTTGGCACAGGCATGAGGGATGCAAATATGCTTATATGCCAAAATCAAAGATAGAATTCTGGCAGAAAAAGTTTAGTGCAAATGTAAATAGGGATAAAATAGTCAGAAAAGAATTACAGGAACTCAAAATAAAGCAGCTTATTATATGGGAATGTACAATAAAGGAAATGAAAAAAGATGAAATATACAGGGATAAAATAGTAGGACAAATAATAGATTTTTTTGGTGAGTTGGATTATTTTCGGGAAATTTAAATTATGGCATGATCTTTTGAAATTCAGTTTCAGAGATCGTGCTGATTTTATTTTTTGAACTTGTAGCTTAAAGGATAGTATGGTACAATGATAAAAAAATAGCACTCATCAGCGGCGAGTGCTAACAAAAAAACGACATTTAGAGAAAGAGGTATTATTATGGAAGAATATTTAAACTTGGGCGGAAATTCTAATGTAAAAGCGTATTCAATTGGACAGGACTATATAGATGTAGTTTTTGGAAGAGGAGCTCGTTATCGTTATTCTTACAGAAGTGCAGGAATAGATAAAGTTGAGCAGATGAAAATGCTTGCAAGGAAGGGCGTTGGCTTAAATTCGTATATTATGAGGTATGCGAAGATGGACTATGAAAAATAATCTGGAGGGGTGTAGATGTATCATGTAGAAGTGAAAAATTGTAACAGTATTTTGACGGGTAACATAAAGGTTGAAGAAGGAAAATTAAATATTAAGTATGGAATAAATGGAACTGGAAAGACGACGATAGCAAAGGCAATAGAAGTAGCAAATAATCCAGAAAAGCTTCAGGAGTTAAAATCATATTTTGCAGAGGACCCGGCTGGTGTAACAATGAATCCCCCATTTGAAAAGGTTCTTGTGTTTAATGAGGAGTTTGTTGACAAGGTTGTTTTTAAAGAGGATGAGGTGATAGAGAATTCGTTTGAAGTTTTTTTAAAAACACCGACGTATGATAGTAAGAAAGAGCAGTTGGATCAGCATTTAAAGTCGTTACATCAGATTATGGAAAAAGATTCAGAAGTTATAGAATTGCAGGAATTGATGGAAAAAATTGGTGGAAAGTTTAAAAGAACAGCCAAGGGAACATTGAACAGACGTGGAACAATGAAAAGTCTGTTAACAAAACAAAATCTGTATAATGTTCCAAATGAATTAGAGGTTTACAAAGATTTTTTTGCGAATAAAGATATTAATATAGAGTGGATAGACTGGAAGAACAAAGGCGATACATATGACATTGAAGACAGATGTCCGTATTGTTCTGAAAAGGTAAACCGGATTGAACACGACAAGCGTAAAGAGATATTTCAAAAGAATTATACAAAAACAGATTCACAAAATTTGAAGGAACTATTAGATCTGCTGGAAAGTTTGGAAGCTTATATTAAACCAGACCAATATACAACGTTGATATCTTATGTGAAAAATGATACCCCGGAAGATATTATTGAAAAGATTATGAGCGATTTGCTGGGGGAATTTGATTTGATTTTGTCCAGATTTATTGCTATTGAAGAGTTTGGAAACAGAAAGATCGTCATAAATGATATATCGAAACTAGACACACAAATTGCATCAATGATATTTCCGCAAGAATTATTCCATATATTTGGTGGTGAAAAAATAGAGGGAGTATTTGAACGGATTAATAATAAAGTAGATAAATTGCGGTCGGAAGTTGCGGTCCTAAAACAGGAAATGGGAGCACTCAAGGGAATTATGCAGGCAACTATAGTTCAATCACAAACGGACATAAATGAATTTCTGAAAACAGCCGGCATAAATTATGAGTTAGTAATTAAAACGGAAGATGAATCCAATAGTAGAACTATATTGAAACAATGTTTTACAGAAGAAAAAACAGATGTTACAAAAATCAGACAACATTTAAGTTGGGGAGAGAAAAATGCATTTTCATTGATACTTTTTATGTATTATGCCAATTTGCAAGATTCTGATTTGATTATTTTGGATGATCCGATTTCTTCGTTCGATACTAATAAAAAATATGCTATTCTACAGAGAATGTTCAAAAATGTAGGCAATAAAAATGTTACGTTTGCAGGTAAAACAGTACTGTTATTAACACATGATTTTGAACCTATTACGGATTTTATTGTAGTTGGGAAATTAGATGAAAGTAAAGCGGTTGCTTCATTTATTTGTAATGTTGAAGGAAAAGTGATAGAAAAAGATATTAATCCGGAAGATGACGTTAAGTTGATTTTGCGTGAGTGTAAAGAGATTTCTACTGATGAGAATGTTAATGTTGTAAGCCGAATTGCTTTTCTTAGGAAATTATGCGAATTAAATGAATGCAGAGATGCTTGGGGAAATGCATATGAGATTTTATCTTGCCTTGTACATGCCAGACCGATAAAAAGAAAAATTGCTAGTGATGTATATGAGGATATGTTACCTGAAGAAATCAATGAAGGATTAAATAAAATCAAAGAATTTATTCCAGATTTTAATTATGAAGAGTTGCTTGAAAATACATATACGATAGATCATATCAAAGAATTGTATAATTCGGAATTAAATGCTTATCTGAAAATTCAATTGTTCAGGGCGTTGAAAGACATAGTTGATGATAAACAGTTGCGTTTAAGACCGATGGACAGTGCATGGTATAAATTTATTGATGAAACCTATCATATAGAAAATGATTATTTACACTATCTTGATGTTATGAAGTTTAATATTGTACCGGATTACATTATGAAAAAAGTAGATGGAATAATGAGTGAACTATAAAACTGTGATAACATCATGATAACAAAATCTCCAAACCCACATGGACACATCGGAAAATCTGGATTTTCCCCACGAATCACACGGAAAATCACATTTGTACACCGGTCTGCTATTCCTGAAGGCAGACCTACAGCAGAAACAGGTAAAATTTCTACAATTATCGAGTAATAATATCTAGTCAGACTTAATATCGATATTAGAAAAAAGAACTACCGTTAGACGATTAGTCCACATTTTTATTAATTACAAAAGTCACCTCATAGCTTTGCACTGAGGTTATTTTTGTATCCTACTATTATTTCCCCCAATATGTTGTGCTTTGAAAAATCCTATTGAAACTGCCCGCATTTCTCAGTATAATATCACTATATTAGGAAATACTTTGAAGAACGTCTGTTAGGGAAGATTCTCTAACAGGCGTTTTTAGGGATAATCAAAATCATATGGCTAATGGGAGGAATTTATGGATAAGGCATATTTAAAGCGGGCAAGTACCGTTGCAAAGGTCATTTTTGGAAATGTTTTCTATGCTTTTGTAATCAAACTTTTTCTTTTACCGGGGAATCTGATGACAGGAGGAACAACCGGTATTGGTCTGGTAGTGAAGCATTTTACGGGAGCATCAATTTCTGGATTTGTCTTAGCATTTAATATTGTGATGCTGATAGTTGGAGTGATTTTTCTTGGTAAGAAATTTGCACTGACGACAATTCTCAGTTCTTTCACATATCCAATTGCATTGGAAGCGGCCAATCATATTTTTGGGGATCTGGTGATCACGGATAATCCAATGCTGAATACGATTTTTGCCGGACTTGGAATCGGGATTGGACTTGGTATTGTAATTCGAACAGGAGCTTCTACCGGAGGTATGGATATTCCACCGTTGATTTTGAATAAGTATTTTCGAATTCCGGTGTCAGTGAGTCTGAATGTATTTGATATATTGATTCTGTTACCGCAGATTCTATATAATCCTCCGGAACGCGTTTTATACGGAATTTTACTGGTAATGATCTACACGACAGTGCTGGACAAAGTGTTAGTGATGGGAAATACCAAGACGGAAGTGAAGATTATCAGCAAACAGGTGGAAGAAGTACGTCAGGCAATTCTTGCGCAGGTAGACAGAGGCGTGACGATGCTGTATGGGGAAGGCGGTTACAAACAAGAACAAAAGCAGATTGTATTGAGTATTGTGTCTAATCGAGAACTTCCACAAGTTGAGAAATTGATCAGACAGATTGACCCGGAGGCATTTATGATCATCAGCAGAGTTACAGAGGTACGAGGAAGAGGCTTCTCTTTGAGTAAACATTACGGAGAAGAGGAAGGCTGATGATGCTGCAAAAACAGTACTGTAGATTAAACATTTATAGAATTAAGGAAGAACAGTTGTATGCTAAATAAAAAAGATTTCTTAAAATACGCATCAAAATTAGCCTTTCCGATCATGATTCAAAATTTGATTGGAACATTGGTAAACATTGCCGATACGGTAATGCTTGGATACGTAAGCCAGACGGCGATGTCAGCTTCATCACTTGCGAACCAGTATACGTTTATTCTGTTCTGCTTATATTACGGTATGGCTACAGGAACTTCGGTTCTGTGTGCCCAGTACTGGGGAAAAGGGGATAAAAAGACAGTAGAAAGGATTCTCGGTCTTGCGGAACGGATTTCACTGATCGTCTCGCTTATATTTTTCGTTATTTCCTTTACTATGCCGGTTACGGTTATGAAGATTTTCACAAATAGTCCGGATACGATTGCTGCCGGAAGTGAGTATTTGAAGGTGATTTCATTTTCATTTATGTTTATGGGGTTCTCGCAGGTTTTTATGAGCGCTCTTCGAAGTATTGGAAAAATAATGCTGCCTTCTATTACGTACATTGTTTCTCTTTGTGTCAATGTACTTTGTAATGCCACATTTATCTTTGGTCTGTTTGGATTTCCAAAGCTTGGCGTTACAGGTGTTGCACTTGGTACTGTGATTGCCAGAATTACAGAGGTATTAATTTGTCTCATCTATTCATTAAACAGTTCAGATGTCAGATTCCGGATAAAATACTTCTTTGCGAAATCAGGCATTTTGTTTCATGACTTTATGAAAATTGCCACTCCAGCCGTGGTAAATGATGTTGTCTGGAGTTTTGCCACTTCAGCATTTGCAGCAATTCTTGGGCATATCGGAGATGACATGGTTGCCGCAAATGCGGTTGCTGTTATGGTGGTAAATATTGGTGCTATTGCCTGCCGCGGTTTTGCAAATGCTACGACTATCATTATCAGCCAGGAGTTAGGGAAAGATCAAATTGATACAGCCGGAGAATACGGGAAACGGATGCTTAGGATAACACTTGCTGTAAGCCTGATCGGATGCGTTATTATTCTGGCGATTCGTCCTCTGATACTGGACTTCTATCGGGATAAATTGACCGAGACTGCCCTTTCTTATCTTAGTATTTTTATAATTATGACAACCTGGCGTCTTGTGGGAGAAGGAATTAATACCTGCCTTATATGTGGGTGTTTCAGAGGCGGCGGTGATTCCAGATTTGGAATGATCGTAGATTCCATATTTATGTGGCTTGTTGCAGTTCCGGCTACTTTCCTTGCAGCATATGTTTTTAAATTACCGCCTGTCTGGGTTTACTTTGTAATGACTTTAGATGAGTTCGAGAAAATGCCCGTGGTATTTATTCACTATTTCAGAAAGAAATGGCTTACAAATATTACCAGAGATTTTGATTGAGGAGAAGTATGATCATGTCAAAAGATGAATATCTAATCACAGATGCGCCCCTGAAAGCGTTAACTGTTTTTGCAATGCCTATGATCTTAGGCAGTTTTTTTCAGCAGATATATAATATGGCTGATTCGATCATTGTCGGTCAGTTTGTTGGTTCTTCGGCACTTGCGGCTGTCGGTGCCTGTGCTGCACTTACGAATGTTTTCATTTGTGTAGCTCTGGGTGCCGGTGTAGGCGCAGGTGTACTCGTAAGCCGTTATTTTGGAGCCAGAGATTATGGTAAAATGAAAACAATTGTGTCGACATCGCTGATCAGCTTTTTAGTCCTGAGCATACTACTTGGAATCTTTGGTTTTTGCTTTTCACATTCAATGATGAGTTTATTACAAACACCTCCTGATATACTGGATGAAGCAGTGCTGTATCTGCGGGTTTATTTTGTGGGATTCCCATTTCTGTTTATGTACAACATCCTCTCAACGATGTTTACTTCCATCGGTGAATCCAGAATTCCATTGGTTCTTCTGATTTTTTCATCCGTATTAAATATTTTTATGGATCTTTGGATGGTAGCCGGACTTGGTCTCGGCGTGTTTGGTGCGGCCCTGGCAACGCTTATTGCACAGGGGATTTCCGCGGTCTTTTCATTTCTGATTTTCCTTTATAGAATGAGACGGTATAAATGTCAGTTTGAATGGTTTGACGGACAGGAGTTATATTCGATGCTTCAAATTGCCGTACCGTCAGTTCTCCAGCAGTCTACAGTGTCGATCGGTATGATGATCGTACAGGCAGTTGTAAATCCATTTGGCACACAGGCGCTCGCAGGTTATTCGGCAACGATGCGAGTGGAAAATGTTTTTTCACTGATTTTTGTATCCATCGGCAATGCGATTTCGCCGTATATATCCCAGAATCTTGGTGCAAAGAAAATCGAACGGCTCAAAAAAGGCTATCATGCGGCACTGGTGTTAGATTTAGGTTTTGCAGTCCTTGCTTTTCTGGTCATTGAATCACTGCACAATCAGATTTCTTCCTTATTCCTTGGAAAAGATGGAACAGCTTTAGCGTATCAGGTATCCGGTGATTATATGAGATGGCTTGGATATTTTTTCATCTTTATGGGTATCAAGATGGCAACCGATGGAGTTCTTCGTGGACTTGGAATCATGCGTCCGTTTCTCATTGCGAATATGGTAAATCTTGCGATTCGTTTGTCTGTCGCTTTGATTTTTGCACCGCGGTTCGGAATTGCATTTGTCTGGCTTGCAGTACCGGCCGGATGGCTTGCAAACTTCTTGATTTCTTATGCAGCACTCAGAAAATCATGGCCGAGTATTGAGGAAGATAAAGGAGCAATATCATGCAGAAAATACTGATTGTAGAAGACGATACAAATATTAATAACTTGCTTCAGGAGGCATTATCCAAAGAAGGCTATTCCTGTGAGCAGGCATTTTCCGGGACCGAAGCAAAGCTGCTTTTAAATATGCAGGAGCACGGTTATGCACTCGTGCTGCTGGATCTGATGCTGCCCGGAATTCCAGGTGAGGCAGTTCTGGAGGAAATACGGAAAAAGGGAAATCTTCCGGTTATTGTGTTGACTGCAAAAGACAGCCTGGATGAAAAGGTAGAGGTTTTAACGAGCGGAGCGGATGATTATATAACGAAACCATTTGAAATCAGGGAAGTGCTGGCAAGAGTTCAGGTACAACTCCGTCATAAAGAAGAAAAGGAAGCAGAGGAACAGCATACGCTTTCATTTAAAGATATGGTATTAAACAGAAATACATTTCAGGTTGAAATTGCTGGAAAGATACTTCCGAAGATCACAAAACAGGAGTTTGCGATTTTAGAATTACTGCTCAGGAATCCAAAACAGGTTTTCAGTAAAGAGGATATTTTCGAATATGCCTGGGACGAACCTTATATGGGTGAGACGAAGACATTGGACGTACATATCAGCAATATCCGCAAGAAGATCAAACAAGTGACTTCGGAGGAATACATTGAGACAGTATGGGGAATCGGTTATCGTCTTCATGCGTAATCTTTACTCTTTTTTTACTATTTATTTGCGTTTGATTAGGATTCATCTTTTATGATAAATGCAGATAAGAAAAAGGAGATGAAAAATTTGAGTGAGATGTTATTGGAAACACGAGGGCTGACGAAGCGGTATGGACATCATAAAGCTGTGGACAGTGTCAGCATGCATATTAAAAAGGGCGCTATCTATGGATTTATCGGACGAAATGGAGCCGGGAAGACGACTTGCCTGAAGATGATCAGTGGGCTTTCCAGGCCGACGAGCGGAGAGATTGAGATCTTCGGATACAAGGGAAAGGATTTACAGAAAGTCCGCTCCCGTGTGGGATGTCTGATTGAAGCACCGGGATTATATGGAAATATGACCGCATATGAAAATCTGAATATCAAATGCAAGCTGTTTGGGATAAAGAAAGCAGGTTACATTGATGAGATATTGAAAACAGTAGGTCTGGAGCATGTGGGACGGAAAAAGACAAAACACTTTTCTCTTGGAATGAAACAGCGTCTGGGAATTGGTCTTGCGTTGGTTGGAGAACCGGATCTGTTAATCCTTGATGAACCGATCAATGGGTTGGATCCACAGGGAATTGCTGAGGTCCGTGACACGATTCAGAGACTTCAGAAAGAGAGGAATATGACGATTTGCATTTCCAGTCATATACTGGAGGAATTATCGAAGATTGCTACCGATTATGGAATCATTCACAATGGAAGTTTATTGCAGGAGCTTACGAGAGAAGAATTAATGCGAAGATGCAGTGAGCGGATGGAATTAACACTGGCTGATCCGAAGCTGGCAATTCCGGTGCTGGATGCTATGGGATTTACGAATTATCAGGTAACAGACAAAGAACATATTCACATTTTTGAACGTCTGAATGAAAGCGCAGCGTTGAATATGGAGCTTGCAAAGGCAGGAATTCCGGTAAAAGGGCTTTCTATAACGAGTGAAGAACTGGAAACGTATTTCCTGAATCTGACAGGAGGTGCCAGCCATGCTTAATATGATAAAAATGGATTTGTACCGGATGTTTCGCACCAAAAGTATGTATGTAGTATGGATCGTGCTGGCTGTGTCAGTACTGTTTACAACATTTATGTGTAAAATAGATTATGATTCATTAAGTAAAGAAGATACCGTGCGGCAGGAGCAGTTTGCGGAACCGACTGCAGAGAATATTAATGTGGGAATGATGGTGACACTGCCGACAGAACCGGGAGAAAAGGTTACGGTGTATGACATTTTCTTTGCAAATTCTCAGGGGAAATTTTATGCGTTGTTTCTGGTGATTTTTGCGGTGATGTTTTCAACAGCGGATATCGGAAGCGGTTATATTAAAAATATTGGCGGTCAGGTTCAAAAAAGAGGAGCACTGATTTTTTCCAGATCCATTGCATTGGCGGTCTTTACGATGCTGACAATGGCAGGAGCATTCTTGCTCCAGGGAGCTGCGAACTATATAGTATTCAAAGAATTGACGTGGGGAAGTTCAAAAGCTGTTCTGTCTTATTTCCTGACGGAGCTGGCCCTTCATTATGCACTCGTGTTGATCTGCATGGCGATTGCAATTATTCTGAAAAATAATGTGATCAGCATGGTCATCGCGATTTGTCTTACAATGAATATAATGAGTATCGTATACGGATTAATAAACAGTGCTGTTCGGAAAATGGGAATCCAGAATTTCCAGATTTACAAGTATACGATAACCGGAAAATTATCACTGCTTTCTATGAATCCAAGTGGAAATGAGTGTCTGGAAGCATTCGGCGTGGCGATTGTGTTTGCTGTCATAATGATAGCTGCAAGCAGTGCTGTTTTTCAAAAGAGGGATATTTAGCGGATGTATATCGTAATTGGAATATTAGCAGGAATTATCATTTTACAATTTATTATTATGTGGAAATATCAGCGGCAGGTGAAGGACATCTGCCGCCAATTGGCGTTCTTGATGAAACATGACAGTAACATGTTGATTCAACGCGAGTTTGATTTGGGTGGAATCGGAACGCTTTCAGACAGATTGAATGAACTTCTGGAATTACAAAGAAAAGAGAAGCAGCGTTATCAGGAGAAAGAAGCTTTGATTGCGGATACTTATACGAACCTTTCCCATGATATCCGGACACCGCTGACATCTTTGGACGGATATTTTCAGCTTATGGAAGAATGCGAAAATGTCGAAGACCAGAGACGTTATCTGAATATTATTCATGAAAGAATACACAGTCTGAATGAAATGCTGGAAGAACTTTTCATGTTCACAAAGTTAAAAAATGAATCCTATAGTCTGGAACTGACGCCTTGCTGTATCAACCGGATTCTGAAAGAAACGGTGTTTTCCTATTATGATGACTGGGTAAGAAGGGGAATCCAGCCGGATATTCAGATTACAGAAGAACTGCTATCCATAGCCGGAAATAAACAAGGACTCCACCGTGTTATTCAGAATGTAATTAAAAATGGCCTGGATCATGGAGAAAAGAAGATAAGTATTGTGTTAGAGCGTAAGCAGGAGCATGCAGTATTGCGAATCAGCAATCAGGTGATACATTCGGAGCAGATCGATATAGAACATGTCTTTGACAGATTTTATAAAGCGGATGTGGCAAGGAGCAAAACATCTACCGGATTGGGATTATCTATTGCAAAGGAACTTGTGAAACGTATGAATGGAGAAATCAGCGCGAAGACAGAGAAAAATGAGTTTATTATTGAGATGAGATTTCCGCTATCTATCTAAAAAATCAGTAGAAATTGCACTTTATTGAGTTACAATGCTGAATTGTGAAAATTTAGATTTACCGAAACACTCAAATATGTTAATATGGTAGCAGTTATTTCAAAACTATAGATCAGATTGAAGGAGGTCTTTACATGATTAAATTGTACGAGAATGGCGTATATCTTCTCAATGGAACAGAGATAGTAGAAGACACAGGAAATGTGCAGGTTCCGCTGACGAAGGAAGAAGCCGCTCAGAACACAATGGCATATGGTATTTTAAAGGCACACAATACATCCGAGAACATGGAGCGTCTGCAGATCCGTTTTGATAAGCTGACATCCCATGATATCACATTTGTTGGAATTATCCAGACAGCACGTGCGTCAGGACTTGAGAAGTTCCCGATGCCGTATGTACTTACAAATTGTCATAACAGTCTTTGTGCAGTTGGTGGAACAATCAATGAAGATGATCATATGTTTGGACTAACTTGTGCGAAGAAGTACGGCGGTATGTATGTACCACCGCATCAGGCAGTTATCCATCAGTTTGCCCGTGAGATGCTTGCAGGCGGAGGAAAGATGATCCTTGGATCTGACAGCCATACACGTTACGGAGCACTCGGAACGATGGCTATGGGTGAAGGTGGACCAGAGCTTGTGAAACAGCTTCTGAATAAGACTTATGATATTAAGATGCCGGGCGTGATCGGAATCTACTTAGACGGAGAGCCGATGAAAGGTGTAGGACCGCAGGACGTTGCTCTTGCAATCATCGGAGCTACATTCAAGAACGGCTATGTGAATAACAAGGTTATGGAGTTTGTTGGACCTGGAGTCAGCAAGCTTAGTGCAGATTTCCGTATCGGAATCGACGTTATGACAACAGAGACAACTTGTCTGTCTTCTATCTGGAAAACAGATGAGAAGATTCAGGAGTTCTATGATATTCACGGAAGAAGTGAAGATTACAAAGAACTGAATCCTGGAGCAGTTACATATTATGACGGTATGGTTTATGTGAACTTAAGCGAGATCAAGCCAATGATCGCAATGCCATTCCACCCAAGCAATGTTTATACAATTGATGAACTGAACGCAAATCTGGCAGACATCCTTCATGATGTAGAGCAGAAAGCACTTGTAAGTCTTGACGGTGCAGTTGATTACTCTCTGCAGGATAAGATCAGAAACGGTAAGTTCTATGTAGAGCAGGGAATCATCGCAGGATGTGCAGGTGGTGGATTTGAAAATATCTGTGCAGCTGCAGATATCATCAAAGGAAAGAACATTGGAGCAGATGAATTTACATTCAGCGTTTACCCGGCAAGTACACCGATTTATATGGAACTTGTTAAGAATGGTGCAATTGCAGATCTTATGGAAGCAGGAACTGTTGTGAAGACAGCATTCTGTGGACCGTGCTTCGGAGCAGGAGATACTCCGGCGAATAACGCATTCTCTATCCGTCATACAACAAGAAACTTCCCGAACCGTGAAGGAAGTAAGCTGCAGAACGGACAGATCTCTTCTGTAGCACTGATGGATGCTCGTTCTATCGCAGCAACAGCAGCAAACAAAGGATTCTTAACACCGGCAACAGCAATGGATGTAGAGTACAAAGGACAGAAATATCACTTTGATAAGAACATTTATGCAAATCGTGTATTTGACAGCAAGGGCGTTGCTGATCCAAACGTTGAGATTAAATTTGGACCAAACATTAAGGACTGGCCGGCAATGTCAGCACTTCCACAGAACCTGCTTGTGAAGGTTGTATCTGAGATCCATGATCCTGTTACAACAACAGATGAGCTGATTCCGTCCGGAGAGACATCTTCTTACCGTTCTAATCCACTGGGACTTGCAGAGTTCGCTCTTTCAAGAAAAGACCCTGCATACGTTGGACGTGCAAAAGAAGTACAGAAAGCTCAGAAAGCAATTGAAGCAGATGAATGTCCGGTAGATGCTCTTGCAGAACTGAAACCGGTGATGGATAAGATCCACGAGACATATCCGGAAGTTGGCAAGGGTAACCTTGGTGTCGGAAGTACAATCTTCGCAGTAAAACCAGGAGACGGATCTGCTCGTGAGCAGGCAGCTTCCTGTCAGAAAGTACTTGGCGGATGGGCAAACATCGCAACAGAGTATGCAACAAAGCGTTACCGTTCTAACCTGATCAACTGGGGAATGCTCCCATTCCTGACAGAAGAAGATCATGAAGCACTTTCCTTCAAGAACGGAGATTACATCTTTGTTCCTAATGTGAGAAAAGCAGTAGAAGAGAAAGCGGATGTGATCAAAGCTTATGTTGTAGGTGATGAACTCAAAGAACTGAACCTTAAGCTGGGAGATCTGACAGACGCAGAGCGTGAGATCATTCTTGACGGATGTCTGATCAATTACTATAGAAATCATTAGTCATCATTGAAAATCATGAATCAATTATTGGATATGATAAAATGAAAGAAAAGCGGCGAGATATGGGAAATGACCTGTATCTCGCTGTTTTTATCTTGCTAATTAAATTTTCACATGCTAGTATTAAAACGAAATAAAATGTAACACGTTAAGGTATAAGAATGAAAAAATCTGCTTATGAAATGTCTGATTTAGTTAGTTGTGCGGAACTTGAGAACCTTGGACATTGGGGCGATGGATGTATTATATGAAGACGGAAAGAATTATTTGTGGTAAAATAAAGCACAAGATTAGAAATATTGAAAACAGGCGGTAAATAAAATGATATTTGATACACATGCGCATTATGATGATGAGCAGTTTGACACAGACAGAGATGAGCTACTAAGCAGTATGGCAGCAGGCGGCGTTGGAACAATTGTGGATGCAGCGGCGACAGTAGAGTCCTGGGATAAGATAGTAGAACTCGCAGAGAAATATTCATTTATATATGGATCAGTAGGTGTACATCCGGACGAAGTCGGTGCACTGAATGAAGAGAATTTCGCTCGAATGAGAGAATTATTAAAGAAAGAAAAGATCGTTGCGGTTGGCGAGATCGGACTTGATTATTATTGGGATAAAGAAGGGCATGATCTGCAGAAACACTGGTTCATCAGACAGCTGGATCTTGCACGAGAGATGAACAAACCTGTGATGATCCATAGCCGTGAGGCGGCAGCTGATACGATGGAAATTATGAAAGAACATGGAAAAGGACTCAAAGGTGTGATACACTGTTATTCTTACAGCCTTGAGATGGCGCGAGAATATGTAAAGATGGGATATTACATCGGAGTCGGCGGTGTTGTGACATTCAAGAACTCAAAGAAGTTAAAAGAGATTGTAGAAGAAATTCCACTGGAGTCAATTGTTCTTGAGACAGACTGCCCGTATCTGGCACCGACACCATTCAGAGGAAAGAGAAATTCATCCTTGTACCTGCCATATGTTGTAGAAGCGATTGCAGAGTTAAAAGGCATTTCTGCGGAGCAGGTGATCGAACAGACAGAGAAGAATGCAAGGGATTTATATCAATTATAAGAAATGGAGAGATGAGATGAAAGAACCAACACTTGGAAATCCACAGAATACGATAGAAGTATTACAGAAATATAATTTCGTATTCCAGAAAAAGTTCGGTCAGAACTTTCTGATCGATACACATGTACTGGACAAAATTATTGCGGCAGCAGAGATTACAAAAGATGATTTTGTATTGGAAATCGGACCAGGAATCGGAACGATGACACAGTATCTGGCATGTGCAGCGAGAAAAGTTGTTGCAGTTGAGATTGACAAGGCACTGATTCCGATTCTGGAAGATACGCTTTCAGATTATGACAATGCCCGTGTTATTAACAATGACGTCCTGAAAGTAGATATTGCAAAGCTTGCAGAAGAGGAAAATGGAGGAAAACCGATCAAGGTTGTGGCCAACCTGCCATATTACATTACAACGCCGATCATTATGGGACTTTTTGAGAATCATGTTCCGATCAAGAGTATTACAGTTATGGTTCAGAAAGAAGTTGCAGACCGTATGCAGGTGGGACCGGGAACGAAGGACTATGGTGCACTGTCTTTGGCTGTGCAATATTATGCGAAACCATATATTGTGGCAAATGTACCACCAAACTGCTTTATGCCTCGTCCGAAGGTTGGATCTGCGGTAATCCGTCTGGAACGTTATGAAGAACCACCGGTGAAGGTAAAGGATGAAAAGCTTATGTTCCGTATTATCCGTGCCTCCTTTAACCAGAGAAGAAAGACTTTGGCAAATGGACTGAAGAATTCGGCAGAACTTGACTACACGAAGGAAGAAATCGAGGCAGCGATTGAAGCACTCGGAAGAGGTGCATCTATTCGAGGGGAAGCCCTTACGCTGGAAGAATTTGCAAAGCTGGCAGATTTTCTTTATGATTGCAGATAAAATAATATTAAAGGAATTTACAAAGTTGCTGTTTACAAAAATGTAGTGGACAGCAACTTTATTCTTCTTCACTTTTTGATTCATAAAGATTTAATATTCAGTTAATTGTTTACTAGACGGATATCTAGTATAATTAAAAGATAAAAGACATTAGAAGAAACAAGAGAAGGAGGAAGAGCCCATGGCCAAAGATATTAACAGCATATTTTTTGACATCACTCCGGAGATTGAAGAACTTGCTCTGAAATGTGAAACGAACAATGCAATTGACAAAGAACTCTATACCAAATACGAGGTAAAAAGAGGACTTCGAGATCTGAACGGTAAAGGTGTACTTGCCGGATTGACAAATATATCCGATGTGTGTGCAACAAAGATTGTAGACGGTGTATCCGTACCGTGTGCAGGTAATCTTTATTACAGAGGTTACAATATTAAAGATCTTGTAAGCGGATTCCTTGAGGCGAAACATTTTGGATTTGAGGAGATTGCATATCTGCTTCTTTTTGGAGAGCTTCCGAATCAGAAGGAACTTGAGAATTTTAAGGATATGATAGCTGACCGCCGGATGCTTCCACCGAATTTTGTACGTGACGTGATCATGAAGGCTCCGAGCCGTGATATGATGAACAGTATTACAAGAAGTATTCTTCAGCTTTATTCTTACGATGACAAAGCGGATGATACAAGCATTCCGAATGTACTGCGTCAGAGTCTGAACCTGATCAGCCAGTTCCCAATGCTTATGGTTTACGGCTATCTTGCTTACAATTATAAAATGGGTGAAGACCTGTATATTTATGCACCGAAGAAAGAACTGTCTATGGCAGAGAATATTCTGATGATGCTCAGAGAAGATCGTCAGTATACAGAACTTGAGGCGAAGATCCTTGACATGGCTCTTGTTCTTCATATGGATCACGGCGGTGGTAACAACTCAACATTTACAACGCATGTTGTTACATCTTCAGGAACAGATACTTATTCTACAATTGCAGCAGCTATGGCGTCCTTGAAAGGGCCGAAACATGGTGGTGCGAACGTAAAAGTAACACAGATGTTTGAAGATATGAAGACGCAGCTGACAGACTGGCAGGATGATGATCAGATCAGAGCTTACCTAGAGGCACTGCTGGAGAAGAGAGCGTTTGATAAGAGAGGTCTGATCTATGGAATGGGACATGCGATTTATTCTGTATCCGACCCAAGAGCGGAGATCTTCAAGAAGTTTGTAAAGCAGCTCGCATATGAAAAGGGCCACGAGGCAGAATATGCACTGTATGAGAAAGTAGAGAAGATGGCACCGGAGATCATTAGCGAGAGACGTAAGATGTATAAAGGTGTTAATGCGAACGTAGATTTCTACAGTGGACTTGTTTATAGCATGCTTGATCTTCCACCGGCATTATATACTCCAATTTTCGCGGCAGCACGTATCGTTGGATGGAGTGCACACAGACTGGAAGAGTTGAAGAATGTAGATAAGATCATACGTCCGGCTTATAAGCCGCTTGCACCATATCGTGATTATATCAAATTAGATGACAGGTAGTGAATGAACGATGAGAGATGAGTTTTATTTCCCTTCAAAGGATGGCAATACGGAGATCCACACGATTGAGTGGAAACCGGAAGGAGAAGTGAAAGCTGTCCTGCAGTTAAGCCATGGAATGGTGGAATATATTAAGAGATACGATGAATTTGCAGAATTCATGTGTAGTCATGGATATTATGTCGTTGGAAACGATCATTTAGGACATGGAAAATCTGTGCAGAGCAAGTCGGAGTATGGATTTTTTAACGAAAAATATGGAAATGCATGCGTGATCGGAGATATGCATACACTTCGTCAGCGGACGATGAAGAAATATCCGGATGTACCTTACTTTATGTTAGGACATAGCATGGGCTCAAGTCTTTTGCGCCAGTATGTACAGATGTATGGAAATGGGCTGGCGGGAGCAATGTTTATCGGAGTTGTAGCAGATCAGCAGAGAGCGACACTTCAGTTTGGAAGAAGATTGTGTAGGACACTGGCGATGTTCCGTGGCTGGCATTATAAAAGTAAACTGGTGGATGGAATGGCAGTCGGTGCCTATAATAGGAAATTCAAGAATCCAAAGACACGCGCGGACTGGGTAACCAGTGATGAAGAACATCTGGAAAAATATATTTCAGATCCACTGTGCTCCTTTGCCTTTACAGTGAACGCGTATTATAGCATGTTTACCGGGATGCTTATAATGGAGAAAAAAGAAAGTATCTATATGATTCCGAAGCAGCTTCCAATCCTTTTCGCAGCCGGTGCCGAAGATCCGGTTGGAGGATTCGGAAAAGGCGTAAGGAAAGTTTATGAGAAATACAAAGCGGCTGGAATCCAGGACATCAGTCTAAGACTGTATGCCGGTGATCGTCATGAACTGCTTAACGAGACAGATCGGGAGCAGGTATATGAAGATCTTCTCGAGTGGATGGAAGAACGTAGAAAAATAAATTATTAGTTTATATTTTTTCATAATCTGTTTATATTTTTTCGTCTTCTTTAAGAAAGCACTCATACTTTTGACACATTTTCCGGATATACTAATATCAAGATAGTTGATAAGAGAAAATCAATTATCTTCCCCCCCTCATAAAGTTGTGACACAGGAAAGTGTCAACACTTTACTCTCATTCCTTTAGATAACTATAAACACAACGAAGCCCGTTAGCCGAAAGGTTAGCGGGTTTTCGCGTTGCAGTGATAACTTAGATGATGCCAGAATATAGTGGTGTTATATATAAAACAATCCTGTACGACATCATATGAAAACACAAAAAGTAAGACCCGAGCACCTCACTGCTTCAGCAGATTGGCAATCGGGTCTTCTTTTTATTATCTAAAGGAATGAGAGTAAAGTCGACATCCCGGCACACCGGGATGCCATTACTTTATGAGGGGGGAGATAGTTGTTTATCAACTATCTGAGTCTTAGTATAGACAGAAAATGTGTCAAAATTATGTTCAAACATTAAAAGAAAAATAAATTAAATAAAATAAACTTAATCCTGAACGCTTACAAACACTTCATAGACCTTCTTGAGTGATTTATGAAGATAAGGTTTGTACTCTTCCATAGAAACAGGTTTCTCATGAAGGATACAGTTGTAACTTGTTGAACTGATCAATTCAATTAGTGTAAAAAGTAAGAGATCCGGATTCTCACAGTTTACATTATATTTTACAAGTGAATTTCTGTAGTGATCATAAAATTGCCTGGACACTACAGAACCTGTTCCGACAGCATCCTGGAAAACTCCCCAGGAGAGATTCTTTGACAAAAATTTTAACAAGGACTGCTGTTTCTGGAAACGGTCAATAATATAGTCTGTTAAAAAAAGAATCTCTTCTTCTAAAGAATTAATCTCAGTCCCTTCAAGCTGCTTGTGTGCATCATCAAAAAGCTGACAGGCTTTGTATGCGATCAATTTATCTCTTAAATCATACTTGTCTTTGAAATAAAGATAGAATGTCCCCTTTGCCAGACCGGCCTGATTCACGATGTCGGATACAGTTGTTTTGGCAAAGCCTTTTCCGGTGAACAGGTCAAATGCAGTCTGGAGCAGTGTATTCATTTTCAGCTTTTTATTATCATCTACTTTTCCCATAATCTCAATGACCTCCTTTGTGTGTCTTTAGTGATTGTAATATATAATACAAACTTTGCCAATAAGAGGTTTTCATAAAAATACATTCTGTGAAAAATTCCTATTGTCTTTTTACTAGTATGGCACAAAATTCCTAAAAGTCAATAAAAATGACCATTTTTCATTTTTTAACAAAAAAATATTGACTAATGGTCACTTTGCGCTATACTATAAGAGACTTGAGTAGTGAGACAATATAGGAGATGATACAAATGGTTAAAGTTGGCAAATGGATTGCCAAACACAGAGTTCTGATGTTGATCATCGGATTTCTTCTGATTATTCCGTCGGTCATCGGGATGGCAAAGACACGTGTAAACTATGATTTGCTCAGTTATCTGCCGGAGCATCTGGAGACAGTAAAGGGTCAGGATATTCTGGTGGATGAGTATGGAATGGGCGCTTTCTCCATGGTCGTGGTAGAGAACATGGACATGAAGGATGTTCAGAAGCTTGAAGATCAGTTCAGTGAAGTACCGCATGTAAAAGATGTACTCTGGTATGACGATGTAGCTGATATCAGTCTTCCGGTGGAGATGATCCCAAAGGATTTAAAGGAGGCGTTTTTCAAAGGCGATGCCACGATGATGCTTGTATTGTTTGATAATACAACATCTTCTGATGAAGCTATGGATGCTGTCGGACAGATGAGGAAGCTGGCGAATGATCAGTGCTTTATCAGCGGTATGACAGGAGTTGTTACAGATATTAAGAATCTGGCACTTAAAGAACTTCCGGTTTATGTAGTGATTGCAGCACTTTTAAGTCTGGTCGTACTTGAACTGACAAGCGGATCTTTCGTAGTACCGATTTTATTTCTGATCAGTATTGGGCTTGCGATTCTCTACAATCTTGGAAGCAACATTTTCCTTGGAGAGACTTCGTATATTACAAAGGCATTGACTGCGGTATTGCAGCTGGGTGTGACAATGGATTATTCCATTTTCCTCTTGAACAGCTACGAGGAAAACAAGAAGCGTTTTCCGGGAGAGAAAGAACGTGCCATGGGACATGCGATTTCCAATACATTTAAGTCTGTGGCAGGAAGCTCTGTTACGACAGTAGCCGGATTCGTAGCGTTGTGTGTTATGACATTTGCACTTGGCCGAGATCTTGGTATCGTTATGGCAAAAGGCGTATTGATCGGTGTGATCTGTTGCGTAACAGTTTTACCTTCTCTGGTTCTTGTATTTGATAAACCAATTGAGAAGACAAAACATAAACTGTTGCTCAGCAACATGGATAAGCCATCAGCTTTTATTACAAAGCACTATAAAGTATGGATCGTTGTTTTCCTGGTACTTTTATTCCCAGCTATTTATGGAAATAATCACACAAAGATTTACTACGACATTGCAGATTCACTCCCATCCACACTGGACAGTAATGTGGCGAATGCAGAACTTAAGAAAGACTTCGATATGAGTAATATTCATATGGTTATGTTAGATAGAAGTATGGATGCAAAACAGAAGTCGAAAATGTTCGATGAGATTGATTCTGTGAAAGGTGTCAAGTGGACGATCAGTATGAATTCGCTGATTGGACCGGCAGTGCCGGACTCTATGATACCAAATGATATCAAAGAAATGCTGCAAAGCGATGATTACGAGCTTGCATTTGTATGCTCGGAATATGAATCAGCAACAGAGGAAGTCAATACACAGATTGCATCGATCGATAAGATTGTAAAATCTTATGATAAAAATGCGATGGTAATTGGAGAAGCGCCTTTGATGAAAGACTTGGAGGATGTAACCAATGTGGATCTGGTAAATGTAAATGCACTTTCAATTGCAGCGATATTTATCATTATTATGCTTATCTTCAAATCAATATCTCTGCCAATCATATTGGTGGCAGTTATTGAATTTGCAATTATGGTTAATATGGCAATCCCGTTTTATCAGGGAACAAGCCTTCCATTTGTTGCAAGTATAGTAATCGGAGCAATTCAGTTGGGAGCAACTGTAGATTATGCAATTCTAATGACGACCCGCTATCAGAAAGAGCGTCAGCGTGGACGAGATAAGATGGAAGCAATCAGTATTGCCCATAAAACCAGTATGCCGTCAATTATCAGCAGCGGATTAAGTTTCTTCGCGGCAACATTTGGAGTAGCCTGCTACTCACAGGTTGAAATGATCGGTTCTATTTGCACTTTGCTTGCGCGAGGCGCGATTATCAGTATGGTGGTAGTAATCCTGATATTGCCGGCGATGTTTATGATATTTGACAAAGTAATATGTAAGACGTCCATCGGATTCCTCGGTGGAAAAAAGTAGAAAGGATGTAAGAATCATGAACAAAAACAGAAAAATCAAACGTGGACTCACAACTTCTCTTGCCGTTGGAATGTCAGTAATGATGGGCGCTGTGCCGGTCTTTGCTGCAGGAACAAGTTCTGACGCAGATGCAGTTTATAAGGAAGAGACAGTTTATGTAAATGCAGACGCAACAGGAACAACTGATGAAGTAACAGTATCTAACTGGCTGAAGAATTCAGGCAGTGTATCAGGAAGCCTGACAGATGCAAGTACTCTGAAAGATATTAAGAATGTAAAAGGTGATGAAACATTCAAAGCATCCGGAGATACATTGACATGGAATACAGACGGTGAAGATATTTATTATCAGGGAACAACAGATCAGGATCTTCCGGTTTCTGTAAAGCTTACTTACTATCTGGACGGAAAAGAAATCAAACCGGCAGATTTGAAAGGAAAAAGCGGACATCTGAAGATTCAGGTGGATTATACAAATAAAGAGAAGAAAACAGTCAGCGTAGATGGAAAACAAGAAGAAGTTTACACACCATTTGTCATGATGACGGGAATGATCCTTCCGAATGAAACATTTAGCAATGTTACGATTGATAACGGAAAAGTTATTTCTGATGGAAGCAAGAATATCGTAGTCGGATTCGGAATGCCTGGCATGAAAGAAAGTTTGAATCTGGACGAAAGCAAAACAGAAGATCTGACAATCCCGGAAAGTCTCTGCGTGGAAGCTGATGTGACAGATTTCACAATGTCTTCTACATTTACAGTGGCACTCACCGATCTTCTTGATGACATTGATTTTGATAATATCGTAGATGTTGATTCGCTGAAGAGTTCCTTAGATGAACTGGAAGATGCAGCACTTCAGTTAGTAAGTGGATCTGACACACTTGCAGACGGAGCCGGAACACTTGCAGACGGTGTCAACAGCTATACAGAAGGTGCGGATACTTTGAATGATGCAATTCAGAAGTACCTTGGAAGCGATGGAGAACTGAACGGAAGCGTGACAGAGTATGTGAATGGTGTCAATAAAGTTGTCAAAGGCGTGCAGGATTATACAGTCGGAACAAATGCACTGGCTGACGGAGTGACAGCTTATATTGGCGGTGAACAGCAGCTGGCAGCAGGTGCCGCGAAACTGAGCCAGCTCAGCAGCGGACTGAAAACAGTACAGGGAGCGATCAGTCAGCTGAATGCAGCAATTGATGGAGAAGGAGCAGCGACAGAAGATATTCAGGTAGCAGCCGGCCAGCTGGCAGCGGGAACAGCACAGCTGAAAGCAGCACTTGGAAGCAAAGAGGTTCAGGCACTTTTGGGTCAGGTAGGAAATATGTTGGCGACAGGAACTGAAATGATCAATCAGACAGAGAAGCTTGGAACAGCGCTGAATGATGGAATTGCAACACCGGTTCAGAATATTGCAGCTAACCTCACAAGTCTGAGTCAGCAGCTTGGAATGATTAACCAGCAGCTTGCTACTTTGGACACAACTTGTCAGAGTGCAGTAGATGATCTGAATGCAAAGATCAGAGATTATAATGATAAGGTTGATACAGCAAAAAATGCAGCAGCAAACAGCAAAGCAACAATTGATTCTGCAGTCAGTGAATTACAGGCGAAGAAAGATCAGACAACAGACGAGAATGCAAAAGCGGATCTTCAGGCAGCAATTGATAAATTAAATGCAGCAAAGAGCGCGGCAGACGGATTGAGCGGACTCGAGAAGGCAAGCGAAGTTAGTGTGACAATTCCAACAATTGATACAACAGCGATCCAGCAGGAGATGGGAGCAATCGGTGTGTCAATGAAAACATTTCAGCAGACAGCACAGACACTGAAAGCTCAGCTTCCGGCAATGCAGGAGAAACTTCAGACAATCACAAGTATGAAGGATAAACTTCCGGCGGAAGCAATCGGACAGTTATCAGAATCTGTAGATCAGCTGGATGTAGGAATGCAGGGATTAAATATAGCAATCGGAACATTTTCATCTAACCTTGGTGAGTTAAACAAATCTGTACAGGCACAGTTCCCGGCAGCAGTTACGGGTATTCTCGAACTGAACGGTGGATTCTCACAGTTGAGTGCAAATAATGACGCACTTTTAGTAGGAGCCAACAAACTGAAAGCTAACAGTTCAACACTGGTAGCAGGAGTTCAGACACTTCAGAGCGGAACAAACCAGCTGGCAAGCGGACTAAATACACTGGGAAGCCAGATGTCATCCGGAGCAGCAAAACTTTCACTGAACAGCGCAGCCCTTCGTGAAGGTGCAGCAACTCTTCAGTCAGGAGCAAGAGAACTCGCAGACGGTATGGAGAAGTTCGACCGTGAAGGAACAAGCAAATTAAAGAGCACAGTAGAAGACGAACTCGGTGATGTACTTGACCGTTTCGATGCACTTACATCGGATGATTGTACTTATACAACATTCAGTGGAAAAGACAGCGGAATGGAAGGAAGCGTGAAATTCGTAATCGAGACAGAAGCAATCGAGTAAATCGTATCATCTTTATAATATAGGAAAAACGGAGAAACCCCCGACCAGGATTTCTCCGTTTTTTGTGTTTTGGAATTTGCCATCACAAGAAAGGATTGCAAAAAATACCATTATATAGTAGGCTTGTCTATAGAGGCAAACGCTTCATGAGAATGCGTAGTAATTTAGAGAAGACTATTTTATTGAAAAATATGGTATGTGGGGAAGATATGGAAGGAAATTTAACAAAGGGTCCTATTTTAAAGACCTTGACGAAGCTGGCGATACCGATTATGGCATCGTCATTTTTAGGGACATTGTATAATCTTACAGATATGGCATGGATCGGTCTGCTTGGTTCGAAGGCAGTTGCCGGAGTTGGTGTCGGAGGAATGTACACCTGGCTGTCACAAGGGTTGGCATCTATGGCTCGAATGGGCGGACAAGTTCAAGTAGCGCAATGCATCGGAAAAGGAAATAGAGACGAGGCGAATAAATATGCGCAGACCGCAGTACAGTTAGCTACATTGATGGGATTAGTATATGCGGCAATTGTATTGCTGTTTTTACATCGACTGGTCGGCTTCTTTCATTTGGATGATGCAGAAGCAATTGCGGCTGCACTTTCTTATACAAGAATTGCCTGCGGTTTGATCGTATTTTCATTTCTGACATTTACATTGACAGGTATTTATACTGCACAGGGAGATTCAAAGACTCCATTTATTGCGAATCTGATCGGGCTGGTAATTAATATGATCCTGGATCCGGTACTGATCCTTGGACCGGGGCCACTTCCTGAATTGGGTGTGGCAGGTGCAGCAATTGCGACTGTAACAGCGCAGGGAATTGTAATGAGTGTAATGATCATCGGAATCTTTGTGCAGAAGAAGGATAATGTATTAAAAGGAATTCGTCTGTTTGCAAGAATTCCGATGGAATATGTAAGTGGAATCTGCAAGATCGGAATTCCGACAGCACTTCAGGGAATGGCTTATTGTGTAATCTCAATGGTACTTGCACGTATGGTATCCGTCTTTGGTGCTGAGGCAGTTGCAGTACAGAGAGTCGGTGGTCAGATTGAATCGCTCTCATGGAATACGGCGGATGGATTCGCTGCGGCGCTGAATGCATTTGTTGGACAGAACTATGGAGCCAACAAGATGGATCGTGTCAAGAAAGGATACAGAGCATCTTTATGGACAGTTGGTATTTGGGGATTGATAATTACAGCAATATTTGTATTTGTTCCAAAACCAATCGCAAGAATTTTTTTCCATGAAGCAACAGCAATTGAAATCGCAGTGGATTACCTTATAATCGTAGGACTCAGTGAAGCATTTATGTGCGTAGAGCTTATGACGGTCGGGGCATTGTCCGGACTTGGAAAGACACATCTGTGCAGTGTGATTTCAATTATATTTACAGGAGCGAGAATTCCATTGGCAATTCTCCTTTGCAGAACAGCACTCGGACTTAATGGAATCTGGTGTGCAGTTTCATCAACATCCATTGTAAAAGGTATTATCTTTGTAGCAACATTCTTCTGGATTACAAGAAGTTCAAGAATACTTAAGAATAATAGCAGGCTTTGATTAAGAAAAGCCTGCTATTATTCTTTTATAAAAGAGGATAGTTCAAGGAAGGTATTGGAGAAAAAATGAAAATAGAAAAACGATGGGAAAATAATAGAAGTAAAATGATATCATATATTGTATTTGGAGCATATCTCTTCTTACTGACATGGCTTGTGCTGTTTAAGTTTGCATTTACTATAGAAGAAATCCCACATTTAAGACAACTAAATCTAATCCCATTTCATTACGAAACAAGTGTTGCGTTTATAACACATATGAAAGAGGTTATATACAATATACTGATATTTGTTCCGGCAGGAGTTTACTTCACTGCATTTCTGGGTAAAAGAAAATGGTGGTTGGGGATTGGAGCATCATTTTTTGTGAGCCTGACATTTGAGACAGTACAGTGGATATTCTCTATTGGCGTAAGCGATATTACAGATTTAATCGGAAATACACTTGGCAGTGGGGTGGGAGCAGTGCTCTTTGCATTTCTTGGAAAAATATTGCCAAAGAAGAGAATGAGCATGATCAATGGAATCGGAGCAGTGGTTGAGGTAGTCGGAATTGCATTACTGAGTATGCTGTTTGTGACAAATAAGTAAGCATGCAATAGCTGTTAGTGTTTGGGAACGCAGATGCTAATTTTCAGAATATTCTGAATTGCATGAAATATATAAAAAACATTGACAATTAAAAACAGCTGTGATAAGATAACATTCGTCGCTGAGGAACAGCAAGGAAAACAACAGAGGAACGGAAGATAAAAGAAGACGCGGAGGCGGGACATTCTTGATCGGAAGGAAACTGGAAGATTTAAAAATCAATGAAATGATTGAAAAATAAATCAAAAAAGTTGTTGACAAAGAGTTCTGAAAGTGATATCCTAAATAGGCTGTCGCGTGAGACGGCAAAGGAAAGCTCAAAAAGAGCGACAAAGAAAAAGAAAAAAGTTCTTGACAAAGACAAAAGCTTTTGATAAAATATAAAAGCTGTCGCTT
>NZ_JAJCNG010000030.1:0-35020 GCF_020561005.1 Mediterraneibacter sp. 210702-DFI.3.120 | reverse complement strand
GCTTAGTCTGGCTGTTGTATATGGACCAATGATGATTGCAGAATATCTTCCTTATGGAATGCAAAAAGCATTAGATATAATACCATTGGTAGGAAGTTCAACAGATATTTTCAGAACCAATACTTTTCGTATTTTGGGGAAGCTTATCTGGTCACCATATCTACTTATTACAATTCCTGTCTTGATTGGTATTCTATGTATGCCATTCGCTATAAAGAGCTGGTCAAGAAGGATGAAGGCATAAATAACAATATGGCAAAGAAAAGAGATAAAAGGTGAATAGCAGGATATATCCGTATTTACAAGAAATTCTTTTAATGTTAAAATCCTGAAAATATTTCCTAAAAAGAAAATAAAGTTTATTGACATTATCAGGAAAAATGAGTATAGTTTATTTTAATAAAAGGGAGTAACTGGCGCTTTGAGTAGCGTTCGCGAGCCGTCAATACGATGGAAGAAGTCCATCCGGATCGTGATGAAATAGTGAGACTTTTATTGCATGTAAGAAGCGGTGCAATAATTGTCTCTTTTTTTATTCGCACTGCAGATTAATCAGGATTATGGGTCACAAAAGAAGAGTGAACAATAACCAGTTAGGAGGAATGGCAGTGAAAGCATATTATCAATTATCGGGAGAAGAAGTTTTAAGAGAAGTGAATGGCTCGGAAGAACCATTAACAAAAGAACAGATCAGTGAAAATCAAAGGAAATACGGCCCGAATGAACTGACGGAAGGAAAAAAGAAGACAACATTTCAGATTTTTTTGGAGCAATATAAGGATTTTCTGGTGATCATCCTTATTATAGCAGCGATCGCATCAGGATTTATGGGAGATATTGAGAGCGCAGCTGTTATTGTTATCGTGATCACAATGAATGCAATTCTGGGAACTGTGCAGACAGTAAAGGCAGAGTCATCTCTGGCAAGTCTGAAGAAATTATCCGGTCCGGAAGCAAAAGTTCTTCGTGATGGAGTGGTTGTCCCGATTCCGTCTTCAGAAGTTACTGTTGGAGACATTATTATGTTAGAGGCGGGAGACTATATTCCTGCAGATGGACGTATTCTGGAATGTGCAAGCATGAAGGTTGACGAAAGTGCATTGACGGGAGAGAGTCTTGGTGTCGAGAAGACGACAGATGTGATTGAACAGGACGAAGTTCCTCTTGGAGACCGTATTAATATGGTATATTCCGGAAGCTTTCTCACGTATGGAAGAGGTTCTTTTGTAGTTACAGAGATTGGAATGAATACAGAAGTTGGTAAAATTGCAAGTCTTCTGAAGACGACATCTGAGAAGAAGACTCCATTGCAGGTGAACCTGGATCAGTTTGGACAGAAATTATCCATTTTAATTCTTGTATTCTGTGCGATTTTGTTTGGAATCAGTGTTTTCCGTGGTGAGAATATTGGAAATGCATTTCTTTTTGCAGTTGCTCTTGCCGTTGCAGCAATTCCGGAGGCGTTAAGTTCAATCGTTACGATTGTTCTTTCTTTTGGAACGCAGAAAATGGCGAAAGAACATGCAATTGTTCGAAAACTACAGGCAGTAGAAGGACTGGGAAGTGTATCCATTATCTGTTCAGATAAAACTGGAACCCTGACACAGAATAAGATGACAGTAGAGCATTATTATGTAGATGGCCAGAGCATTTCCGCAGACAAGATCGATCTCCGGGATCCGTCTCAGAGCAGACTCCTTATCAGCAGTATTCTTTGTAATGACTCTACGAATATTGATGGTGTAGAGATCGGAGACCCGACAGAGACAGCACTGATTAATTTAGGAAGCAGTCTTGGTCTTGACCCGGAAGAAGTCAGAGTAAAGTATCCAAGAGAAAGTGAGAATCCATTCGATAGCGACCGTAAGATGATGGCAACAAAGCATTCATTAAACGGAGTGCCAACGATGATTGTCAAAGGAGCAGTTGATGTTCTTTTGAACCGGACAGACTGGGTTGAGATGAAGGGGGAGACTCATGAGATCACAGAAGAGACAAGAAGAGTAATCGAAGAGCAGAATCAGAAATACTCAAGAGAGGGATTACGAGTTCTTGCATTTGCTTATAAAGAAGTATCAGATGAGACGGAACTTACGCTGGAGGATGAAGATCATCTGATATTCCTGGGGCTGATCGCAATGATGGATCCGCCGAGAGAAGAGTCAAAAGCTGCTGTAGAAGAGTGTAAATGTGCAGGAATCCGTCCGATTATGATTACAGGAGATCATAAGGTGACAGCTGCTGCCATTGCAAAGAGAATTGGAATTCTTGAAAATGAATCCGAAGCCTGTGAGGGTGCAGAGATTGACAAAATGTCCGATGAAGAACTGAAAGACTTTGTGGAAGGGATTTCTGTTTACGCCAGAGTTTCTCCTGAACACAAGATCCGTATTGTGCGTGCATGGCAGGAAAAAGGAAACATTGTATCCATGACAGGAGATGGTGTGAATGACGCTCCGGCACTGAAACAGGCAGACATAGGAGTGGCGATGGGAATTACCGGAAGCGAAGTGTCAAAAGACGCTGCAGCAATGGTTTTGACAGATGACAATTTTGCGACTATTATTAAAGCAGTAGAGAATGGAAGAAATATATATCGCAATATTAAAGCATCCATTCAGTTTCTGCTTTCGGGAAATTTTGGAGCAATCCTGGCAGTGCTTTATGCTTCACTGATGGCACTTCCGGTACCGTTCGCGCCGGTTCATCTGTTGTTCATTAATCTGCTGACAGACAGTCTTCCGGCAATTGCTCTTGGATTGGAACCACATTCGAAAAATGTGATGAAAGAAAAGCCACGACCGATAAATGAATCCATTTTAACGAAAGACTTTTTGATCAATATCGGACTGGAAGGATTATCAATCTGTACCATGGTCATGATTGCATTTACAATTGGATACAAAGACGGTAATGAACTACTTGCAAGTACAATGGCATTTGCAACACTTTGCTGTTCAAGATTGTTCCATGGGTTTAACTGTAAATCAAATCGTCCGGTTGTATTTACAAAAAGAGTCTTTAATAACATTTACCTGATCGGTGCTTTTGTAATTGGAATGATTCTGATCACGCTTGTTGTGACTGTCCCTGGACTGCATAACATCTTTAAAGTGCAGACACTGACATTATCGCAGTTACTTACTGTGTATGGTCTTGCAGCATTGAATCTTCCGATTATACAGATGATAAAGGCAGTTCGTGCAAAATTTAGAAAATAGGAGGAACAACAGTATGAAGAAAGTCGAGAAACCAAAGAAGCCATTAATCTTTTACTATTTGATTGCTTTGATTATTCTCGTGCTTCTTAACACATTTCTTTTTCCGAATATTCTAGGAAAGAATAAGGTGAAAGAAGTCGATTATGGAACCTTTCTTACTATGGTCGAGGGAAAAGAAGTATCAAAAGTAGAGTTGAATGGAGACACTATTTATTTTACAGATAATAGCGAGGAACCGAAATATTATGAGACAACAACGTTTGATGATCCAAATCTGGTAAATCGTCTGGAAGATGCGGGATGTGAATTCGGAAGAGTCGCACAGCAGGAGATGAATCCGCTTCTTAGCTTTTTCCTTGTATGGATTTTACCACTTTTGATCTTCTGGGCATTAGGACAGTGGCTTGCAAAGAAGATGATGGCCAAGATGGGTGGAGGTGCAGCAGGAAATCCGTTCATGCAGTTCGGAAAGAGCAATGCGAAGGTTTATGTGGAATCTACAACAGGAATCACTTTCCAGGATGTAGCCGGAGAAGATGAAGCGAAGGAACTGCTGACAGAGATTGTGGATTTTCTTCATAACCCGCAGAAATATACGGAGATCGGTGCAGTATGTCCGAAAGGAGCACTTCTTGTAGGACCTCCGGGAACCGGTAAAACTTTGCTTGCAAAAGCAGTTGCAGGAGAGGCAAATGTACCATTTTTCTCAATCTCTGGTTCAGAATTTGTAGAGATGTTTGTTGGCATGGGAGCTTCTAAAGTACGTGATCTTTTCAAACAGGCGAATGAAAAAGCACCTTGTATTGTATTTATTGATGAGATTGATACAATCGGTAAAAAGAGAGATAATGCAGGATATGGTGGAAATGATGAGCGTGAGCAGACATTGAACCAGTTGCTGACAGAGATGGATGGATTCGATGCATCTAAGGGTGTTGTGATCCTTGCTGCGACGAACCGACCGGACAGTCTTGATCCGGCACTTCTCCGTCCGGGAAGATTTGACCGCCGTATTCCGGTGGAACTTCCGGATCTTAAAGGGCGTGAAGAGATTCTGAAAGTTCACGCGAAGAAAGTAAGACTTGGAGATGACATTGACTTTAATGCAATCGCAAGAGCTGCATCAGGAGCATCAGGAGCAGAGCTTGCAAATATGGTAAATGAAGCGGCACTACGCGCAGTCAGAGAGAATCGTAAATATGTAACGCAGGCAGATCTTGAAGAAAGTATTGAAACTGTTATCGCCGGATATCAGAAGAAGAATCAGGTACTTTCTTCCAAGGAAAAATTAATTGTTTCTTATCATGAAATCGGTCATGCGTTGGTAGCAGCATTACAGACGAATTCGGCACCGGTTACAAAGATCACGATCATTCCGCGTACATCAGGTGCCTTGGGATATACAATGCAGGTTGAATCAGAAGAACGGAATCTGATGACACAGGAAGAGCTGATCAACAAGATCGCGACACTGACCGGAGGAAGATGCGCAGAAAAACTGATTTTTAATTCTATCACAACAGGCGCATCGAATGATATCGAGCAGGCAACAAAGCTTGCAAGAGCAATGATCACGCGTTATGGAATGAGTGACCGGTTTGGTATGGTTGCTCTTGAGACGCAGAACAATCCATATCTGGGAGGAGACAGCAGTTTAAGTTGTTCATCGCAGACAGCAGCAGATATTGATCAGATGGTTGTAGATACCGTAAAACACGGATATGATACAGCGATGGATCTTTTGGAGAAAAACCAGAAGAAACTTCATGAGCTTGCAAAATACCTGTATGAGAAAGAAACAATTACAGGAGAAGAATTTATGCAGATTTTGACGAGAACGGAGACGTTGGAAGAAGCAGAAGGGAAGTAACAGATGGCAAGAAGCAGAAACAAGAAAACAGAGATTGAAGAAGAAATAGAGAAGCGGATACCGACAACCCGTTATAATCCGGATTATAAAGTCGGATTGACAGCACAGCAGGTGCAGGAGCACAGACTTCATGGCTGGGTAAACAGGGCAGTCGATCCGCCGTCGAAGACAACGAAAGAGATTGTACATGAGAATGTATTTACTTACTTTAACTTAATCTTTCTTGTTCTGGCTATTTTGTTATGTCTGGTTGGATCCTTCCGGAATCTGACCTTTCTTCCGGTTATTATTGCAAATACGTTGATCGGTATTATACAGGAAGTGCGTGCCAAAAAAGTGCTGGATAATCTGACCATGCTAAATGCACCGAAAGCGACTGTAGTGCGAGATGGTAAAAGATCGTTGATTGATGCAGAAGAGTTGGTAGTTGATGATATTGTCATATTTAAAGCCGGTGCGCAGGTATGTGCGGATGCACAGGTTTGTGCAGGTGAAGTACAGGTGAATGAATCTCTGCTGACAGGCGAGTCTGATGAGATTACAAAACATGCCGGAGATCAGCTGATGTCAGGGAGTTTTATTATTTCCGGTCAATGTCATGCAAGACTTGATAAAGTCGGTGAAGATTCTTATATTTCAAAGCTTACACTGGAAGCAAAAGAAATGCAGAATGGTGAGCAGTCAGAGATGATCCGCTCGCTGGATAAATTGGTTAAATGCGTCGGTGTGGCAATCATTCCGATTGGAATCATACTCGTTGCACAGTCTCTGGTATTCCAGAATGCATCATTCCATTCAAGTATTACGTCAATGGTAGCGGCTGTGATCGGAATGATTCCGGAGGGTCTTTACCTTCTTGCAAGCGTTGCACTTGCTGTCAGTTCAATTCGGCTTGCACAGCAGAAAGTATTGCTTCATGATATGAAATGTATTGAGACACTTGCGCGTGTTGATGTACTTTGTGTAGATAAGACTGGTACGATCACAGAAAATACAATGAAAGTACAGGAACTTATTCCAACGGAGCAGTACGATACGGAAAAGATGGGATCTCTTCGTCTTATGGTCGGAGATTTTGTTTCAGCTATGACAAACGATAATATCACAATGGCTGCAATGAAAGAATATTTTACACATTCTTCAGGCGCAAAAGCAATTTCCAAGACAGGATTTTCATCTGCGACAAAGTACAGCAGTGCTACATTTGAAGATAAGACATATGTTCTTGGAGCGCCGGAATTTGTACTTCTGGATGATTACGAGCAACATAAGGAAAAAATCACAGAGCTTGCATCTACAGGTGCCCGTGTTCTTGTATTTGGTACTTATGCAGCGGAGATTGATGGAAAAGCACTGACAGAGCCGGTAACACCGTTGGGCTATATCTTACTTGCGAATCCAATCCGTGAGGCGGCAAAAGAAACATTCCAGTACTTTGCAGAGCAGGGAGTTGAAGTGAAAGTTATTTCCGGAGATAATCCGGTTACAGTTTCCAAAGTTGCAAAAACAGCAGGTATTAAAAATGCTGAGAATTATGTGGATGCATCAAGTCTTGAGACAGAAGAAGATATTAAGAAAGCGATTCTTGAGAAGACAGTGTTTGGACGTGTAACTCCAAACCAGAAACGACAGTTTGTTCAGGCACTTAAAGAGGCTGGGAAAACAGTTGCTATGACAGGAGACGGAGTAAATGATGTCCTTGCTTTGAAGGATGCAGACTGCAGTATTGCAATGGCATCAGGAAGCGAGGCAGCGGCACAGGCTTCTCAAATCGTACTTCTGGAGTCAGATTTCTCTTGTATGCCACAGGTTGTATTAGAAGGAAGAAGAGTAGTCAATAATATCCAGCGTTCGGCGAGCCTGTTCCTGGTTAAGAATATATTCTCTTTCCTGCTGAGTCTTTTCTCGGTAGTATTTATGTTTACTTATCCACTGGAACCATCACAGGTATCATTGATCAGTATGTTTACAATCGGTATTCCGGCGTTCTTCCTTGCACTTGAGCCGAACAAGAATATCATTAAAGGACATTTCCTGACGAATGTATTCCTGAAAGCACTTCCGGCAGCACTTACAGATGCATTGGCGGTTGGATCACTGGTTGTCTTTGGAAAGACATTTGGAGTAGGAGAGCAGGATATCTCAACAGCAGCAACAATGCTTCTGGCAATTGTAGGATTTATGATCCTCTATAAGATCAGTGCACCGATGAATAAGCTTCGTGCAGGGATTCTTGGCGGATGTATCGCAGGATTATTATTCTGTAGTATTTATTTGAATCAGCTGTTTGCGATTAGCGGAATGACAACAAAGTGTATCATGCTTTTTGTTGTATTTGCGATCGCAACAGAGCCGGTACTTCGTTATCTTACGATTCTTCTTGGAAAAGGAAGATTCTATTACAGACGTTTGCGCGGAAAAACGCCGTTAGAGGAAGAAGTATAATGTGCAGTGAAAAATAAAAAACAAATGTAATTATTCAGAACAAAAATAAGATAAAAATCAAGCGGCAGCAGGGAATTATTAATCCTTACTGTCGCTTGATTCTGCTTTACTTTTAATCAAAGAAAGTTTCATGCAGTTTACGTACTGCAAGATCTGCATAGGCTTCATCGATCAGAGCAGTGATGCGAATCTCAGATGTAGTAACCATCTCTGTGTTGACATCAATACTTGCGAGTGCACCGAACATCTTTGCAGCAACACCTGAATGAGAACGAATACCGGCACCAATGACAGAAACTTTGGCAACATTTTCATCAGAATCCAGTTTCTTAATGCCAAGATAGTCTTTGCTTTCATTTAACAGATCCAAAGCACGGAGCATGTCCGATTTTGCAACAGTGAAGGATACAGATTTTGTACCGTCTTTACCAAGAGACTGGATCATGACGTCAATGTTCAGTTTATTCTTATCTAAAAGATTTAAAAGACGGAATGTGCTACTAGGCTCGTTCCCGAGACCGGCAACACGGATTTTGGCTACATTTTTATCGGCTGCCACACCACTGATTAACATTTTTTCCATTTTCGTTTTCTCCCTTACAATTGTTCCTGAATTGTGGTTTAAGCTAGAACATACCAGAAGTTCTACACCGTATTTTTTCGCAATTTCTACACATCTGCTGTGAAGGACTTTCGCACCAAGAGAGGCCATCTCAAGCATCTCATCATAAGTGATCTCCGTCATTTTATGAGCGTTTGGAACAACGCGTGGATCGGCGGTATATACTCCGTCTACATCTGTGTAAATTTCACAGACATCGGCATGGAGTTCAGCAGCAAGAGCAACCGCTGTTGTGTCAGAGCCGCCGCGGCCAAGAGTTGTGATATCTTCATACTTATTGATTCCCTGGAATCCGGTTACGATGACGATCTTGTTCGCATCAAGCTCTTTACGGATACGCTCGGAATCAATTCTCTTGAATCGCGCATTTTGATAATTTGAAGTTGTATGCATTGGAACCTGCCATGCATTCAGTGACACTGCACTGACGCCCATGGAAATCAGAGTCATTGCCATTAAGGATACAGAAACCTGTTCACCGGTTGTAAGAAGCATATCTAATTCCCTGCGGGAAGGCTGCTCTGTGATCTGTTTTGCTGTTGCGATCAGATTATCTGTAGTCTTTCCCATAGCAGACAGGACAACAACAACCTGGCTGCCTTCGCGCTGCTTTGCGATACAGCGGTTTGCTACGTTGCGGATGTGCTCCAAATCGGCCACGGAGCTTCCGCCAAATTTCATTACTGTCAGCATATTTTTATCTCCCTTATATTCTCTGACGAATCTGTGTTGCTGGTAATATATAGTGTGAGCAGTAACAGCAAAAGAGTCAGAGAATTTTTAGTTACTGTTCATAGTGGGTGTGAGCAGCAACTTTATACGTAGATAAGTATAGCAAAAAAAAGAAATAAAATACAGAAGAACGTTTGTTCTATACATACTTGCAGTGGCATAAAGTGTGTGTTATACTGCAAATTAACAGAAAGCAGGTGAATAAAGATGACTCCAAAAGAAGTAATACCAAAAGTGCAGCAGGACCTTTTTACAATGCAGGATCTAAAATATCGGGATTTTCACGCAAAACTGATGCCAACAGTAGAGAAAGAATCAGTGATAGGAGTGAGAGTTCCTGTACTTCGAACTTATGCAAAGAAATTCGGGAAGACAGAAGAGGCGAAGCAGTTTCTTAAGATCCTGCCACATCAATATTATGAAGAGAATAATCTGCATGGGCTTCTGATCGAGCAGATTAAAGATTATGAACTCTGTATAGAAGAACTGGAGCGCTTTCTGCCCCATATAGATAACTGGGCAACCTGTGATCTTCTGGCCGTCAGAACAGTGAAGAATCATCTGAATTCTTATATCAAAAAGATAGATCGATGGCTGGAATCAGAGCATATATATACGATCCGATTTGGAATCAATATGCTGATGCGCTATTATCTGGAAGAAGAATTTAAGTTAGAATATCCGGGGAAGGTTGCCGCAATCCGTTCAGAAGAGTATTATGTAAATATGGCCAGGGCATGGTATTTCGCAACAGCACTTGCCAAAAAGTATGATCAGGTTCTTCCATTTCTAGAAGAACAGAAGATGGACGTATGGACACATAATAAGACAATCCAGAAGGCAATCGAAAGCTATCGGATCACGCCGGAACAAAAAGAGTATCTGAGAACTTTGAAGATAAGACAATAATGTTTGTAGGAGGAGAAATAATGGCAGAAAAATTAAGAGTACTTATAATTAATGGAAGTCCAAGAGCAAACGGAAATACTAGTGTAGGACTAAAAGAAATGGAAAAGATTTTTCAGGAAAATGGAGTAGAAGTAGAGACAGTAGTTGTTGGAAATAAACCTGTCCGTGGATGTGTTGCCTGTGGAGGATGTGCTTCCAAGCAAAAATGTGTTTATGATGATGTAGTTAACGAACTGGCTTTGAAATTCGAGAAAGCAGACGGACTGGTTATCGCAAGTCCAGTCTATTATGCATCCGCAAATGCAACATTGATCGCCTGTCTTGACCGCCTGTTCTACAGCACACCATTTGATAAGACTATGAAAGTAGGAGCAAGTGTTGTCTGTGCAAGGCGCGGTGGATGTTCAGCAACATTTGACGAGTTAAACAAATACTTTACAATTTCTGGAATGCCAGTTGCTTCCAGTCAGTATTGGAATAGTATTCATGGAAGAATATCAGGAGAAGCAGAGCAGGATGGAGAAGGAAAGCAGACTATGAGAGTCCTCGCCAGAAACATGACATTTCTTATGAAGAGTATTGCCTTGGGTAAAGAACAGTTTGGACTTCCGGAGAAAGAAGAACGAATTGCAACACATTTTATTAGGTAAAGAAGAGGAGAATTAAAATGAGTTATGTATCTTTTAATGATGTGATAGAATTAAATGGAATTCTTAAAGATAAAGGTCTGAATTTCCGAATTCATCTCAGGGACACTTGTGGAAGGCAATCCTTCTGGATCGAACCACTTGGTAATTGTGCCTGCGAAGGACGATATGATGAGATGTATCAGGTGGTAGAAGAGTACCTCGAAGGAAAAGGATTTTCCGTGCAGTACGATGATCAGAAGATGAATTTTGTGGTATAAATTTGTATTTAGATGTTTGAATTCTGAGTGATGAAGCAAAAACTTTTGTTGGATAAGGGCGTGATATGGATACTTTATTGCATCGGACACCGGCCTGCTCCTCTTCATCCCTTTGAATGAATGTAACGAAAAAGCCCAAACAGGCATCGTGAGTGATTTCTGTTTGGGCTTTTTCTAACATTCAGAACAAAGTGTATTCAGAACCGCTCCTGCCTTAAAATGTGTCCTCAACAATAAAGTATCCACATCACTTACATTATCCAGGACAGAAGGGATTGCCGAGGAACGAATTCAACACTTAAATACAGAATTCCGGACGGAAGTAAAAAAGGAACGCTATCGACTGAACCTGAGTCTATCTTCTCGTTAACGTGCAACAAATACAAATTTATTTCGACTTCACTTCTCTCCACAATTCGTTATACAGCGCCTCATTTTCATCTCCGAGGAAATTAAATGTCTCACAGTTTTTCAACTGATCAATATCAGGGAATGCAATCGTGCTGTTTCTCATGTAGTCATCCTCGATCAATGCCTGCCCGGCAGAGTTAGGGATGGAGTAAGTGATGTATTCAAAATTCATTTTTGCAATATCCGGTCTACAGAGGAAGTTGATGAATTCTTCTGCATGTTCCTTATTCTCTGCATTTTTTGGAATAACCCAGGAATCAATCCAAAGATTAGAACCTTCCTTAGGAATCACGTAATCGAGATTTGGATTCTCCTGCTGGCAGTAGAGTGCTTCGCCGGAATAAATTACTCCGAGAGCTGCTTCATTTCCAATCATTTTATCACGTACCTGGTCGATAACATATGCCTGCACAAGAGGTTTCTGTTCAATCAGCAGATTTTTGGCAGCCTGAAGTTCATCTAAGTCTGTTGAATTTAATGAATAGCCCAGGTATTTTAAAGCGACACCAAAGGCATCTCTTACACTGTCCTGCATAAGGATGCTATCTTTATATTTTTCATCCCACAGAACACCCCAGCTGTCAATTGGTTCATCTACCATTTTCTTGTTATAAAGGATTCCGACAGTCCCCCAAAGATAAGGGACAGAATATTTATTATCAGGATCAAATCCTTTGGCAAGATCCATATATTTCTGATCGATATATTTCAAATTTGGGATGTTGTCATAATTAATCTCTTCCAAAAGATTATTCTCAATCATTCTCTGAATCATATAATCAGATGGACATACGACATCGTATGCAATCGCTCCCGACTGAATTTTTGGATACATGATCTCGTTTGTCTCAAATTCTTCATATACTACATCAATACCGGTTTCTTCTTCAAACATATCAATAACATCAGGATCAATATAATCACCCCAGTTATAAACAATTACCTGGCCTTGTGAGGAGATAACATCGTTCTTTCCATAAATAAAACCACCGATGATAATAAGCACAGCCATAGCAACAGGTACCAGACGTTGGAAGAAAAATCTTCCAAATTTTTGTGCTTTTCCGAAACGCTTTATTTTTACTACTTTTTTCTTTTCGGCAGGTGACATATTGATCAGGATCAAAAGTAACAGCACTGTAACAAACATAATGGTTGAAAGTGCATACATTTCAGGCTTGATTCCTTTACGGACTTCACTGTAAATCTTGGTTGAGAGTGTATCAATACCAGGACCTTTTGTGAAATGCGTGATCACAAAGTCATCCAGAGACATTGTAAAGGAAAGCAGGAAACCGGAGAAAATTCCAGGCATAATATCTGGAAGTACTACTTTGAAGAATGCGTAGGCCGGAGAAGCTCCAAGGTCCAGTGCAGCTTCATAAGTTCTACGGTTCGTCTGTTTTAATTTTGGCATTACACTTAAGATGACATAAGGTATGTTGAATGTAATATGTGCCAAAAGGATTGTTTTGAATCCAAGTGTGAAGCGGAATGCAATGAAGAGAAGCATCAGGGATACTCCTGTTACGATATCGGCATTCAGCATAGGGATGTTTGTAACTCCCATAAAAAGGGTACGCATTCTTGAATTCATTGCCTGCATGCCAAGTGCGGCACAAGTACCGATCAATGTTGCAATCAGTGCAGAGAGCAATGCAATGATCAGTGTTGTGTACAATGCATTCATAATCTCTTTGTTTTGGAAAAGAGACACATACCATTTTCCGGTGAATCCGCCCCATTTGGAACGTGTTTTAGTATTGTTAAAGGAGAGGACCATCAAAGTCACGATCGGTGCATACAGAATAATGCAGATCAGTGCCAGATAGATCTTTTTTGCTATAGTTTTCATTAAAATGCTGTCCCCTCCCCGTTTTTATCATATTTGGCGATCACAGCCATACTTGCGATGATGAAGATCATCAGCACCAGGGATAAACCGGAACCGGTATGCCAGTTGCTCCCCTGTTTGAATTCCTGCTCGATCACGTTTCCAATCAGAAGAATCTTGCTTCCACCGAGAAGGTCGGAAATAACAAAGGTCGTCAGCGCAGGTACGAAGACCATAGTGATACCACTGATAATTCCAGGAATGCTCAAAGGAAAGATGATCTGTGTAAATGTCTGAAATTCATTGGCTCCAAGATCTCTTGCTGCGTAAATGACATCTTTATCAATCTTTGCCAATACATTATAAATGGGAAGCACCATAAAAGGCAGGAAGTTATATACCATACCTAATACAATAGCCCCCGGTGTATTGATGATAGACTGCTGTGGCAGATGGAAGAATGCAAGAATGCTGTTGATCACACCATTTTTTTCAAGCAGTGTCTGCCAGGCGAGTGTACGCAGAAGAAAGTTCATCCACATAGGAAGAATAAAAATCAGTACGATAAGACTTGTCTGGTTCATGTTTTTTTCAGATAAAATCATTGCAAGAGGATATGCAAGAACCAGGCAGATCAGTGTGCTGACCAGGGAAAGCAACAGTGCAAGTCCGAGTGCTTTCAGATTCTCAGGCGAAGCCATCATTGCAATGTTAGACCAGGTAAAAGTCCCTTCTTTATCTGTCAGACCATAATAAAAGATCATGAGCAGTGGGATAATAATAAATGACACGGACCAGAAAAGATAAGGCCCGGCAAATAATTTTCTATTCTTCAACAGCAGGTGCCTCCTCATCTTCAGATTCTGGTTTTTTCATAATCTGGATGTCAAAAGGATCTACTTTGATTCCGACTTCAGTTCCTACAGGGAACATATCTGTGCTATGAACGAGAAGTTCATAGTTGTTGGCAAGAACTTCCATCTCGTAGTGAACGCCCTTAAAGATCAAGTTTGTTACAATTCCGTCAATAACACCTTCTCCAGGCTTGACAAGATCAATATCTTCCGGACGAATTACAGCATCGACCGGACGGTTATGACCAAATCCTATGTCTACACATTTCCAGACAGCACCGAGCATACGGACAACTTTGTCTTCGAGCATGGTTGCAGCAATAATATTGCTGTCTCCGATAAAATCAGCTACGAATGCATTTTGCGGTTCGTTATAAATATCTTCCGGGGTGCCGATCTGCTGGATGTATCCCTGATTCATAACGACAATCGTATCAGACATTGTAAGAGCTTCTTCCTGATCGTGCGTTACATAGACAAATGTAATTCCAAGTTCATTTTTTAATCGGATCAGTTCATATTGCATATCCTGGCGAAGTTTTAAATCCAATGCACCAAGTGGTTCATCAAGAAGAAGAACCTTTGGTTCATTTACAATCGCACGTGCGATTGCGATTCGCTGCTGCTGACCACCACTTAAGGAGTCAGGAGAACGATCCCCGTATCCTTCCAGATTGACAAGCTTTAAGGCATAATGAATTTTATCGCGGATATAGCCTTTAGATTTACCTTTGATCCTCAATCCAAAAGCAATATTTTCTGCAATGGACATATGAGAGAAGAGGGCATATTTCTGGAATACGGTATTCAGCTGACGACGGTTTGGCGGAAGACTGTTGATATTTTTTCCATCAAAAATAATATTACCGGAGTCCGGTGTCTCAAATCCACCGAGAATACGTAATAGTGTTGTTTTTCCACATCCACTAGGACCAAGGAGTGTGAGAAATTCGTTCTCACGGATATAAAGATTTAATTTATCCAGAATTACATTTTCGTCATAGGATTTGGTAATATCTATGATATCGATCAGTTTATTAGACATTTTTATCCTCCGTATATAATTGTTTTATCTGATTCATCCGGCTGACTGCATTACGCAAGAGCAGATCAGCGAGAGTGAGTGCGGTCATTGCTTCCACAACAACAACTGCGCGCGGTACGATGATTGGATCATGACGTCCGTGAATAGACAGTTCGATTTCTTCGCCTGAATTAGTTACAGTGTGCTGCATCTGAGAGATCGAAGGTGTTGGCTTGATCGCAGCTCTTAAGATTAATTGAGAACCATCACTCATGCCACCCAAAGTTCCGCCGGAATGATTCGAAGTTTTCATAACCTGTCCTTGTTGCATGCAGAAAGGATCATTGTTTGTGCTTCCGGTAGAAGAGGCACTCTGAAAGCCATCGCCGATTTCGACACCTTTTACGGCTCCGATAGACATGATTGCCTGTGCAAGTAAAGCGTCCAGTTTATCGAAGACCGGTTCACCGAGACCGGCTGGAAGATGGTCAACACGGCATTCAATCAGACCGCCGCAGGAATCCATCTGCTCCATAAGAGTAGAAACATATTCAGCAGCCTTTTTGGCAGCATCTTTATTCGGCAGATAAAAACTGTTATTTGTAATCTCAGTAAAATCATAATCAGCTTCATCTACAGTGACAGGACCGATGGATTTTGCATAAGTTGTCAGCACAATCCCTAATTCGCCAAGTAATTTTGAAGCAATTGCACCGGCAGCAACACGGCCGATCGTCTCACGGCCGGAAGAACGTCCACCGCCACGGTAATCACGGAAACCATATTTCTGATCAAAGCAGTAATCTGCGTGTCCCGGACGATAAGATGTCGCAATATTCCCATAATCTCTGGAACGCTGATCCTGATTCCGCACGAGAAGAGAAATAGGAGTTCCGGTTGTAGTTCCTTCAAAGACTCCGGACAGAATCTCGACAGAGTCAGATTCATTCCGCTTCGTTGTATATTTACTCTGTCCCGGTTTGCGGCGATCTAAAAATTGTTGAATATCCTGTTCAGATAAAGGGATGCCGGCAGGGCATCCATCTATAACTACACCAACTCCGGGACCGTGGGACTCGCCCCAGGTAGTGACTCGAAATAAAGTGCCAAATGTTGAACCGCTCATAATATATCTAAAACTCCTTTCGTTTGTATCAATAAGGTATACAAAAAGTGCGTATAAAATGCTTTTTTGTATATCATATATCATTCTTTTCCGTATCATACCCCCAGATACGAAACATATTGTTGTGTTTCATAACTGAGGGTACAGTGCAATTATATAGGAAGAAAGAGGTGTACGCAAGTTAAAATGTTGTAGAATTCAACAGAATTTCAAAAATAAATTACAAAAGTATTTCTAAAAGATTTCGTTCGAATTAACAATTCAACATCAGTTTAATTTGTGCGTATTTCATGAAAGTTTGGGGTGTACATTTTGGAAAAAGCGTAATATAATGAAGTCTGAATCAAAAAGAAGGATTAATCCAAAAGACGAGGGTGAGAATTAGAATGTCTGAAAAGAAAGTAGTTAGAAGACGCAAAGTAAGAAGAAAGAAAAAGCAGAAGACAATTGACAAGAAGATCTGGATGATTATCGGTGGTATTATTGCTGGCCTTGTTATTGTTTATCTTGCAATATCAGTCTTTTTTATGAGTCATTTCTATATTAATACGCAGATTAACGGAAAGAACTTTTCTGGTAAGAATGCGGCGGCGGTAGAGAATTATATTAAAAATCAGGTGGCAGATTATAAACTGACAATTGTAGAACAGAATAATATGACAGATGCAATCGAAGGATCGGATATTTCACTTGTATATAAGGAAAATTCAGATATAGAGGATGCACTGAAGAAACAGAATGCATTTTTGTGGCCACAGGCATTTTTCTCAAAAAGTTCAGCTGAAGTCACAATTGAGGTCGGATATGATGAAGCGGCGTTGGAGTCAAAGATTGAATCCGTACAGGCTCTGAATCAGGAGCAGACAGATCCACAGTCTGCTTATCCAAAGTATGATGGGAACAGTTTTGTTGTTGAACCTGAAGTTTATGGTACGAAAGTAGATGTGGATACATTTAAGGCAAAAGTGAAGGATGCGATCACAAACTTCAAGAGTGAATTAAATATGATGGATGAGAAGTGCTATGCTATGCCGAAGTACACTTCAGAGTCTCCGGAAGTTCAGAAAGCCTGTGATGCGATGAATAATTATCTGAAAGCCAGCATCACTTATAAGATGACAAACCAGAATGTGGTTGTAAACAAGGATCTGATTTCAGGCTGGGTAACATATGATGATAATATGAATGCAACGCTTGATGAGTCAAAGGTGAAAGAGTGGCTTCGTGAATTTGGAAAGACTTATGATACGGTAGGAACGACAAGAAGTATTACAACTCCGGGAGGAAAAACAGTAGACGTTTCGGGAGGTACTTACGGCTGGTCAGTTGACGAGGCAGCAGAACTGACTGCACTTGTTGACAGCATTAAGAAAGGCGAGGTTGCTGAGAAAGAACCTGCTTATGCACAGACGGCAGCTACACATGACGCGCAGGATTGGGGAACGACTTATCTGGAAGTAGATATCCCGGCTCAGCACATGTGGTATGTGGTTAACGGAGCTGTACAATTAGAGACAGACGTTGTTACAGGACTTCCTACACCGGAGCGAGAGACACCGACAGGAGTTTATTCGATCCTTGAGATGAAGAGGGATAAAGTTCTTACAGGAACAATAGATCCTTCAACAGGAAAGCCAATTTATCAGACGCCGGTAGCATACTGGATGCGTGTGACCTGGACAGGAGTCGGATTCCACGATGCGACATGGAATCCAAGCTTTGGAGGAAGCCGTTATCAGACGAATGGTTCTCATGGATGTATCAATATGCCATTAGACCAGGCGGCAAGTCTTTACGGAATGCTTAGTACGGGAACACCTGTTATAATACATAATTAAAGGAAATGCAAAGATAAATATAGCCTGCCATAACTATTGGCAGGCTTTGATAGTCTGAAAACCAAAAAGAAAAGAAGAGGAAAAAAGCTTATGTATGAACTTTTAAAGAAGGATGGGCGTGCGAAAAGAGGACGCTTTACAACAGTTCACGGAGTAATTGAAACTCCGGTTTTTATGAATGTTGGAACAGCAGCAGCAATCAAAGGAGCAGTATCTACAGATGATCTGAGAGGGATTAAGACGCAGGTGGAGTTGTCTAATACATATCATCTTCATGTTCGTCCGGGAGATGAAGTTGTGAAGAAACTCGGAGGACTTCATAAATTTATGAACTGGGATAAACCGATTCTGACAGATTCCGGCGGATTTCAGGTATTTTCCCTTGCAAAGTTGAGAAAGATCAAGGAAGAAGGAGTTCATTTTAATTCCCATATTGATGGTCATAAGATATTTATGGGACCGGAACAGAGCATGCAGATTCAGTCTAATCTTGCATCCACGATTGCGATGGCATTTGATGAGTGTCCGTCCAGTGTGGCAGACAGAAAGTATATGACGAATTCTGTAGAGCGTACGACGCGCTGGCTGAAGCGCTGTAAGGATGAGATGGCAAGACTGAATTCTCTGCCGGATACGATCAATCCACATCAGATGCTGTTTGGAATTAATCAGGGTGGAATTTATGAGGATATCCGAATTGCACATGCACAGCAGATCGCAGAACTGAATCTGGATGGTTATGCAGTGGGTGGACTTGCAGTAGGAGAGAGCCACGAAGAGATGTACCGTATTCTTGATGCAGTGGTTCCGCATCTTCCGGAAAACAAGCCGACTTATCTGATGGGTGTTGGTACACCGGCTAATATTCTGGAGGCAGTAGATCGAGGAGTGGATTTCTTTGACTGTGTATATCCGTCAAGAAACGGACGCCATGGGCATGTATATACAAATCATGGAAAGATGAATCTGTTTAATGCCAAATATGAACTGGATGACCGTCCGATCGAGGAAGGATGTAACTGTCCGGCATGTAGAAGCTACAGCAGAGCGTACATCAGACATCTTTTGAAAGCAAAAGAGATGCTCGGAATGCGTCTGTGTGTACTTCATAATCTGTATTTCTATAATACAATGATGGAAGAAATCCGTGATGCGATTGATGCAGGGGAATTCCAGGCATACAAGAAGAGAAAATTGGAAGGCATGGAACAGAAATAGTGTTTCTGATTTAATTTTATAGAAAATGTATAAAAATAAACTTAAATATACATGGAATATTAGAAAAACACTTGAATTAGAAGCTGTTTTTGTGTATAGTAGATTTATTGTCTATTAGTACTTAAAAAGTACTGGACAGATAGGTTTAAGAAATAGTCAGGAGGAAATTTCAATGGGAACAGTAGGTATTATTGTTGTTTATGCTGTTATCCTCGGTGGTATGTGGTTTCTTCTGATGCGTCCTCAGAAAAAGGAGCAGAAGAGAATCCAGGCAATGCTCGCTGATATGGAGATTGGAGATACAGCGCTTACTACAAGTGGATTTTATGGTGTTATCATCGATATTACTGATGATGACGTGATTGTTGAGTTCGGTAATAATAAGAATTGCCGTATTCCTATGCAGAAGGCTGCGATCGCTCAGATTGAGAAGCCAGGTGCTGAATAAGAGGAAAAATGAGACCGGAAGGAGTGTGACTCTTTCTGGTCTTTTACTTTATATAAAAACGTGCCCGAAAAGTACAATTTTCGATAAAATACAGAGCGCCCTCTATTTTTTCACTCGAAATACTTGAAACAGCGAAAAAAATGCGGTATGATAAAAAAAGATTTTTACATTTTGGAAGGATGAGTTAGATATGGAAATGAAAATTGGAGTAATCAAAGGAGATGGAATCGGTCCTGAGATCGTAGATGAGGCAATGAAGGTGCTGGACCAGACAGCGAAAGTTTATGGTCATTCTATTTCCTACACGCAGCTTCTAATGGGAGGAGCATCAATTGATGTGAACGGGGTGCCGCTTACAGAAGAGACTCTTCAGCTGGCAAAGGACAGTGATGCAGTTCTTATGGGTTCCATTGGTGGTGATGCGAAGACTTCTCCATGGTATCAGCTCGAACCATCAAAACGTCCGGAAGCGGGTCTGTTACAGCTTAGAAAGGGACTTAATCTTTTTGCAAACTTAAGGCCGGCAGTTCTCTACGATGAACTGAAAGGTGCGTGTCCATTGAAGAAAGAGATCGCGGACAGAGGATTTGATCTAATGATCATGCGTGAATTGACAGGTGGTCTTTATTTCGGAAAACGAAGCACAGAAGAGATTGATGGTGTCCTTACCGCAAAAGACGAACTTACTTATAATGAAAATGAAATCCGCAGAATTGCAAAACGTGGCTTTGATATTGCAATGAAGAGAAACAAGAAGGTCACAAGTGTTGACAAAGCGAATGTACTTGACTCTTCCAGACTTTGGAGAAAAGTCGTTGAGGAAGTAGCGAAGGACTATCCGGAAGTTACATTAGAACATATGCTTGTTGACAACTGTGCAATGCAGCTTGTGAAGGATCCGGCACAGTTTGACGTTGTCCTGACAGAGAACATGTTTGGAGATATTTTATCCGATGAAGCAAGTATGGTGACAGGTTCTATCGGAATGCTTGCAAGTGCAAGTCTGAACGATACAAAATTCGGTCTGTATGAACCAAGTGGCGGTTCAGCACCGGATATCGCCGGAAAGGGAATCGCAAACCCGATCGCAACAATTCTTTCAGCAGCAATGATGCTGAGATTTTCATTTGATCTTGATAAAGAGGCAGATGCGATTGAAAATGCTGTTGCAGCAGTATTAAAAGACGGATATCGTACAATCGACATTATGTCTGAAGGAAAAGAACAGATCGGAACAGCCCAGATGGGAGATAAGATCTGCGAATATATTAAGTAATTAGCAGTTGTTACAGAAAGAGAGGATTTTAAAATGAGAAGTGATACAGTTAAAAAAGGAATTCAGCAGGCGCCACATCGTTCTCTGTTTAATGCACTGGGACTTACAGAAGAGGAATTAGATCGTCCACTGATCGGTGTTGTAAGTTCTTATAATGAGATTGTACCGGGGCACATGAATCTGGATAAGATCACAGAAGCAGTTAAACTTGGCGTGGCAATGGCCGGAGGAACACCAATCATGGTTCCTGCAATTGCTGTCTGTGATGGTATTGCTATGGGACATATCGGTATGAAATATTCTCTCGTAACAAGAGATTTGATCGCAGATTCTACAGAAGCTCTTGCTATGGCACATCAGTTTGACGGACTTGTAATGATTCCAAACTGTGACAAGAATGTACCGGGACTTCTGATGGCAGCTGCCCGTGTGAATGTACCGACAGTATTTGTAAGCGGCGGACCGATGCTTGCAGGACATGTAAAGGGAAGTAAAACAAGTCTTTCCAGTATGTTTGAGGCAGTAGGTTCTTATGCAGCCGGAAAGATGAATGACGAAGACATTTGCGAATTTGAGAATAAAGCATGTCCGACTTGCGGATCCTGTTCCGGTATGTATACGGCAAACAGTATGAACTGTCTGACAGAGGCTCTTGGTATGGGGCTGAAAGGAAATGGAACAATCCCAGCTGTTTATTCTGCAAGAATCCAGCTTGCAAAGCATGCAGGTATGCAGGTGATGGAGCTTGTAAGAAAGAATATCCGCCCGAGAGATATTATGACAGAAGATGCAATCCTCAATGCACTTACAGTTGATATGGCACTTGGATGCTCTACAAACAGCATGCTTCACCTTCCGGCAATCGCACATGAGATTGGTATGGATTTCGAGATTGATTTTGCAAATGCGATCAGCGAGAAGACTCCAAACCTTTGTCATCTTGCACCGGCAGGTCATACTTATATTGAAGATCTGAACGAAGCAGGCGGAGTTTATGCAGTTATGAATGAGCTGAATAAGAAGGGACTTCTTCACACAGACTGCATGACTGTAACAGGAAAGACAGTAGGAGAGAATATTGCCGGATGTGAGAATAAGAACCCGGAAGTTATCCGTCCAATCGACAACCCATATACTCAGACAGGCGGACTTGCTGTATTGAAAGGAAATCTTGCACCGGACGGAAGTGTTGTAAAACGTTCTGCAGTATGTGATGAGATGCTTGTACATGAAGGACCGGCAAGAATCTTCGAGAGTGATGAAGAAGCGACAGAAGCAATCAAGACAGGAAAGATCAATCCTGGAGATGTTATTGTAATCCGTTACGAGGGACCAAAAGGCGGCCCTGGAATGAGAGAGATGCTCAATCCTACATCTGCGATTGCAGGATACGGACTTGGGTCTACAGTAGCTCTTATCACAGATGGAAGATTCAGTGGAGCATCCAGAGGTGCTTCTATCGGACACGTATCACCGGAGGCAGCAGTTGGCGGACCGATCGCACTGGTAGAAGAGGGAGATATTATCAAGATCAATATTCCGGAACTGAAATTGGAGCTGGATGTATCGGATGAAGAACTGGCAGCAAGAAAAGCAAAATGGCAGCCAAGAGAACCTAAGGTTAAGACAGGATACCTCGCAAGATATGCTTCTATGGTAACATCAGGTAACCGCGGAGCAATTCTCGAAGTACCGAAGGCAAAATAAAATAAAGAACCAGGAGGAGAGTACGTCATGCAGTTAAATGGAGCAGAAATCGTGATCGAATGTCTGAAAGAACAAGGCGTTGACACTGTATTTGGCTATCCGGGTGGAGCAATTTTAAATGTATATGATGAACTTTATAAACACCGCGATGAGATTCGTCACATCCTGACTTCTCATGAGCAGGGGGCAGCACATGCGGCTGACGGATATGCGAGAGCTACAGGAAAAGTGGGGGTCTGCCTTGCAACAAGCGGACCGGGCGCAACAAATCTTGTAACAGGAATCGCAACAGCATATATGGATTCTATACCGATTGTTGCAATTACATGTAATGTCGGTGTCCCATTACTTGGAAAAGACAGTTTTCAGGAGATCGACATTGCTGGAGTAACAATGCCAATTACAAAGTACAGTTATATCGTTAAAGATGTAACAAAGCTTGCAGAAACAATCAGAAAGGCTTTTCGTATTGCTAAGACTGGAAGACCGGGGCCTGTGCTGATCGATATTCCGAAGGATGTTACTGCGAAAGTTACAGAGTATGAGAAGGAATATCCAGGGGTATATGACCGAGAGGTAATCCATTCAGAAGAAGAGGATCTCAAGAAAGCTGTTGAGATGATCAAAGAAGCGCAGAGACCATATATTTTCGTAGGTGGTGGAGCTGTTCTTTCTGAGGCAAGTAAAGAACTTTATGAATTTGCACAGAAGGTAGATGCACCGGTAACAGATTCTCTGATGGGGAAAGGAGCTTTCCCGGGAACTGATGAGAGATATACTGGAATGCTCGGAATGCATGGAACAAAGGCGTCGAACTTTGGAGTAAGTGAATGCGATCTTCTGATCGTAACGGGAGCAAGATTCAGTGACCGTGTAACCGGAAATACTGCAACATTTGCAAAAGATGCGAAGATTCTTCAGATTGACATTGATCCGGCAGAGATGGATAAGAATGTCATGATCGATCTTGGGTTAGTAGGTGATATTAAAGCAGTCCTGAAGAAAATAAATGAGCATCTTCCACAGCAGTCTCATCCGGAATGGATGAATAAGATTAAAGATTACAAGGCGAAATATCCATTAACATATCATAAGGATGTACTTACAGGTCCATTTGCAGTAGAAGAAATTTATCGTCAGACAAATGGAGAAGCAATTATCACAACAGAAGTCGGACAGCATCAGATGTGGGCAGCACAGTATTATAAATATACGAAACCAAGAACACTTTTAACATCAGGTGGTCTTGGAACAATGGGATATGGTCTTGGAGCAGCAATCGGTGCGAAGACAGGATGTCCGGATAAAATTGTTGTAAATATTGCCGGAGACGGATGTTTCCGTATGAATATGAATGAGATCGCAACAGCTGTAAGACATGATGTTCCGATTATCCAGGTTGTAGTTAATAACCATGTACTCGGTATGGTTCGTCAATGGCAGGATCTTTTCTATGATGAAAGATATTCTGCGACAGTTCTCCGTGATGCAGTTGACTATGTGAAGCTTGCAGAAGCGATGGGAGCAGTAGGACTTCGAGCTACAACACAGGAGGAGTTTAAAGAGTGCTTTGCGAAAGCATTGACATGTGGAAAACCGGTTCTGATCGATTGTATGATCGACTGTGATGATAAGGTATGGCCTATGGTTGCGCCGGGAGCACCGATCAGCGAAGCATTTGATGAGCAGGATCTGAAAGCAAAAGAAAACTAAAAATAATAAGTTTCAGCCACATAGTTGTATGGCTGATAAGTAAAGGAATATTTTATTTTTATGTGAGAAAATCTGTGAAAACGGAGTTTCTATAGATACACAATAACAGGAGGTAATTAAAAATGAGTAGAGTGTATAATTTTTCAGCGGGACCGGCGGTTCTGCCAGAAGAAGTACTGAAGGAAGCGGCAGCAGAGATGCTGGACTACAAGGGAACAGGAATGTCTGTTATGGAGATGAGTCATCGTTCCAAAGCTTTCGAGGAAATTATCACAGAAGCTGAGCAGGATCTCAGAGATCTGATGAATATTCCGGATAACTATAAAGTACTGTTTCTTCAGGGTGGAGCGTCACAGCAGTTTGCTATGATCCCTATGAATCTGATGAAGAATAAGGTTGCTGATTACATTGTCACAGGACAGTGGGCTAAGAAAGCAGCTAAGGAAGCAGAAAAATATGGAAAGGTAAATGTTGTTGCATCCTCAGCGGATAAGACATTTTCATACATTCCAGACTGTTCCGATCTTCCGATTTCAGAAGATGCAGACTACGTATATATCTGTGAAAACAACACTATTTACGGAACAAAATTTAAAACACTGCCAAACACAAAAGGAAAAGATCTTGTGGCAGATGTCTCCTCCTGTTTTCTTTCCGAACCTGTAGATGTAACAAAATATGCAATGATTTATGGTGGAGTTCAGAAAAATATCGGACCTGCTGGTGTAGTGATCGCAATCATCCGTGAAGATCTGATCACAGAGGATGTTCTCCCGGGAACACCTACAATGCTTACATATAAGACACATGCAGATGCAAAATCTCTTTATAATACACCACCGGCATACGGAATCTATATCTGTGGTAAAGTCTTCAAATGGCTTAAGAAGATGGGCGGACTTGAAGTAATGAAAGAACGCAACGAAAAGAAAGCAAAAGTTCTTTATGATTTCCTTGATCAGAGCAAACTGTTCAAAGGAACTGTTGTTCCGGAAGATCGTTCTCTTATGAATGTACCATTCGTGACAGGCGATGCAGATCTGGATGCAAAATTCGTTAAGGAAGCAAAAGAAGCTGGATTTGAGAATCTGAAAGGACATAGAACTGTAGGTGGAATGCGTGCCAGCATTTACAACGCAATGCCATATGAGGGTGTTGTTGCACTTGTAGACTTTATGAAGAAATTTGAAGAGGAGAATCTGTAAGATGTTTAAATATCATTGCCTGAATCCAATTTCTGCCGTTGGCATGAATAAGTTGGATGAAAATTATGTAAAGACAGAAAATGCGGATGAAGCTGACGTGATTCTTGTCCGCAGTGCAAAAATGCATGAGATGGAATTCGGAAAGAACCTGAAAGCAATCGCTCGTGCGGGAGCCGGAGTGAATAATATTCCGCTTGATAAATGTGCAGAGGAAGGAATTGTTGTATTCAATACACCTGGAGCAAATGCGAATGGTGTAAAAGAACTTGTGATTGCAGGAATGCTTCTCGCAGCCAGAGATGTCGTTGGTGGAATTCAGTGGGTACAGGAATTCGAGGAAGATGGAGATATCGCAAAGATTGCTGAGAAGAAGAAAAAAGCATTTGCAGGAACAGAGCTTTCCGGAAAGAAACTTGGTGTGATCGGACTTGGAGCAATCGGAGTTCTTGTTGCGAATGTAGCAACACATCTTGGAATGGAAGTTTATGGATATGATCCATATGTTTCCGTAGATTCTGCATGGAGACTTTCCAGAAGTATCCATCACGCAACAACAGTAGATGAAATCTATAAAGAGTGCGATTATATCACGATCCATGTACCTGCACTTGACAGTACAAAGGGAATGATTGACAAGAATGCAATCAGTCTGATGAAAGAGGGCGTTGTAATTCTGAACTTCGCCAGAGATGTTCTTGTAAATCAGGAAGATATCGTTGATGCACTTGTAGCAGGTAAAGTACACCGTTATGTAACAGATTTCCCAACAAAGGAAATTGTAGGTGTAAAAGGCGCAATTGTAATTCCGCATCTTGGAGCATCTACAGAAGAGTCAGAAGACAACTGTGCACAGATGGCTGTTGCTGAGATCCGTGATTTCCTTGAGAACGGAAATATCACACATTCCGTTAATTATCCGGATTGTAACGTGGGAGTAAAAGCTGGCGGAGACAGAATTACAATTCTTCACCGTAATGTGCCGAATATGATCGGTCAGTTTACAACACTTCTTGCACAGGAGAATCAGAATATCGCACTTATGACAAATAAGAGCAAGAAAGAGTATGCATACACAGTAATTGATGTAGACGGAAGCGTATCTGATGATGTTGTAAACAAACTGGAATCAATCGCAGATGTACTTGGTGTACGTGTGATCAAATAAAAAATAAATGAAGTGTAATTTGGCTAAGCTGATTTTGAAAGCTAATTTATAACGAAAAGAACAGGGTGGTTTTTCTATGTGAGAGACCACCTTTTTGTATACAATAAGTTGATAAATAAGATATGGTACAAAGCATATAAAAATGAACAGATAGTATGGAGAAGTATTATGCAAAAATGGATACATTTTAATACAATGATATCGGCATGAAATCATCTTGACAATATTTGTATAATCGTATACAATCATACAAAAAGAGAATAGGAGGAAATCATGGAAGAATATCAGGACCGTTCTCTGGGAGGACGTGTTTTTAAGAGACTCCGTGAAGATATCCTCAAAGGCAGATACAAACAACAGGATGAACTCAGAGAGGCTACCATCGGGAAAGAACTCGGGGTCAGCAGAACTCCAGTAAGGGAAGCGTTAAGACAGCTTGAATTAGAAGGTCTTGTGACGATTGTACCGAATAAAGGTGCTTATGTTACCGGAATCAGCCAGAAGGATATCTGGGATATCTATCAGATGCGTAAGTATCTGGAAGGAATGTGCGCCAGATGGGCGGCGGAACATATTACAGAAGACCAGTTAGAAGAATTAGAAGAGACTATTTTACTTTCAGAATTTCAGATGAAGAAAGAAAATGGATACAATAAAGAACAAGTAACAGGATTAGACGGAAGATTTCATACGATATTATATGAGGCTTCCGGAAGCAGGATGCTGTGTCATGTTCTTACAGATTTTCACCGATATGTTCAAATGGCAAGGAAGTCCTCGATCAATGTGAAGGCAAGAGCCGAGAAGTCAATTGAGGAGCATAAAGCAATTCTTCAGGCAATCAGGGACAGAAACCCGGATCTGGCAGAACAGCTTGCAAAGGAACATATTGTTCATGTCATGCAGAACCTAAAGAAAATAGAAGAAAAACATAATCAGGAGGAAGCAAAAGATGGAAAAAATTAAGATGACAACACCACTGGTAGAGATGGATGGAGATGAGATGACAAGAATTCTCTGGAAGATGATCAAGGATAATCTTCTTGAGCCATATATTGATCTCAAGACAGAATATTATGATCTTGGCCTGGAACACAGAAACGAGACAGATGACCAGGTAACAGTTGATTCCGCACTCGCAACAAAGAAATACAAAGTTGCCGTAAAATGTGCAACAATCACTCCGAATGCAGCACGTATGGATGAGTATGATCTGAAAGAAATGTGGAAGAGCCCGAACGGAACAATCCGTGCGATCCTTGATGGAACAGTGTTCCGCGCTCCAATCGTTGTAAAAGGAATTGAGCCATGTGTAAAGAACTGGAAGAAACCAATTACAATTGCAAGACATGCTTATGGAGATGTATATAAAGGATCCGAGATGAAGATTCCGGGGGCGGGAAAGGTTGAACTTGTATACACAGCAGAAGATGGAAGCCAGACAAAAGAACTGGTTCATGAGTTTGACGGACCGGGAATCGTACAGGGAATGCATAATATCAATAAATCCATCGAAAGCTTTGCAAGAAGCTGCTTTTCTTACGCTTTGGATACAAAACAGGATCTGTGGTTTGCAACAAAGGATACAATTTCTAAGAAATATGATCATACATTCAAAGATATCTTCCAGGAAATCTTTGATGCAGAATATGCTGATCAGTTCAAAGAGGCAGGAATTGAGTATTTCTACACACTGATCGATGATGCTGTTGCCCGTGTTATGAAATCAGAAGGTGGATATATCTGGGCATGTAAGAACTACGATGGAGATGTAATGAGCGACATGGTATCTTCCGCATTCGGTTCACTTGCTATGATGACATCCGTACTTGTTTCTCCGGACGGATATTATGAATATGAAGCTGCTCATGGAACTGTACAGCGTCACTATTATAAGCACCTGAAAGGTGAAGAGACATCTACAAACTCAGTTGCAACAATCTTCGCATGGACAGGAGCTCTCAGAAAACGCGGCGAGCTGGATGGAAACAAAGATCTGATGGACTTCGCAGATAAACTTGAGAAAGCAACAATCGACACAATCGAAGCAGGAGAGATGACAAAAGACCTCGCTTTGATCACAACGATCGAGAATCCGACAGTACTCAATAGTGAGGAGTTTATTAAAGCAATAGCGAAGAGACTGTAATTTATCGAGGGAATTTATACAATGGGCTAAGTTTTTGACAGAATGGTCGCAAGAATGGGTCTACTATTGCCAGGGGCACCGGCCCACTCTACCTCATCCCTTTGAAAGTATGTAACATAAGAGCCAGAACAGTTACCGTGTGTGGTGCCTGTTCTGGCTCTTATTAACATACTGAACAAAGTGTATTCGGAACGCTCCTGCCTTACATGTGTCCCTGGCAACAGTAGACCCGTTCTTGCTTGCGTAGTTCAAAATTAAACTTTCTCCTACAAATACAAAATTCACTCGAAAATACAGAAACTAAAATCAAAAGATCAAGAAATCTTCATCGACAAAGCTCCACCTTCTCCCGGCTGTTAATTCTGTATTTGTCTTCTGGATTCGTTTTGTTTGGGATAAAAACTTCTTCTTTAGATAACGTAGCGGAGGCACGTTTTATGGTTGCTTCATCCACGATTAAGGCATAAGAGCGGTTCCGAATACACTTCGTTCTGTCTGTTAGCTTGGGACAGACACAAACCACACACGGTGAGTGCTCTGTTCCAAGCGTTACAGACATTCGAAGGGATGAGGTGGAGCGGGCCGTGTGGATGAAGCAACCATAGAACGCGCTTCTGCGGATGTTAGTGCAAAAGTGGAAACTTTATTCGGAACAGAAGAATCCAAGCTCGACAAAAACAATGTCCTGTGAAAAAAATGTCAATTTGCGGAAAATATGAATTGAAATTTTAATCGTCCTAGTATATAATACAATAGGCAGAAATTTTGGTTTATTTTAAAATTATTTTATAAGTATGGAGGGCTAAAATATGAGCTACAATGCAACAGAAAACTCAGCAAGCAGACGAATTGCCACACTGCTTGATGAGGGAAGCTTTGTTGAAATTGGCGGAGCTGTTACAGCTAGAAGCACAACTTTCAACTTGCAGGAGAAGGCAGCTCCTTCTGACGGTGTTATCACTGGATATGGAGTGATTGACGGTAACCTGGTTTATGTATACAGCCAGGATGCTGACGTTTTGGGTGGAGCACTCGGAGAGATGCATGCGAAGAAGATCGCAAGAATCTATGATATGGCTATGAAGATGGGAGCACCGGTGATTGGACTGATCGACTGTGCAGGTCTCAGACTTCAGGAAGCTACAGATGCACTTGAGGCATTTGGAAGCCTTTATCACAAACAGGCACTTGCATCAGGTGTGATTCCGCAGGTTACAGCAATCTTTGGAATGTGCGGCGGCGGTCTTGCAGTTGTTCCGGGGCTTACAGATTTCACATTTATGGAAGCAAAAGACGGAAAACTTTTCGTTAATTCTCCAAACGCACTGGAAGGAAATGAGATTTCCAAGTGTAACACAGCAAGCGCTGACTACCAGAGCAAGACAGCAGGTCTTGTAGACGGAATCGGTGCAGAGGCAGAGATCCTCGGACAGATCCGTGATCTTGTATGTATGCTTCCGGCAAACAACGAAGATGATATGTCTTATGAGGAATGCACAGATGACCTGAACCGTATCTGCGCAGACATTGCTAACGCATCAGAAGATACAGCAATCGCACTGGCACAGATTGCTGACAATCAGATTCTTGTTGAGACAAAGAAAGATTACGCAAAAGAGATGGTTACAGGATTTATCCGCCTGAACGGAATGACAGTTGGTGTTGTTGCAAACCGCTCTAAAGTATACAATGCAGAAGCTGAAGTAGAGGCTGAGTTCGACAGCGTTCTTACAGTAGACGGATGCAAGAAAGCAACAGATTTTGTAAACTTCTGTGATGCATTCTCAATCCCGGTTCTTACACTGACAAATGTAACAGGATTTGCTGCTACAGTAGAGTCAGAGAAGAACATGGCAAGCGCAGTTGCAAAACTGACATATGCATTTGCTAACGCTACAGTACCGAAGGTAAATGTAATCGTTGGTAAGGCATTCGGAAGTGCTTACGTTTCTATGAACAGTAAGTCAATTGGTGCAGATCTTGTTTATGCATGGCCAACAGCAGAGATCGGAATGATGGATGCGAAGCTTGCAGCACAGATCATGTACGCAGACGCAGATGCTGAGACTCTTAATGAGAAAGCAGCTGAATACAAAGAACTTCAGTCAAGCCCGAATTCAGCAGCAGCAAGAGGATATGTTGATGCGATCATCGAGCCGGCAGATACAAGAAAATATGTGATCGGAGCATTTGAGATGCTGTTCACAAAGAGAGAGGACCGTCCGGCTAAGAAACACGGAACGGTTTAGTGAGGTGAGGCGAAGTGAAGAAAAAAATCAGTTTATTAGGACTTATCCTCATTCTCGTTCTTAGCTTCACAGGATGTGGTAAGTCTGAGACAACAGAATATGATCAGGCAACATTAGAACAGTATGCTGAGTTTGTTGTTCAGAATTTCGAAGCGATGACAACAGAGCAGCTTGACAGCTTTTCTGATATGCGTGATCTTCAGCTTGACACACAGCTTATGAATGCAGGACTTCCGGTTGATGGAGAGGACTTCCTTACAATGATCAGCTCCTGGGAAGCAGCAGAAGAAGAGTGCGGTGCTTATGTTGAACATGGCGACTGGACAATGGAAGTAAAGAACGATGGAGTTTCACTCACATCTGAAGCAAAATATGAAAACAGAGATGCAGACATCGTCTTCAGTTTTGACGAAAAGGGCAACATGGAGAGTATGGATGTTTCTGCTCATTATTCAACAGGAGAAATCCTTGAGAAAGCCGGTTTGAATACGGTACTTGGTATGGGAACTGTATTCGTTGTATTGATTTTCATTTCATTCATTATTTATCTGCTTGGATACATTCCGAAACTTCAGGAGAAGTTGGCAAATAAAGATAAGAAAGTGGAAGAGAAGAAGGAAGCACCTGTACAGGCAGCTCCGGCACCGGTAGCTGCAGCAGAAGATGATGCAGAACTTGTAGCAGTAATCGCAGCAGCAATTGCAGCAGCAGAGGGAACTTCTACAGATGGATTTGTTGTTCGTTCTATTAAGAGAAGAAAATCAAACAGATGGAATTAATCAGGAGGATAATTAGATGAAAAACTATACAATCACAGTAAACGGAAATGTATATGATGTAACAGTAGAAGAGAATGGTGCAGGCGCACCGGCAGCAGCACCGGTTGCAGCACCTAGAGCAGCAGCACCGGCAGCTCCGGCAGCAGCACCGAAAGCGGCAGCAGGCGCTGGAAGCATCCAGGTAAAAGCTGGAGCAGCAGGTAAAGTATTCCAGGTTCCTACATCTGTTGGACAGAAGGTAGAGGCTGGAGATACAGTTATTATCATTGAAGCAATGAAGATGGAGATCCCAGTTGTTGCCCCAGAGGCAGGAACTATTGCCAGCATTGATGTGGCAGTAGGTGATGCTGTTGAATCAGGAGCTGTACTTGCTACATTAAACTAGTAACTGAACCAGGAGGTTTTTACAAATGGAATATATTTCAAATACATTGGGAAACCTCGTAGAACAGACAGCGTTCATGAATCTTACATTTGGTAACCTGATCATGATTGCTGTTGCCTGCGTGTTTCTCTATCTGGCAATTCGCCACGAATTTGAGCCACTGCTTCTTGTTCCAATTGCCTTTGGTATGTTGCTTGTAAATATCTATCCGGATATTATGCTTCATGCTGAGGATGCAGCGAACGGAACTGGTGGACTTCTGTATTACTTTTATCAGCTTGACGAGTGGTCCATCCTTCCTTCTCTGATCTTCCTTGGAGTTGGAGCGATGACAGACTTTGGTCCGCTGATCGCAAACCCGAAGAGTTTCCTGCTTGGTGCAGCAGCTCAGTTCGGTATTTTCGCAGCTTATCTTGGAGCTATGGCTCTTGGATTTTCAGACAAAGCAGCAGCTGCTATCTCCATCATCGGTGGAGCTGACGGCCCGACATCTATCTTCCTTGCAGGTAAACTGCAGCAGACAGCTATCATGGGACCGATCGCCGTAGCAGCATACTCCTATATGTCACTTGTGCCGATCATCCAGCCACCGATCATGAAACTTCTCACAACAGAGAAGGAAAGAAAGATCAAGATGGATCAGCTTCGCCCGGTTTCTAAGCTTGAGAGAATCCTCTTCCCGGTTATCGTTACAATCGTTGTATGTGTGATTCTTCCTACAACAGCTCCACTTGTTGGTATGTTGATGCTTGGTAACCTGTTCAAAGAGTGTGGAGTTGTAAGACAGCTGACAGAGACAGCTTCCAATGCCCTGATGTACATCGTAGTTATTCTTCTTGGTACATCTGTAGGTGCTACAACAAGTGCTGAAGCATTCCTGAACTGGAATACAATCAAGATCGTTATCCTTGGTCTTATAGCATTTGCATTCGGTACAGCTGCCGGAGTTCTCTTCGGTAAGTTAATGTGTGTCCTTACACATGGTAAGGTTAACCCGCTGATTGGTTCCGCTGGTGTATCTGCGGTTCCTATGGCAGCCCGTGTATCTCAGAAGGTTGGTGCTGAGGCAGATCCTACAAACTTCCTTCTTATGCATGCAATGGGACCGAACGTTGCCGGAGTTATCGGTACTGCAGTAGCAGCCGGAACATTTATGGCTATTTTCGGCGTTAAGTAAATTAGGAGGATAAATAAATGGCAGAAATTGAAAAAAAACCAGTTAAAATAGTAGAAACTATTCTGCGTGATGCACATCAGTCTCTGATTGCTACCAGAATGACAACAGAGCAGATGATGCCAATCGTTGAGAAGATGGACAAGGTTGGATATCATGCTGTAGAGTGCTGGGGTGGAGCAACATTCGATGCTTCCCTCCGTTTCCTGAAAGAAGATCCATGGGAGAGACTTAGAAAGTTCCGTGATGGATTCAAGAATACAAAACTTCAGATGCTGTTCCGTGGACAGAATATCCTTGGATACCGTCCATACGCTGATGATGTTGTAGAGTATTTCGTACAGAAATCTGTGGCAAACGGAATCGATATCATTCGTATTTTCGACTGCCTCAATGACATGAGAAACCTTCAGACAGCTGTAAAAGCTGCGAACAAAGAGAAGGCTCATGCACAGGTTGCAATGTCTTATACACTCGGTGATGCTTACACAATGGAGTACTGGGTAGACCTTGCGAAGAGAATCGAAGATATGGGTGCAAGCTCAATCTGTGTTAAGGATATGGCAGGACTTCTTGTTCCATATAAGACAACAGAGCTTGTTGGTGCATTGAAAGATGCAGTAAATATCCCGATTGAGATGCATACACACTACACATCAGGTGTTGCTTCTATGACATACATGAAAGCTGTAGAGGCAGGAGCTGATATCATCGATACAGCAATGTCTCCATTCGCACTTGGAACATCTCAGCCGGCTACAGAAGTTATGGTTGAGACATTCAAGGGAACACCATACGATACAGGACTTGATCAGAGTCTCCTTGCAGAGATCGCTGATTACTTCCGTCCAATCCGTGACGATGCTCTTGAGAGCGGACTGCTCAATCCGAAGAACCTTGGTGTTAATATCAAGACTCTTCTGTATCAGGTACCGGGAGGAATGCTTTCCAACCTGACATCCCAGCTGAAAGAGCAGGGAGCAGAAGATAAGTTCTACGAAGTACTTGAAGAGGTACCGCGTGTACGTAAAGATCTTGGTGAGCCACCGCTTGTTACACCATCTTCACAGATCGTTGGAACACAGGCTGTATTCAACGTACTGATGGGTGAGCGTTATAAGATGATCACAAAAGAGACAAAGGATGTGCTTGCAGGTAAATACGGTAAGACAACAAAACCGGTTGATCCAGAACTTCAGAAGAAGGCTCTTGGAGATGAAGAACCGATCACTTGCCGTCCGGCAGATCTTATCCCGGATGAGCTTGATACACTTCGTAAAGAGTGTGCACAGTGGATCCAGCAGGATGAGGATGTACTGACATATGCACTGTTCCCACAGGTTGCTGTTGACTTCTTCAAATACAGACAGGCTCAGCAGACAAAAGTAGATGCTACAGTAGCAGATACAGAGAACGGATCTTATCCGGTATAATCCTGACTGATTTAGTTAGATTATGAATTGAATAGAAAGACCAGAAGATAACAGATTAAAAGATTTGTGTTTTCTGGTCTTTTTCATTTGTAAGAAAATTTATTTGGTGGTATCATAGGTAAGTGGCTATAGATATTATTCTGAACAGCAGGAACTTGTTGAAGATCTGGTTCAAATAATCACAGTATTCAGTTGCAAATTACAAGGAAAACGAGCGAACAAAGCTAAGAAACTTATCCGAGAATTGATGCAGGAGGAAACAGATGGTAAAAGCCATAAAAGTAATGTTGATACCAAACAACGTACAGAAAACTAAGATGTTTCAG
>NZ_JAJCNG010000003.1:0-179356 GCF_020561005.1 Mediterraneibacter sp. 210702-DFI.3.120 | reverse complement strand
CTGACGATACAAAAATTTATTATTTTTTATTGTCCTCTTGACGGGGAGCATACCACCTCGCACGGTAACTGTTCTGGCTCTTATTAAAAGTTTTTCTAATTTAATCTACTGTCACAATTCTCATCATATTACTTGTAAAGCTTCTCTCTTTGCTTACATTTGTTGAAGGAATTCCAGCTGTGATAACTACAACATCTCCCGGCTCAACATACTGTTTTACCTGTGCCAGTTCGATCGCATTTTCACAGATATCTTCTGTTGTATCAACTTCAAGAGACTTCAGCGGTCTTACGCCCCAGTAAATAGACATTCTTCTCAGTGTTCTCTCGTTCGGAGTTACACCAAGGATTTCCTGTCTTGGTCTTAAGTTGGATACAACTCTTGAAGTTGCTCCTGATACAGATGGTGTAATGATACATTTTGCATTCAGGTTTGCTGCTGCCAGTACGGATGAATATCCGATTGCACTGGATACTCCGCCTCTTAAATGACCGTGCTCTTTCTCAAGCATGATATCATAATCAAGGTGTTTCTCTGTCTGCTCGATGATATGAACCATCATCTGAAGTGCCTCGAGTGGGTATTTACCCTGTGCTGTCTCTCCTGAGAGCATTACAGCATCTGTTCCGTCATATACAGCGTTCGCAACGTCTGTTACCTCAGCTCTTGTCGGACGTGGATTACGCATCATAGAATCAAGCATCTGTGTTGCCGTGATAACTGTCTTGAACTGATCGTTACATTTCTGGATCATCATCTTCTGAAGATATGGAAGTTCCTCTGCCGGAATCTCAACTCCGAGGTCTCCACGGGCAACCATGATACCATCTGCTGCACGAATGATCTCATCGATATTGCTAATTCCTTCTTCATTCTCAATCTTTGCAATGATCGGAATGTAAGGAGCTCCGAGAGACTTCAGATATGCCTTGATCTCAAGAATACACTCTGCATTTCTTACGAAAGATGCAGCAATAAAATCAATTCCCTGCTCTGCTCCGAATTTAATATCTTCTTTATCTTTCTCAGTGATTGCCGGAAGTCTTACCGGTACTCCCGGTACATTAACGCCCTTTTTCTCTCCGAGTTCACCACCGTTGATGATCTCACAATGAATTTCTTTGTCTGTTTTTCCGATTACTTTCAGTCCGATCAGACCATCATCGATCAAAATAATCTTTCCTTCACTTACATCTTCTGCAAGTCCCTTATATGTGATAGATACTTTATTCTCATCACCAACAATATCTTCTGTAGTAAGTGTAAAGGTCTTCCCTGTTTCAAGCTTAATCTTCTTTCCGTCTTTCAGAACACCTGTACGGATCTCTGGTCCCTTTGTATCCAGAAGAATAGCTGTCGTTGCATGCTCTTCCTCGCGAAGCTCTTTGAGCATATCCATACGACCCTTCTGCTCTTCATGATCACCATGAGAGAAGTTGAAACGAGCTACATCCATGCCATTCTGGATGAGTTTTCTCATCAGTTCTCTATCATTTGTGTTTGGTCCCATCGTACATACTACTTTTGTTTTTTTCATACTAAGTCAATCTCTCCTTAAAAAAATATAACCATAAAGTTCCTATACACCTGGAGCGAAGCTGCACTGTATCACTTTCGGCTGCAACTCTGATCTGATACACTGCACTGCCATACCTCATCTCCGGTAAAATATGAGAAATATGCGTTACACAATTCTCATTTTCTACTTTACATGTTCATGTGTAAATAAATGATCCTGGCAATACTCATAGTTTCCATTACATTTTGAACAGAAACGGAACTCCAATGTCGGATCATCAAGTTCTGTACGTCCGCAGACTGCACAACGGTGTCTTGCCCCATTCGCATAAGTCATATGTGGTCTCGTCTGCTGTTTAAACTTTGCTTTTCTCGCCTGCTCTTTCGGACTGAAACGCTTCATATTCCTGCTGGACAGGAAAAAGATAACAAAGTTCAATAAGGATGCCGCAATCGCAACTTTCGTTGCGAGACTTCCTGTAAAGAAATAATACAGTGCCATTGCTACATATACGAAAGCCATCCATTTCATCTTAATCGGTAAAATAAAATAGAGTAAAACTTCCATATCCGGATAGATGGAAGCAAATGCCAAAAAGATAGACATTGTAATGTAGTTCGTGCTGATCAATCCGATGCTTGAAAGTGGAAGTTCAATTCCATAGATAAGATAAAACACACCATACAGTATGAATACTGCGATCACTGTAAAAAGTATTCCTGAAAAAATGTATACATTATAACGGAATGTTCCCCAGGTTCTCTCAAGTGCAGAACCAAGAGAATAGTACAATAATACTAGGAACAGTAAAGAAATCAAACTTCCTGTTGGTGGGATCAATACCCAGGAAATAATTCTCCAGATCTGTCCTCTTAAAATATATGCCGGTTCCAGTGTAAGCCATCCTAAAAGTCCCGGTGCTAAATAATAAATAGCGAAACCTATCACATACCCGGCCAGCAGATACACCGTAAGATTCGGTATTGCAAAACGACCTAATTTTTTTTCTAATTTATCAAGCCAGTTCAACTTGTATTCTCCTTCTATTTTCATTTTATATTACTGTCCACTACGTGTGGCCAGCACTCACATCTTCGTATAGCAGTAATTGTACAAGGGAAGACTTGTTTTGTCAAACGATTGTTTTTATATTAATACACTTTTAACAAGAATATGATATTTTCCTTTCCTTTCTACTTAGACATTTTGCCATATTACAGCTCATTTCTTCACACTTACTACACTACAATGACCATTGTCTTTTTAAGAATCTTGTCGTATAATGTTACTTATTGCGAGCTAACAAACGCATTTAATAGGTAGTAACTCATATAAATTTGACAAATTAACTGAATTACAAAAGATTGGGGATATTAATTATGAACGCAAAAAATCTACATACTTTAGGAATCGACATTGGTTCCACAACAGTAAAAATTGCAATTCTTAATGATGAAAATGAAGTCCTCTTCTCTGATTATGAACGCCATTTCGCTAATATCCAGGAGACGCTTTCCGATCTGCTCGGCCGTGCGCTTTATAAGCTTGGACCAATCCAGGTTTCTCCTGTCATCACAGGAAGCGGTGGCCTGACACTTGCCAAACATCTCGGTGTTCCATTTGTCCAGGAGGTAATTGCAGTCTCCACTGCACTACAGGATTACGCTCCTCAGACAGATGTAGCAATTGAGCTTGGTGGAGAAGATGCGAAGATCATTTATTTTGAGGGTGGAAATGTAGAACAGCGTATGAATGGTGTCTGTGCTGGTGGTACAGGTTCTTTCATTGACCAGATGGCATCTCTTCTTCAAACAGATGCTTCCGGTCTGAATGAATACGCTAAAAATTACAAAGCATTATACTCTATCGCTGCGCGCTGCGGTGTATTTGCCAAGACAGATATCCAGCCACTGATCAATGACGGTGCTGCTAAGGAAGACCTTGCCGCATCCATTTTCCAGGCTGTTGTGAATCAGACCATCAGTGGTCTTGCCTGTGGAAAACCGATCCGTGGTCATGTTGCATTTTTAGGAGGTCCACTTCATTTCCTCTCAGAATTAAGAGAAGCATTCATCCGCACATTAAAACTGGATGATGAACATATTATCGCACCAAATCACTCACATTTGTTTGCTGCGATTGGTTCCGCACTGAATTCCAAAAAAGATACTCCGATGGAACTGCGTGATATGCAGAATCGTCTCGAGAATAAAATCCAAATGGATTTTGAAGTGGAACGTCTGGATCCACTGTTTGCAACAACTGCTGATTACGAGGAATTTATTTCCCGCCATGCAAAGCATCAGGTGCCGGTAAAAGATCTTGCCTCATACAAAGGAAAAGCATTTCTTGGAATCGATGCCGGTTCAACAACTACAAAAGCAGCTCTCGTTGGTGAAGACGGAACACTTCTTTATTCCTTCTATCACAACAACGACGGGGATCCGCTTGGTACAACGATCACAGCGATCAAAGATATTTACGATCAACTCCCTGAGGGTGTAGAGATTGTTCATTCCTGTTCCACAGGATACGGCGAAGCACTGATCAAAGCTGCTCTGATGCTTGATGAAGGAGAAGTTGAGACTGTTTCTCATTATTATGCAGCATCCTTCTTTGAGCCGGATGTAGACTGTATTCTGGACATTGGCGGTCAGGATATGAAATGTATCAAAATCAAAAATCAGACTGTCGACAGTGTTCAGCTGAACGAAGCCTGCTCTTCCGGATGCGGTTCTTTCATTGAGACATTTGCAAAATCTCTGAATTATTCTGTAGAGGATTTTGCTCACGAAGCACTTTATGCACAGAACCCGATCGATCTCGGAACACGCTGTACTGTATTTATGAACTCCAAAGTAAAACAGGCACAGAAAGAGGGGGCGTCTGTTGCTGATATCTCAGCCGGACTTGCTTATTCTGTTATCAAGAATGCCCTGTTCAAGGTAATCAAAGTATCTGATGCATCCGAACTTGGAAATCATATTGTTGTTCAGGGAGGTACCTTCTATAATAATGCAGTTCTTCGAAGCTTTGAGAAAATCGCGAACTGTGAAGCGATCCGCCCGGACATTGCCGGAATCATGGGTGCATTCGGTGCAGCTCTGATTGCCCGTGAACGTTATGTTGACTGCGAAGGCACAACAATGCTTTCCATTGATGACATCCGTTCCCTTGAATACTCCACAACAATGACAAAATGTCGTGGATGTACAAACAATTGCCGTCTGACGATCAACCATTTCAGTGGTGGACGTAAATTCATCACAGGAAATCGCTGTGAGCGCGGACTTGGAAAAGAGAAATCAAAAAATCAGATGCCGAATTTATTTGAATATAAATTGCATCGCTATTTTGATTATGAACCGCTTTCCGAAGAAGAGGCAAAACACGGATCAATCGGTATTCCTCGTGTGCTGAATATGTACGAGAACTATCCGTTCTGGTTCACATTTTTTACAAAACTTGGATTCCGTGTTGTTCTGTCACCGGCTTCCACAAGAAAGGTTTATGAACTTGGTATTGAATCTATTCCAAGTGAATCCGAGTGTTATCCGGCGAAACTGGCGCACGGACATGTACAGTGGCTGATCAATCAGGGAGTGAAACACATTTTCTATCCGTCAATCCCGTATGAGCGGAAAGAATTTGCTGATTCTGATAATCACTACAACTGTCCGATCGTTACTTCTTATCCGGAAAACATCAAGAATAACATGGACCCGATCGTCAACGGAGAAGTTGATTTTATCCATCCATTCTTGAATTTTGAAAGTGAAGAGACGATTTCTTATCGTCTTGTAGAAGAATTAAGTAAGAAGTTCTCTCTTTCCGAAAGCGAAATCAAGTCAGCAGTCCATGACGCATGGAATGAACTTGCTGCCTGTCGTCAGGATATGAGAAATAAAGGGGAAGAAACAATCCGTTTCTTAAATGAAACAGGAAACCGCGGTATCGTACTTGCCGGTCGTCCATACCATATCGATCCGGAGGTGAATCATGGTCTTCCTGAATTGATTACATCCTACAATATTGCAGTACTTACAGAAGACTCTGTCTCTCATTTGAATCCGGCAGAGCACCCTCTGAATGTTATGGATCAGTGGATGTACCACTCCAGACTGTATGCTGCCGCAAATTATGTAAAAACAACAGAGAATCTTGATCTGATTCAACTCAACTCCTTCGGATGTGGACTGGATGCTGTTACAACAGATCAGGTTGCTGCGATCCTTACAAATTCAGATAAGATCTACACAACTTTGAAGATTGATGAAGTAAATAATCTTGGAGCTGCAAGAATCCGCGTACGCTCTCTTCTCGCCGCAATCCGTGTGCGTGAAAAGAAACAGGAAAAACGTACCATTCGTCCGGCTTCTATCGAAAAGGTTACATTTACAAAAGAAATGCGTAAGGATTATACAATTCTCTGTCCGCAGATGTCTCCGGTTCATTTTGAACTACTTGAGCCTGCTTTCCGCGCTGCCGGATACAACATCGATGTTCTTCCTAACGATAACAAACAGGCTGTCGATATGGGATTAAAATATGTAAATAACGATGCCTGCTACCCTTCTCTGATCGTTGTCGGTCAGATCATGGATGCACTGTTATCCGGAAAATATGACTTGAATCATACAGCTGTTATCATCACACAAACTGGTGGTGGCTGCCGTGCTTCGAACTATATCGGATTTATCCGTCGTGCACTTAAGAAAGCCGGCATGGAGCATATTCCGGTTATCTCACTTAACTTAAGTGGACTGGAAGATAATCCTGGATTCAAACTTTCTCCTGCACTGGTTCTCCGCGGAATCTACGCAGCAGTATTCGGAGATATCTTTATGAAATGTGTTTACCGTATGCGTCCTTATGAGGCCGTACCGGGAACTACAGATAAGATTCACCGCAAATGGGCTGAAGTTGTTAAGAAGTTTGTGTCCGAAGGATATCCATCCCGTAAGAGATTTAAGAAACTTTGTAAAGATATCATCAATGATTTTGATAATATCGAGACACTTGATATCAAGAAGCCACGTGTTGGAATCGTTGGAGAAATCCTTGTTAAATTCCTTCCGGCTGCCAACAATCATCTGGCAGAACTTCTGGAAAGCGAAGGCGCCGAAGCAGTTGTTCCGGATCTTCTCGACTTCCTGCTCTACTGCTTCTACAATCAGAACTTCAAAGTTTCCCATCTGGGAATGAAGAAGTCCAAAGCAACAGCAGGAAATCTTGGAATCAAAGCTCTGGAATGGTTCCGTGCTCCGGCTTCCAAAGCATTTGCAGAAAGTAAACACTTTGATCCGCCGGCTCACATTGAAGATCTTGCAAAAATGGCTTCAGAGATCGTATCTCTCGGAAACCAGACCGGTGAAGGATGGTTCCTGACCGGTGAGATGCTCGAACTCATTCACAGCGGTGCCGGAAATATTGTCTGCACCCAGCCATTCGCCTGCCTGCCAAACCATGTTGTAGGTAAGGGAGTTATCAAAGAACTCCGCCGCAGACACCCTGAATCCAACATCGTAGCAATTGACTTCGATCCGGGCGCAAGTGAAGTAAATCAGTTGAATCGTATTAAACTGATGCTGTCGACAGCGTTTAAGAATTTGGAGAAATAGAAATTTATCGTAGGGATTCTTTTTCGAGTTCGGACGAAATCAGATATCGCATATAAAGTTTATTCGAATAGACAGACATCGAGGGTTTGATGCAGGCTCCGGGTTCTGTATACAGGAAAGGCTAAAAAAAACGAAAGGTTACTAAGAACAAAGCAGTGTTCGGCAAACTCGCTGCCGCTTCAGACAGTAGCCTCACACTGCTTTAACGTAACCTTCCGTTTTTTAAGTCTTTCCAAGCACACAGAACAGTCCCCTGAATCAAACCCTCGATGTTTGTCTATCGGTAAGTTTTCAGCGATATCAGATTTCTACTTCCTCGAAAGAAGAACTCTACTTGAGAGGTAGGCGCAACGGAAATTCTATAGAATGATATCCATATCTCAAACGTTTTTGCACCTAATAAAATTTAGCGTTGGAATCGATTTTTTAATAAACAGAAAACAGAAAATATGAGCTTCGAGGAGCTTTTATGTTAGAAGGTGGGTATAGGGACGCAGACGAATGTGGAGCATGCTTGCTCATACTTGAAAAACAATAGATTGCGTTAAAGAAAGGATTGACAGCTGTTTGAGCAGCAGCGAGTTTGTCAATCCTTTCTTTGCTTTTAGCAGTCTATTGTTTTTCCTAGTATGAACAGTATGCGTAACCCTGAGTCGGCGTTTCTATACCCATCTTCTAACAATCAACTATCTAAAATCATATTCTCTGTTTTCGTCCGGACTCGAAAAAGAATCCCTACGATAAATCTTTATTTACGATACAAGTAAAGGATTCCCCCGAAAAGTCCCAGGAAAATTCCTGCGTATCCTCCTGCACAGAGGATATCTGCCAGACTCTGTATCAGATCTATTCTGATTGCAGAACATACTCCTAATCCAAACAGTGTTCCTATGATTGTCCATCCTACAATTAAAATTGGCAGATATACTGCAAGTGCATGATCTGCATCTATATAATGATTTACAAAACTCCAAAGTTTTCCATACATAAAAATTACCCTCTTTCTACTAAAAATGTCTAAGTGTTTTTCCTTTTGACAATTCTTAGTATAGAGGGTATTTGTAAAGTCTCATTTTCTTCCAATGCTAAATCTATGTAAAATAAATCAAACTATTGTTAAATCGATTTACTTTATTCTGTTTCCAGAACCAGTTCGGCTACTTCCTGTGGTGTTGTTGCCAGAGCATCTGCACCTGCCTCTGAGAGTTCTTTTAAGTCTCCGTATCCATACAGAACACCGATCACTTTCAGTCCTTCCGCATGGCCTCCTAGTATGTCATAAGAACGATCTCCGACCATTACGATTTTATCCAGTTCTTTCTCTTCGCACTGTTCCAAGACATAACGGATAACATCTTGTTTTTCTGTACGTGTCTCATCCATACATGCCCCGCCGATCACATCAAAATATTGAGCCAGTCCAAAGTGATCTGCGATGATTTTAGCAAATTTTTCCGGCTTGGATGTCGCCATCGCAATCTTGATTCCCGTTTGTTTCAAGGTCTTGAGCATCTCTTCTACGCCATCATACACACTGTTTTCAAAAATACCTGTCACTGTGAAATATTCTCGATAAAGAGTAACCATCTCTGCTGCTTTTTCTTCATCAATTCCACAGTGTTCCATAAACTGACCCTTCAGCGGTGGTCCAATAAATTTACGTAATTCATCTACGTCAGGTGTCGGTTCTCCCACCTTCTCCAGCGCATATTTTACAGAATTCATAATTCCCGGACCTGAATCTGTGAGTGTTCCATCCAGGTCAAATAATACGGTACTAATTCTCATCTTCTTTTCCTCATTTGCTATTATCAAATTATCTTTTTCAATATCCACTTGTTAATCTGCTTGATTTAGAAGCTACGAATCTGATCATCCTCTTCACTTTCAGTTTTTATCACTTTACGAATCACCACATAATAGCCGAAATCATCGTTCACTTTAATATAAACTCTCTCGCCTTCTTTATGTCCGAGCAGGGCTTTTCCGATTGGTGATTCTATACTGACCAGTCCATTCAAAGAGCTTCCTCTTACAGAAGTTACAATGCGATATGTCTCGATCTCATCATCGTCTTCACAATAAAGCTCTACGGTATTATTCAGGCCAATCTCATCTGTTTCTGAATGATCTTCCACAATCTCAGCTGTCTTGAGCATTCTTTCCAGATAACGAATACGACTTTCGTTCTGATTCTTTGCTTTTTTCGCTGCGTGATATTCGAAGTTCTCACTCAAGTCTCCATGAGATCTTGCTTCTTTCACTGCTTCGATCAATTCTTTACGTTCTACTAATTTTCGATGCTCAATCTCTGCCTGAATCTTTTCTACATCATTTTTTGTCAATCTTTCACGCATAACTTTTCCTTTCTTCTCTGAACCATAGACATTGCTGTGCACAACTACTTTGAACAGTAATCTATAGGGAAAAGGAAAGCTATCAATTACGATAAACTAAAACAAGCACTGTTGTTATCGCAGTCAATAGCTTTCCCTTTTCACTTCTATCTTAATCCACGCAATTTTCTTCTGGATTCTTTTCTCTTGAAAGAATCATTCAAGTTGCCTGAATTCAAATTCAACACTTATGAATTATTTCACTAACAGAGATTTTCCTGTCATCTCAACCGGCTGCTGCATTCCCATCAGCTCGATCAGTGTCGGAGCGATGTCTGCCAGGCATCCGCCTTCTCTTAATTTGTAAGCCGGATCAGCATTTACAAGGATAAACGGTACCGGATTTGTTGTATGAGCTGTGAATGGCTCACCTGTCTCCTCGTCGATCAGCTGCTCTGCATTTCCGTGGTCAGCGCAGATGAACATCTGTCCGTCTACTTCTTTCAGAGCCTCTACAGCCTTTCCTACACACTCGTCAACTGCTTCTACAGCCTTGATCGCAGCTTCCTGAACACCTGTATGTCCTACCATGTCAGGGTTTGCAAAGTTGATCACGATCACATCATAGTTCTCAGACTTGATCGCTCCAACAAGCTTGTCACATACTTCGTAAGCGCTCATCTCCGGTTTCAGGTCATAAGTAGCAACCTTAGGGGATTTCACAAGGATTCTGTCCTCTCCCTCATTCGGCTCTTCTACTCCACCATTGAAGAAGAATGTTACGTGAGCATATTTCTCTGTCTCTGCAATACGAGCCTGTTTCAGTCCGTTATCTGCAAGGAACTGTCCAAATGTATTCGTAATAGATTCTTTTACGAATGCAACCATCTTATTCTCGATTGTCGCATCATACTCTGTGAAGCATACGAATGTAGTCTTCACTCTGTCTCCTCTTTCAAATCCGTCAAAACTGTCATCACAGAATGTTCTTGTGAGCTCTCTTGCTCTGTCAGGACGGAAGTTGAAGAATACAACAGAATCATTTTCTTTGATTGTTGCTGTTGCAGCACCGTCTTTTGTTACAACAAATGGTACTATGAACTCGTCTGTTACATCTTCATCGTAGGAAGCCTGAATTCCTGCTGTTGCGGATTCTGCTGTATTGCCTTCTCCTGCAACTAATGCTTTGTAAGCTTTCTCCACACGATCCCAACGGTTATCACGATCCATTGCATAGTAACGTCCGGATACAGATGCAACTTCACCTACACCAATCTCTTTCATCTTTGCTTCAAGCTGCTCTACATACTCTTTACCTGATGCCGGTGGTGTATCACGGCCGTCAAGGAAACAATGAACATATACTTTCTCAATTCCCTGTCTCTTGGCGAGCTCAAGAATTCCATAAATATGAGTAATATGACTATGAACTCCTCCGTCAGATACAAGTCCCATCAGGTGAAGTGCAGAATCGTTCTTCTTTACATTCTCACAAGCTGCAAGAAGAGCTTTGTTCTCAAAGAAATCTCCGTCTTCGATAGACTTTGTGATCTTTGTAAGTTCCTGATAAATGATACGTCCGGCACCCATATTCATATGTCCTACTTCTGAGTTACCCATCTGTCCATCCGGAAGACCTACAGAAAGTCCGCTTGCATTTCCTTTTACAAACGGATACTCTGCCATCAGTTTATCCATAACAGGAGTATTCGCAAGTGCTACTGCATTACCCTCTGTCTTATCTCTTAATCCATATCCATCTAAAATCATCAATACGGTTGGTTTTTTGCTCATCTCAATATCTCCTTTGCATTAAGATTGTCTATTTTTTAACTCTACGCTTTATTGTACTAGTTTTAGCACAATTTTGCAAGTCAGAGCTCTGGTCAAATATATCCGAAAATAAGCAGATTTTCGCCTGAATTCATGTAAAAATCACTACATTAAAAATCTTATAATGTCGGAAGCAATTCTTTCATCAGCTTTACACCATGAACGATCGCCTGTTTCTCAAATGTAGGATAATCCACCTGTGCACTTCCATCTGCCTTATCTGAAATTGCACGAATGATCACACATGGAACATGATTCAAATACGCACCGTGAGCAATTGCTGCTCCTTCCATCTCAGCACATTTCGCACCAAAATTATTAACAATACGTTCTTTTACTTCTTTTTCAGAAATAAACTGGTCTCCGCTTGCAACTCTTCCTGTAAATGTACGAATATCTGAATTCGCCTTTTTATTTGCTTCCACTGCTTTTCTCACAAGTTCTTTATCTGCCGGAAATGCAAATACATCCATACGCGGCACCTGTCCGACAGGATCTCCCAATGCACTGACATCCATATCATGCTCTACTGCATCTGTAGATACAACAATATCTCCGATATTGATCTCTGCATCCAGAGAACCGGCTACACCTGTATTGATCAGCTGATCCACCTGATAAAAGTCTGCAAGGATCTGTGTACAGATTCCCGCGTTCACTTTACCGATTCCGCTCTGTACAACAACTGCTTCTTTTCCATAAAGCTGACCTTTATAAAATTTCATGGATGCCTTTTCCTGCATCTCGCATTCTGTCATATCCTCGATCAGCTCACGGACTTCTTCTTCCATCGCTCCGATAATTCCTACCATAGCTTCTTAATCTCCTATCTTTTATATTCCCTTTTCTTAATTGCTTTATTTTCTTCATTAAGCTGTTACATGATTTTATCAATCTCCTCTATGATACACTCAAATGATTTTCAAAGTCAAGAAAAAAGGCCATCCTGTCAGAATTGCTATCTATATCGCTACTGTCTGCACTACTTGTGCCCGGCAATATAAATATCTTTCTGACCAGATGACCTTTCTTAATTATCTGTTATAATGAAACAGCCTTAGATCTTATTATTTGTAGTTAACGATCTTTCCGAAGTCAGCCTTAAGGGAAGCTCCACCTACAAGACCTCCATCGATGTTAGCCTGTGCAAAAAGCTCAGGAGCTGTAGCTGCGTTTACAGATCCGCCGTACTGGATACGGATTGCTTCTGCTGTAGCTTCATCATATACTTCTGCGATGCAAGCACGGATTCCTGCACAAACTTCTTCAGCCTGCTCTGTTGTAGCTGTCTTTCCTGTTCCGATTGCCCAGATTGGCTCGTAAGCGATAACTGCTGTCTTAGCCTGATCTGCTGTAACACCCTGGAATCCAACCTTAACCTGCTGACGGATGAAGTCCATTGTTACGCCCTGCTCTCTCTGCTCAAGAGTTTCTCCACAGCACATGATTGGTGTAATACCATGCTCAAATGCTTTCAGGATTTTCTTATTTACATCTTCGTTTGTCTCACCGAAGTACTCTCTTCTCTCAGAATGTCCGAGAACTACATATTTAACACCTGCATCTACAAGCATATTCGGGGAAATCTCACCTGTGTAAGCTCCGCTCTCCTCAAAATACATGTTCTCAGCTCCAACCTGGATGTTTGTTCCCTTAGCAGCCTCTACAACTGGTACAATATCAATAGCCGGTACGCAGAATACGACATCTACGTCTTCGTTAGCTACGAGTGGTTTTAACTCTTCTACAAGCGCAACTGCCTCGCTTGGAGTTTTGTTCATTTTCCAGTTTCCTGCAATAATTTTCTTTCTTGCCATTGTTCTTATCTCCTTGAATTTTATATTCAGAACCCGTGTGAAATGTAACAACACGGGTTTCTTCTGATCTGTAATTACAGATTCTTATTATTTATCGTTAGCTGCCGCTACTCCCGGAAGTTCTTTTCCTTCGAGGAATTCAAGAGAAGCTCCACCACCTGTAGAGATATGTGTCATCTTGTCACCATATCCAAGCTGGTTAACAGCTGCTGCAGAATCTCCACCACCGATGATTGTTACAGCATCTGTGTTGGCAAGTGCTTCTGCTACTGCCTTTGTTCCTTCAGCGAATTTCGGCATCTCGAAGCATCCCATTGGTCCGTTCCATACAACTGTCTTCGCAGATTTAACAGCATCAGCGAACATCTCAGCTGTCTTAGGTCCGATATCAAGACCCATCCATCCGTCCGGGATCTCGTTCTGAGCTACAACTTTTGTATTTGCATCGTTAGAGAAAGCATCTGCTGCAACAGCATCTACTGGAAGAAGAAGTTTAACACCTTTCTCCTCTGCTTTCTTAACCATGTCAAGTGCATACTGTAAGTAATCTTCCTCAAGAAGGGAATTTCCTACATTACCGCCCTGAGCTTTTGTAAATGTATAGCACATTCCGCCACCAATGATCAGTGTGTCAACTTTGTCAAGAAGGTTGTTGATTACAGAAATCTTGCTGGAAACTTTGGATCCACCAAGGATAGCAACAAATGGTCTCTCCGGATTCTCTACTGCATTTCCAAGGAAATCGATTTCTTTCTGCATTAAGTATCCAACAACAGCTGTGTCAACGAACTGTGTAACACCTACGTTAGAACAGTGTGCTCTGTGGGCTGTTCCGAATGCATCGTTTACAAATACATCACAAAGAGATGCAAGATCTTTGCTGAATGCTTCACCATTCTTTGTCTCTTCTGCTCTGTAACGTGTATTTTCAAGAAGGATAACATCTCCATCTTTCATAGCTTCAACAGCTGCTTTTGCGTTTGGTCCAACTACTTCCGGATCAGCTGCAAATTTAACTTCCTGTCCGAGGAGCTCAGAAAGTCTTACTGCTACTGGTGCAAGTGAAAGCTCCGGCTTTGGCTCTCCCTTCGGTTTTCCAAGGTGGGAACAAAGGATTACTTTTCCTCCATCAGCAATCAGCTTCTTGATTGTAGGAAGAGCTGCCACGATACGGTTCTCATCTGTGATCTTTCCATCCTGAAGCGGTACGTTGAAGTCACATCTTACAAGAACTCTTTTTCCTTTTACATTGATATCATCTACGGATTTTTTATTAAGTGCTGCCATTTTTCATAGCCTCCTGTATTTCTATTTCCTGTCACTTTCACGTGCAGAATCTGTTCTGCACAAAGAAAATGGGGTCCGGTCCTACAATAAGACCGGACCCCATTGTGAGTCAATAATTCAGATAAATCTCTGAGATTCTAATTCCTCAAAAAGAATTAAGCCTCAAGAAGTTTTCCAAAGTATTTGATTGTTCTTACCATCTGGCTTGTGTAAGAGTTCTCGTTGTCATACCATGAAACAACCTGAACCTCTGTTGTACCATCGCCAACTGGAAGAGCCATTGTCTGAGTAGCATCAAACAGTGAACCATATCTCATTCCTACGATATCGCTGGATACGATCTGATCTGTGTTGTATCCGAAGGACTCGTTGGAAGCAGCCTTCATAGCCTCGTTGATCTGATCAACTGTAACTTCTCCGTCAACTACTGCTGTAAGGATTGTTGTAGAACCTGTTGGTGTAGGAACACGCTGAGCAGATCCGATAAGTTTTCCGTTCAGTTCTGGGATAACAAGACCGATTGCTTTAGCAGCACCTGTGCTGTTTGGTACGATGTTAACTGCAGCTGCACGAGATCTTCTAAGATCACCTTTTCTCTGCGGTCCATCAAGTGTCATCTGATCTCCTGTGTAAGCGTGGATTGTACACATGATACCGGACTTGATTGCTGCAAGGTCGTTAAGAGCTTTTGCCATCGGAGCCAGGCAGTTTGTTGTACAAGAAGCTGCGGAGATGATGTTCTCATCTTTTGAAAGTGTCTCGTGGTTTACATTGTAAACGATTGTCGGAAGGTCATTTCCAGCTGGAGCAGAAATAACTACTTTCTTAGCACCTGCATCGATGTGAGCCTGAGCTTTTGCTTTGGATGTGTAGAATCCTGTACACTCCAGAACAACGTCAACACCGATTTCTCCCCAAGGAAGTTCAGCTGCGTTAGCTTTTGCGTAGATCTTGATCTCTTTTCCGTCAACTGTGATGGAATCCTCTCCTGCCTCTACTGTATCTGCAAGAGCGTATGTTCCCTGAGTTGAGTCATATTTTAATAAGTGAGCAAGCATCTTAGGAGATGTAAGGTCGTTGATTGCTACTACCTCATATCCTTCTGCTCCGAACATCTGTCTGAAAGCAAGACGTCCGATACGTCCAAAACCATTAATCGCTACTTTTACTGCCATGATTAATTCCTCCTAAAAAGTTTAAAAAATTTATGACTGTATCTCCAGCCATGGCGATGAATTTAACAAAGCGATAATTGTTAAATATTCATCAACTAGATTTATTGTACTAAAACACGAACAAAAATTCAAGTCTTAAATCCATATAATTCTAATTTTATGGAACAATTCTCCTAAATACCGGTTTCCGCCCCTTAAATTCTGCATAATAACTAAAACCGCAGCCTGTAAGTATCTCTCGCGCCTGTTCATAGTCAAAAGCTACATGTTCCGATCTGTGTGCATCTGCTCCGATTGTGACAATTTCACCACCAAGTTCCTTATATCTTCTGATCACATCCGGATGTGGATTTGGAAATCCAAGTCCATATTTCATTCCCGCCATGTTCATCTCAAGTCCTTTACCATGACTGATCAGATGTTTTAGTATCTCATCGATCTCTTCTGCATATTTTCTGTAAGAATATGCTTCTGCCTGATGTGCGCCATAACGGACAACATAATCCAGATGCCCCAGGCTATCGAAGGAATCTATTTTTTTCAGATTTTCAATTGTCACCTGAAATGCCTCACGATAAGCCTCTTCATCACTCCGGCCTTCGAAAAATCCGCGATAATACGGATCCTGTCCATGGATAAGATGTACTGAACCGATCACAAAATCAAACGGATATTTTTCTGTCAGTTCTTTATAATATTCTCCCAAGTGTGGCTGAAGTCCGATCTCTACACCGATTCGGACTTCCAGTTTCTTCTGATATTCTGTTTTTAATTGCGTCAGTCTGCTGAAATATTCATCTAGGTCGAACATAAATGCCCCCGCCGGAAAATCCGGTGTTTCCGGAAAGTCTTTATCAAGATGATCCGTGATGCAGACTGCCTGCATTCCTTTATTCACCGCTGCATCAAGCATGGAATGTACAGATGCATCACTATCTTCTGAAAATCTTGTATGCATATGAGCATCACATGTTATCATAATATTGTGCCGCCTCCTAATACATACTCACCATCATAAAGAACAACTGCCTGTCCCGGTGTCACTGCACGGATTGGTTCATCAAATGTACAGGTAATCTCATCTTCGCCTGTCTTCTCCACTGTACACCAGGCCCCTTTATGATTGTAGCGGATTTTTGCAAACACCCGGATTGGTTCTGTAATATCCTCTGCGCTCATAAAATTCAGTTCATTTGCACGTAACGTATAAGTCAGTGATTCTTCATAAGTTCCTATTACAACTTCATCTGTCTCCGGACGAATCTCCAGTACAAATGCAGGATACCCTAATGCAAGCCCAAGTCCTTTACGCTGTCCTACTGTATAATGAATGATTCCTTTGTGTTTTCCAAGGATCTTCCCATCCGGTGTCACGAAATTTCCCTGACGAATCGGAGCATCTGCGTTTTCTTCAATAAAAGATGCATAGTCTCCATCCGGAACAAAACAGATATCCTGACTATCCGGTTTATTTGCCACCTGCAGTCCGATTTTTTCTGCCATCTCACGGATCTGATCTTTTGAATAATTTCCAACCGGCATCAATGTATGTTCCAGCTGTTCCTGTGTCAGATTATAAAGTGCATAAGTCTGATCTTTCGCAAGCGTTGCAGATCTTCGGATTGCATACCTTCCATTCGGAAGTTTATCAATCCTTGCATAATGTCCTGTTGCGATATAGTCTGCTCCGATGGAAAGACTTCTCTGCAAAAGTGCTTCCCATTTCACATAACGGTTGCAGGCAATACACGGGTTAGGTGTTCTTCCGTTCAGGTATTCTTTTGTAAAGTAATCAATTACATTTTTCTGAAATTCCTGCTTGAAATTCATCACATAATACGGAATACCAATAGACGATGCAACACGTCTTGCATCGTCTACCGCACTGAGCCCACAACAGCCGCCGTTTTCTTCTTGAACTTCGTTTTCCTCGTCCTGCCAGATCTGCATTGTCACACCGATCACATCATAGCCTTGTTCTTTCAAAAGCCAGGCTGCCACGGAGGAGTCTACTCCCCCGGACATTCCAACAACAACTTTGCCTTTGCTCATTAATATTCCTCTTCCTCTGCTTCTTCGCCTTCATGAATATCTGACTTCGGTTTCTTAAGTCCTTCAATCTTAATATCATGCTTCTCTGCATAATCCCAGAGTGCTGCATGAATTGCTTCCTCTGCAAGGAGTGAACAGTGAACCTTTACCGGCGGAAGTCCGTCAAGAGCTTCCATAACGGCTTTGTTTGTTACTTCCATTGCTTCCTGGATACTCTTTCCTTTTACCATCTCTGTTGCCATACTGGATGTTGCAACAGCTGCTCCACATCCGAATGTTTTGAATTTCACATCGCGGATGATCTGGTTGTCATCAATGTCAAGATAGATTCTCATGATATCTCCACATTTTGCATTTCCAACTGTTCCTACACCGCTGGCGTTCTCAATCTCTCCTACATTTCTTGGATGCTGAAAATGATCCATTACTTTCTCTGTATACATTATATAATTCCTCCATTTTGTTTATCTTTTTATCCAAAAATTATTCTGTATTTTTCTTTTAAATCATTCTGACTTATGCATTCTTCTGCTGCTTTTTTATAAAATCTTCGTAGAGTGGAGACATACTGCGCAGATGTGCAACAATCTCTTTCAACTGATCAATTGTATAATCAATATCTTCTTTTGTTGTATCAGCTCCAAGTGTCATACGAAGGGAACCATGTGCGATCTCATGCGGCAGTCCGATTGCAAGAAGGACATGGGATGGATCCAGAGAACCTGATGTGCAGGCGGAACCACTGGATGCACAGATTCCTTTCATATCCAGCATGATCAGAAGGGATTCACCCTCTACAAACTGGAAGCTGAAGTTAATATTGTTTGGAAGACGTTTCACACGGTCTCCGTTCAGTCTGCAATATGGAATCTCTTTCTCAATTCTGGAGATTGCATAATCGCGGAGTTCTGTCTCCTGTTTCATTCTCTGATCCATAGAAGCCATTGCAAGTTCAACTGCTTTTCCAAGTCCAACGATTCCAGGTACATTCTCTGTTCCTGCACGGCGCTTTCTCTCCTGTGCTCCACCATGGACGAAGGAGCGGATCTTCACACCTTTTCTGATATAAAGGAAACCGATTCCCTTTGGTCCGTTCAGTTTATGTCCACTGGAACTGAGCATATCAATATTCATCTCATCTACATTGATCGGTACCTGACCAAACGCCTGGACAGCATCTGTATGGAAAAGTACTCCATGTTTATGTGCAATCTCACCAATTTCTTTGATTGGCTGAATACTTCCGATCTCATTGTTTGCAAACATTACGCTGACCAGAATTGTATCCGGACGGATCGCTGCTTCAACAGCTTCCGGACTGACAATACCATTCTCATCTACATCCAGATAAGTCACTTCATATCCTCTCTTCTGGAGATATTCTCCTGTATGAAGGATTGCATGATGTTCAATCTTTGTTGTAATGATATGTTTTCCCTTTGATTCATAAGCCTCAGCTGTAGCTTTCAGCGCCCAGTTATCAGATTCAGAACCACCAGCTGTGAAATAAATCTCCTCTGTCTTCGCACCAAGTGCTTTTGCTATGATTTCTCTCTGTTTTGTGATCACTTCTTTATTCGCAGCCGCAAAACCATAAACACTGGATGGGTTGCCAAAATGCTCTGTAAAATATGGGAGCATCGCATCCACAACTTCCGGTGCTGTCTTTGTTGTTGCTGCATTATCAAGATAAATTAATTTTCCCATTACCTGTTACCTCACTTTTATTTTATCTACTTTGTTTTCTTACTGTTCACAAATAATTGTAGACAATGATTCTTTTCAGTTTTTACACTTTGTATAATCCAGATGATTGTCTGTATGTCCAAGACATTTACTTTCTGTCACCAGTTGGTTCAGCCAGATTTCATCTACTGTCTGGTTAATACTATCATTGATTCGTTTCCACACATACTTTGTCACACAGCTGTCCGCACCTTTGCATTCTCCTTCCGGATCAAGTCCGGCGCATTCTACTGGTTCAAGATTTCCTTCCAGTGCACGAAGCACATCTCCTACAGAAATATCTTTTGCTTCCTTTGCTAAGACATATCCACCATTTGCACCTCGGATACTCTTGACAAGTCCTGCTTTTTTTAGCTTCGACATCAATTGTTCCAGATATCGTTCTGAAATATCCTGACGTCTTGCAATACTTGTGATGGAAACCGGAGAATCTTCACTGTATTGGGCCAGATCGATCAAGGCACGCAATCCGTATTTCCCCTTTGTTGACAGTTTCACATCTTCACCTTCTTTTTCTTTTCCTTTTCCTAGTATTATGCTAGGGTTTCCTTTTGTAGGATATCACCAGTCTTACGTTCTGTCAAGGATGTTTCTTGAATATGTTGTTTAAAAATAAGTTCATTTCTGGTTACTGTCCGCGTTGCACGTGGCAGCAATCATTTTGACATGAGGGTATTATGTTTAGAAAAAAACATTCTTTGATTAAAGGAACACTGATTCTCACATCTGCCGGTCTTGTAAGCCGCGTTCTCGGATTCTTTTTCCGTATTTTCTTAAGCCATACCTTTGGAGAAGAACAGGTCGGACTTTATCAGTTAATTTTCCCTTTCTACGCACTCTGCCTGTCTTTGAGTACTTCAGGTCTTGAAACTGCCATTTCCAGAAGTGTCTCTCGCTTTCACTCCCTTGGCCGAACGCAGGACGGAAAGTTGATTTTCCAGACAGGTCTGATTCTTTCTGTTCTGATTTCTCTGATTTGCACTTTTCTGGTACAGAAGAATTCCGTTTTTCTTTCAAATCGTTTTCTTGGAGATCCAAGATGTGCAACACTATTATATCTGATCGTTCTTGCACTTCCGGCGGCTTCTGTCCACAGTTGTATCTGTGGTTATCACTATGGTCTGCAAAGAACCTCTGTCCCGGCTATTTCACAGTTAATCGAACAATTTGTTCGAATTTCTTCTGTTTTTGTTTTATATTTTATTTTTATACACAGTGGAGTTCACCCTGCGATTCCATTGGCTGTATCAGGTATTATTTTCGGAGAACTTGCAGCAGCAGGCTACTCGCTTTTTTCACTGAAGAAGAAGGGTTTTGATGCCGATTCTCCATATATTCTTTCTATCTCAAAATCTTGTTCTGAATTGCTACGCCTCTCTGTTCCATTGACAGTTAATCGCACAGCAATTACATTCTTGCAGGGAATTGAAGCAGCTTCAATCCCTGTCTGCCTTGAGCTTGCATCTCACAGCGCTTCCGAAGCTCTCAGTATTTATGGAGTACTGACCGGAATGGCATTACCATGTATCCTTTTCCCCTGTGCACTCACTAACTCAATCAGCCTGCTTTTAATTCCAGCAGTCGCACAAAAGCAAGCTGAAAGCTCTTCAAAAGAGACATTTCTCCTTATAAAAAAGGCTGCCGGAGGATGTTTCTCCCTTGGTCTTCTGTGTTCTGTCTTCTTTCTTCTTACCGGGTCTTTTCTCGGAAACTTCCTGTTTCACAGTACTTTAGCCAGTAATTTCATCGTAACACTTGCCTGGATCTGTCCTTTTCTGTACACAAGTTCCGCTCTTCTCAGTGCGATTAATGGACTGGGACTTACAACCCTGACGCTGATGATCAATCTTCTTGGATTATCCATCCGCATTCTTAGTGTATATTTCGGAATCCCGCACTATGGAATTACAGGATACCTATGGGGACTTTTCATCAGTCAATCAACTGTCTGTCTCGTTGCATTACTCACACTTTCCCACGAAATCAAAAAAGAATATTTACAATCTGTTGAATCAGCCACGGATTAAGACAGGATTCTAAAAAAATCCCAATTAAAAACAAACCGCATACAAAGAACGTTTTTTGTCTGTTCCACTGATTCTGTGGATAGTTCCAACAAAAGCGCAAAAGCACAAGAACTGCCGGAACATAAAAAAGGAACTGTGGAAATAGTCCTGCCACACAAAGAATACTTCCCTTCATTCCTAATTCTGCCACTGCCTCTGACAGTAAAATTCCTCCTGACATCCCAGTCCACAGAAGAAAAAACGCTGCCACAATTTTTCTAATCCGGATTCCCATCGCCAAAAACAGCACCAGGAAAAAAATTCCCCGTACCTGAATCAAATACCAAATGTACTGTTGAAAAGATATCTTCTCATTCTTTAATCTCATAAGATAAACTTCTGTAAAAGTTCCGATCAGGCTCAGCTGTTCTCCCCATATATAATTGACAATCAAGATTCCTGTCAAAAAGCCTGTAAAAAACAGAGCCAGAAAGTAATGACCTGTACGAAATGCCTTCACCAGTATTCCTCCCACCCTATAAAATGTTCTGCGGATATATTTTTATCCTCAATCTTCCACACCATTATATGAGTGTCTGGTTTTTCTCATGCGGCAGCGATGCTACTTATTGTCGGCATTCAATCATTTTCCATACTTTACAGCATAAGCCATCAAAGAAGAAACTGTCTTCGCATCTTCAATCTCACCTGAAAAGATCTTTTCCTTCAATTCTTCTATTGTATAAGCGCCAAGTTCAATAAATTCATCTTCATCCAAATGCTGTTTTGACGGTATCAGATCATGTGCCACATAAACTTCAATCCGTTCGTTACAAAATGCTACTGTTGTCCGTAAAGTGATCAGCCACTCAAGATTCTCGCTGCGATACCCTGTCTCTTCCTCTAATTCGCGAGACGCACACTCTATACCAGGTTCTCCCACTTCATCAAGTGCTCCTGCCGGAATCTCCAATGTATATCGATCCAGCGCATTTCTATACTGTCTCACCATCAAAATCTTACCATCTGCTGTAACCGGAACTACCGCTGCTGCTCCTTTATGACCTATAAAATCCCATACTACGGTATGATCCCCGTCCACTTCTATCGTGTCCTGATAAAAATCAAGAATCTTTCCTTTAAATTTCAATTCTCTGTTAATTCTTTTAATCTTCTCGCTCATTCCGTTCTCCCTTCTTTTACCTTACATCACCGTATGCATTCTATATCAAAGACTTTTACTCTTACCTGTAATAGCTTTCTCAGTAAACTAAAAGCCCCTGTCTTTCGACAAGGGCCAACTTTCATCTTCTGTTATGATTCTCTTATTTTGCGTAATCTGTTGCTCGTGACTCACGAATAACATTTACTTTAATCTGTCCAGGATATTCTAATTCAAACTCAATCTGTTTTGCAATATCCCTTGCTAAAAGCACCATATCATCGTCAGATACCTGCTCCGGAACTACCATAACACGAATCTCTCTACCTGCCTGAATGGCAAAAGACTTATCTACACCTTTAAACTGGTTGGTAATATCTTCTAACTGTTTCAATCTGTTTGTATATGTCTCGATGGTTTCTCTTCTTGCTCCCGGTCTTGCAGCTGAAATAGTATCCGCTGCCTGAACAACACAAGCAATCAGACTCTGCGGCTCCACATCACCATGATGTGCCTCCACAGCATTAATAATGGTTGCTGATTCTTTGTATTTTCTACAAAGATCTGAACCAATCTGAATATGTGATCCTTCTACGTCATGATCAATTGATTTACCAATATCATGAAGAAGTCCTGCACGTTTTGCAAGTCTGACATCCAGTCCGATTTCACCTGCAATAAGACCGGATAACTGGGCCACTTCGATTGAATGCTTCAATGCATTCTGTCCATAGCTTGTTCTGAACTTCATACGTCCAAGAAGACGGATCAACTCCGGATGAATTCCTGTAACTCCAACGTCAAGAGCCGCAGCTTCTCCTTCCTCGCGGATCATTGTATCCACTTCTTTCTGAGCTTTTTCAACCATCTCCTCAATTCTTGCCGGATGAATACGTCCATCCACGATCAGACGCTCAAGTGCAATTCTTGCAACTTCTCGGCGGATTGGGTCAAACCCTGATAATACAACCGCTTCCGGAGTATCATCAATGATCAGTTCCACACCAGTTAATGTTTCCAGTGTTCTGATATTTCTTCCTTCTCTACCGATAATTCTTCCTTTCATCTCATCACTTGGAAGCTGAACTACAGAAATTGTAGTCTCTGCAACATGATCTGCTGCACATCTCTGAATTGCATTCACAACATACTCTTTTGCTTTCTTGTCAGCCTCTTCCTTTGCCTGAGTTTCCAGTTCTCTGACCATCTTGGCTGTGTCATGCTTGACGTCATCTTCAACAGTTTTTAACAGATATTCTTTTGCCTGTTCGGAGGTAAGTCCTGAGATTCGTTCCAGTTCCTGCACACGTTTCTGGCTAAGTTCTTCTACTTTGGCTTCACGCTGGCGAAGATGTTCTTCCTTCGCTGTCAGTTTGCTCTCACGATGTTCCAGTACATCTGACCGTTTGTCGACCGATTCTTCCTTCGCGAGTACACGCTTCTCATAACGCTGTAACTCCGCTCTTCTTTCTTTCGTCTCTTTCTCGAGTTCATTCTTTGTCCTGATGGACTCTTCCTTTACTTCCAAAAGAGATTCCTTCTTCGTCGTCTCTGCAGTCTTTACAGCATCGTCAATGATTTCTCTTGCTTTTGCTTCTGCATTCCCAATCTTGCTTTCCGCATTCTTTCTCAGATTGGAAACTGTAACAAAGTGAGTAATGATTCCGACTATCAACGCGAGGGCCACGGCAACGCCTATAAATAAACCTAGACTTATCTGCACAGGAGCACCTCCTTATTCGATTTTCATTGTACATATTACTCAAATACAACACTTAAATTTTATACTGTTTCAACAACAATGTCAAGCATTGTAATTATTATTTTGTATCACATGACATAACCCGGTTACTGTTCACACGATGTGCGACCAGCAACGCATCTCGCCATTTTAAATCGCCTTTGGCGATGGGGCGAGATGCATTCAAGTCAAAACACGCATCCTCCGTGTCAATTAGCGAAGTGATTGACACGGGAGTGTACAGTTACTCTGTTTATCATAATCTGATATAACATGGCGGATCACCTCATAACGAAATCCTTTTCGCGCAAGATATCCTAATATCTTTTGATATTCCTGCTCTTCCATTCTTTCCGGATCAACCTTCTTTTTTCGCAGTATCCTTCGGATTGCCTCTTCCTCAGAATCTTCACTATAGCACTGTTCAAAAGCCAGGCAGATCAAATCATCAGAAACTCCCTTCTGCGACAGCAGTGCCTTGATTTCCCGTTTGCTTTTAGTATCTTTGCGGCTCATAACAAAATTTTCCGCATATCTTGCATCATCCAGATATCCAAAAGATCTCACATATTCAATTGCTCCGCTGATTGCATTCTCCGGATATTGTCCCGCCTTCAGTTTTTCCCTTAATGCAGACTCAGTACGATCCATATCCTCCAGCAAATGCATTGCTCTCTTCTTTGCGCGTTTCAACAGTACCTCATTCTGAATCTTTTCATAATTTTCCTGCGCGAGATCTTCTCCCTGCTTTATACCAAAACGCTTCAACTCACCTTTATAAAGCACAAATGCAAATGTTCCATCCAGATATACTTTAAACTTCGTCTTTGTCTGCTCTTCTATCCCAGTAACAATCATTCTTTCTTTTCTGCCTCATCAGCCACTTTAGAAGCCGGTGTCAGCTTCAGATCACTTGATGCCCCTGTCTTCTTCTCAGCATCTGGAAGCTCATTCTCTGCTTCTTCTGATCCGGATAATGCATAATGTGCTCTCACCTTCTGATCCAGTGTCTCCATCACTTCCGGATGTGATTCCAGATATGCCTTTGCATTCTCTCTTCCCTGGCCAATCTTCTCTCCCTCATATGCATACCACGCACCGCTCTTCTTCACAAGATCAATATTGGTTGCGAGATCAAGAATATCTCCTGCACGGGAAATACCTTTTCCAAACATAATATCAAATTCCGCTTCTTTGAACGGCGGAGCAATCTTATTCTTCACAATACGGATTCTTGTACGGTTTCCTACCATCTCTCCACTCTGCTTTAAAGTCTCGATTCTTCTGACATCCATACGCACAGATGCATAGAATTTCAGCGCACGTCCTCCTGTCGTTGTCTCTGGATTTCCAAACATTACTCCAACTTTCTCACGCAGCTGGTTAATAAAGATCACAATACAGTTTGACTTGCTGATAACCGGTGTCAGTTTTCTCAATGCCTGTGACATCAATCTTGCCTGCAGACCAACATGACTGTCTCCCATATCCCCTTCGATCTCCTGCTTTGGAACAAGTGCAGCTACAGAGTCAATGACAATAATATCAATCGCCCCTGAACGTACCATTGTCTCTGCAATCTCAAGGGCCTGATCTCCACTGTCAGGCTGTGAAATATAGAGTTCATCGATATCTACTCCGATATTCTTTGCGTATACAGGATCCAGTGCATGCTCTGCATCGATAAATCCGGCAATTCCGCCTCTCTTCTGAACCTCAGAAATCATATGAAGTGCGACAGTTGTCTTACCACTTGATTCAGGACCATAAACCTCAATCACACGTCCCTTTGGCACACCGCCAAGTCCAAGTGCCAGATCAAGGCTCAGACATCCGGTAGGAACTGTCTCTACAGCTACATGCGCCCCTGATTCTCCCAGCCGCATCACTGCACCCTTACCAAAATCTTTCTCCAGCTTTGCGATCGCTGCATCCAGTGCTTTCTTCTTCTCTTCGTTATTCGCCAGCTTTGTAACGCTCTCTTTGCCTGCCATAATTTTCTCCTTCTCTATCTCTCTTAGTGTATAAAACCCATTCTCTCTTTTTTCGAACAGTTGTTCGTCTATGAATAGATTTTATTATACTTCTTTCAAAATGTCAACAATAATTCTTCCCCTTAATTTTGTTGCAATAATACGATATACCATGGAATCCTCTTCCTGAAACAGAAGCATTGAAGTTCATGTGAATCAGTGCCGGCTTAAGGATCTGCCGGCCAGACAACTAAAGAATAGCATAAGGAAAGGCAGAATGCAAGTACCACAGCACTTACATTCTGCCTTTTATACTACACTGCTTTCCAGTGTTTCACTTCTTCTTTGTAAAAGATAATTCCTTCCTGGATAATTTTGAATCCACTGCCTTCAAGTTCCGCAATCGTAACAGAACAATTTGGCGGTACTTCATTTTTCCAGAAATGTTCTACTGAAAGACTGCCTCTCATCCTGTTCAGCATTGCTGTCATCGCAGCACCATGAGTAGAAATTAGAAGATTCTTATTCTTCAGCTTCTTACTCTCTTCAAGACTCTTTAAAAACTCTCCGGTTCTTTCATAAAGTTGTTCTACACTTTCAGCATCTTCCGGAGGAATATAATTTCCCGTATCCTGAAAGAATTTCTGAAATGCAAGATTCTCTTCTTTCGTCTTATCTACACAAGACATTCCCTCATACGAGCCAAAAGAAATTTCCTGGATTCTCTGATCTTCATAAAGCGGAATGTTGCGTCCTTCAAGAAGAATCTCTGCCGTTTCTTTTGCACGCCGTAAGGGACTTGTATAAGCCAGATCAATCTGGTATTGTCTCATCCCATAAGAAGTTTCCCGGGCAAGATGACGCCCATATTCATTTAAGGGAATATCCTTTCGTCCCTGTACCAGTTTTTTCTTGTTCCAATCCGTCTCTCCATGACGCACAATATATAGCCTCACTGCTGCCTACACTCCCTCTTCTTATCTTTTTAATACTTCTCTCCTGATATATCTGTAAGTAGTTTCCTCGCCTTCTTCCGCAAGCATATGAAGCAGTTTTTCTAATAATTCTCTTGTATCTTTATGCATCAGCTCATCTGCACGTCCGTTTTCATAATAAGCAAGCGGTGCATCAGAGGTATATGCATCCCCGAGATACACTTTACTTGCTGCAATGCGGTCAAGAAACATCTCTACTACATATTTCACCGGCATCTTCATTCCCGCCAGAAGGTTCGGTCCCTCCAGACTATAATCAATCCAGTATTCATAATGGTGTTTGTTCCTGCCTTTGTGGTGGAGCCATGCGGAAGAATACCCCTTTTCTTCCCGTTCGGCATTATTAGGGCTTCTTGTCCCCTGATAGTATCTGCATCCCACACGGAATTCTGTCCAACTGTATTTTGACATATCATGGAGCAGTCCCTGTTTGTACAACCCAACACGAAAACACTCTTTCAATACCAGTTTTTTGTGTTTTGTTATGGTACAAAAATGTGCAAATGCCTTCATACTTTTCCCTCTCTGGCCGGCTGTTCTTCTTTACAAAGTTCTTCTGCTCCCTGCCGTTTTTCTATTTTATTTACATTCTGCGTCTTAGCTGTATGAATCGGTTTCTTTTCTGAACGACTCTTCTTTTCCTCTATCCTGCGTCCAACCAGAATTGCTACGCTACGTTCTTCCAGTAATACATCTTTCTGATTTTCCAGCTTTTTCGCTTCACAAAGCACGCCATCTTTTGTAGCCATAACAAGATACCATTCTACGTTCTTTCCAATTGATGGTATTGCGAAGTGATGCGGCAGCCAATGCATATTATACGCTGTAAAACAAGGAAACTCCCCTTCTTTCGTTCCTGAATACAAGACACCTAACTGACGGCTGGAAACTTCTGCTTTTACCTGCCATGCATTTTCTCCATGGTAGGATACGTCCGGTATGCCACATCTCGTGGTATCCATTCCGGATAGTGCTGTACTCTGGTGGAGACAACGATGTTCTTTTCTCAGCCCGATCAGTTTCTTTGTATACTGAAACAGCCAGTCATCTTTCTTCAACTGTGTCCAGTTCACCCATCCTGTCTCGTTATCCTGACAATATGCATTGTTATTTCCTCTCTGCGAATTACAGAATTCATCCCCTGCAAGAAGGCATGGAGTTCCCTGAGCCGTCAACAGGAGTTCTAATGCATTCTTCACCTGATTCTTTCTAAGATTGACAACTGCGCGTTTTCTGCTCGGTCCTTCAGCTCCGCAGTTCCAACTGTAATTATAATCTGGTCCATCCAGGTTCTTCTCACCGTTTTCTTCGTTATGTTTACAATCATAAGACACTAAATCCCATAACGTAAATCCTGTCTGTGTTGTAATATAATTGCATTTTCCATTTTCCGATGAACGATTTTTCAATGCCCAGATGACATCATTGACCATATTCTCGTCACCTTTTAAGAAGCGACGCATCACATTCTGGAAACCATCATCTTTCTGCATCAGCTTGATATCTTTCAAAAACGGATCTTCTATCAGCTGTTCCCACGGTACGTTATAAGGATTCAGAACAAATCCATCCACATGATACTCCAGCATATAAAAGCGTAGACATTCCGTTACATAATTTGCTGATATTCCCGGAATAAATGGCATCTCCAGTACAACTTCTATGCCCTGACTATGACATGCTCGCACCATATCTTTCAACTCACGAACTGCACTTTTCCCATATGCATAGGCTTTTTTAGGGGCAAAATAAAAACCTTTACCATATCCCCAATAGTTCACTTTTGTTTTTCCGCACTCTTCAAATTCATAGACCGGCATACACTGAATCTGGTTGACTCCAAGTTCTTTTAAATAATCCAGTTTTTCAACAACCCCCTGAAATGTTCCCTTATGCACCACTTTCGAAGAAGAATGTTTTGTAAATCCACGCACATGCAAACCATAAGCCACTACATCTTCCCATGGAAGATGTAGGCGCTGATCCTCCTGCCAGTCATAGTCCTCCATTGAAACAATTTTCCCACGAATCTGATGTTCCTGAAGTTTTCGTTCTACACCAAATTTCTCTTTTCCTGCAAGTTCTTTTGCATATGGATCCACACATACTTTCCCATCAATCAGAAAATTGTATTCATATCGATCTGCTTTCAGACCTTCAACAGATAAGAAACGTACTTCTCCAACGCCTTCTTCCTCCGGCATATCAAACTGATATTCCGGAACTTCTTTTCCTCTCTTATACAGTAAAAGTTCACATGTCTTCCCTTTTGCTACCTGAACGGCAAAATTTATATTTTTGCCTTTGATATCCACTCCAAATGGCTGCGGACTCCCCTTTATCTTCCTCATAGTTAACCCCTTTCTTGAGCAATCAATAAATTACTGCCATCCATCCGTTCCGTACATTTCAACATTATCACGATTTATAAAGAAAGTTTCCTCATAATTATCCTTCTCGTAATCCTTGTCTGCCAGTAATGCTGTCGCCACCTTTACTGCTGTCTTTCCCATATTGATCGGGGACTGTGCTCCAATCCCGGTCATTCCTCCAGTGCCATTCACCAGTGCTGTTTTTGTCGCCGGGGAACCATCCACACTATACACGCAGATATTCGTTCTCTGCGCTTCTGTGATCGCTGCCATCACCTGTTCTGCCATAGGATCACTACCACACATTACAGCATCAATCTCACTATTTTCGCTCAGAACCTGTGTCATCTCGTCCTTCACATTACTGCTGTCTCCCAATGCTTCAATTCTCTTTACCACTTCAAACCCACTGTTTGTTATAGCCTCTTCAAATCCGGTAATTCTCTCATTCACTGAGTTCACCCCAGGGTTTTCCACAATCACAATTTTGCCACCATCTGGTTTCTGGACCAGAAGATCCTGCCCGCATACATATCCCGCATTCTCATTATCTGACCCTACAAATGCAGATACAAGGCTTGTCTCTTTTACTTCTGTATCAAGATTGATCACCGGAATATCTGCCTCTTTTAAGGCTTCAAGTGCGGGAGTGATTTTCTCCCAATCTACCGGACAAAGAAATACTGCCTGTACCCCTTCGTTGATCAACTCCCGAATCTGTTCATTCTGCAAATCAGCATCTGATGCCGGATCACGAACCATCAGACGGTCACCTTGAGCCTCTAATGCTGTCTGGACAGAATTTTTCAATGTGTCATAAAAAGGATTCGACATATCAATCCCACTAAATCCAAACAGTCTGCCACTTTCCCCTGTATTATCATTTTTCTTATCATCCTCTTCTACTACTGCATTATCTTCCGGTGTTCCAACATTTTTCTTTCCACATCCAAGCAGTGCTGCCGCTATACACAAAACTGCCACTGTACACAGTATCCATCTTTTCTTCATATTGTCTATTATCCTTTCACTTCTATCAGTAACACTTTTATTCTACCTTGTTTAACCCGAAAGTCAATCTTATCTTGCTTTTTTCTCCCCTTTTTGTTACCATCAAGATAGCTGATCATTCTCGTTTTGAGCACCTGGCTGGTCAATACGGAATGAAATACAACACAGATTCAAAGGAGAAGATTATGAACGAAAACGAATCCCTCACAGTCACTTTGACACTGGAGAATAATGAGGAACTTGAATGCGCTGTTCTCAATATTTTTGAAGCAGATGAAAAGGAGTATATCGCACTTCTTCCACTGGATGAAAACGGTGATAACACAGACGGTCAGATCTATCTGTATCGTTTCATTGATAACGGAGAAGAGGAAGAACCTGGACTTGAGAACATCGAAGAAGATGAAGAGTTCGACCGTGTTTCCGCTATATTCAACGAATGGCTGGATACACAGGATTTCGGCGATATCGATCTTGATGCATTAGATGACCTGGAGGACTAAGTCTTGAGGATGTCAGCAAAGTGACTGACATCCGGTCAGCTTTTCAATAGTTCGTCTACAAAACGGGAAGGAGTAACTTCTTTCCCGTTTTTTATTTTCACATAACAGATCTTCAGAAAATCTTTTGCCCTTGTCATTGCCACATAGAATAATCTTCTCTCTTCTTCGATCTCCTTGTCTGTCTTTGCCTTCTGATACGGAATCCTTCCTTCATTCGCCGCAATCAGAAATACCTGCTTGAATTCCAGTCCTTTAGAAGCATGTATCGTCATCAGCCGGACACCCGGACGTGGTCTGTTTCTTTCCTTTTCCTTCACTTTCAAAGTCTCCGTATATTCTTCTACATGTGCAAACCATTCTTCAACACTTGAAAATGCTTTCGCCGCCTCTTCGATCTCTGCCAGTACTTCATTCAGATCAGATCTGTTTATCTGATGTGTAAATGCATACTCTTTCAGAAAATCGTCATAACCAATCCTTTTTCTGATATACTGGATTGCCGCATATGGAGCCATCTTCATAAGCATCTTAACATCCCACTCAAACTGATCAATCCGGTCGATCATCCAGTCTTTATCACAATAGAACTTCCGCATGTCTTCAAAAGAAACCTTCGCTCCTGCTACACTGTCTCTTCCAAGATATCGCTTTGGTCGGTTCATTATCTGTAAAAAATCTTGTCTGTGCCGGGCTCCTGTTGCCAGTCGGAAATATGCCATGATGTCCTTTGCGATAAAGTGTTCATATATATTTGGAAGATGTTCTTTCATCTGAAACGGGATCTTCCGCTCCACCATTGCTTCTACCACTGCTCGCGCATCTGTATGAACCCTGAATAGAATCGCAATCTCCTCTTCTTTTATGCCATTCTCCTTACATTTCTGTATCTCTTCAAGAACATATTCTGCCTCTTCCACCGGATCTTTCACTTCCTGAATATGAAGGCAGGAACCGCCTTCACGGTTTGCTTCCAATTTTTTACTGTATCTCTCCACATTATTTTCAATCAGTTTCAAAGAATTCTGTACGATATTTGCTGTCGAACGGTAATTCATTCCCAACAGAATTTGTTTTGCATCAGGGAAATCTTTTCCAAATCCAAGCATCAATTCTGAATCAGCTCCACGAAATCCGTAGATTGCCTGATCGTCATCCCCTACTACGAACAAATTATTTTCCGGCTGTGCCAGCATGCGGATCACATCATACTGAATTCGATTAATATCCTGAAATTCATCAATCAAAACGTATCTGAATTTCTTCTGCCACTGTGCAAGTACATCTGGTCTTGACCGGAACAATTCATAACAAAGTACCAGCATATCATCAAAATCAATCTTTTTCAGTTCTTTTCTATGCTGTTCATAATTACGGTAAATATTGCGAAAAGCATCCGCACTACACTTTTCTGATACAAATTCTTCCAGCGGAATCCGATTATTCTTCACTTTTCCAATTTCTGCCGCAATATCCTGAATAAAATCTTCTTCATCAAAGATCTCCATTCTTTCCTTGTTAATCACGCCACGCAAAATCTGATATTTTTCTGTCTCCGAAAGAATATTTTCCTGATTCATCCGGTAAGCCCATTTCAGGATTCCATAATAGATTCCATGAAATGTACCCACTGTAACCGGAAGATCTCTTTTGCCCATAACCAAACAGAGGCGGGATTTCATCTCCGCCGCTGCAAATCTTGTAAAAGTAACGACCAGAATTTCTTCTGGTCTTACTTTCTGTTTCTCTATAAGGTATTTTACTCTGTTTACAATCGTAAGCGTCTTCCCCGATCCCGGGCCTGCCAGTACAAGACATGGGCCGTCTGTGTGCTGAATCGCCTGCGCCTGTGCTTCATTAAATCCCATTGTACCTCTTTTCGCTGTCCTTACTGAAGTTTCTCGATTCCAAGACGGATTCTTCTAAGAGACTCCTCTTTTCCGAGTACTTCCATCAGTTCTGTTGCTCCACCCGGAGTGCTCTGCTTTCCGGAAACTGCTGTACGAAGCGGCCACATTACATAACCTACTTTGTATCCTTTTTCTGTTGCAAATGCTTTCAATGTCTCAAACAATGCATCATTACTAAAGTCCTCCTGCGCCTCGAGAACCGGAAGAACCTCGTTCAGAAGTGCGAGTGACTTCTCAGGATCTGTTTTCATCTTCTTGTGTGTATACAGTGCAATATCGTAATCTGGAAGTTCTTCAAAGAAATCAACCTGCTCTTTGATCTCCGGAAGAATCTCAATTCTTGTCTTCACAAGTGTTGCAATCTTCTTCAGATCATAGTCCTTTGTTACTGCCTCTTTCAGATAAGGCTCCGCAAGTGCATAGAACTTATCAAAATCCATTGCCTTGAGATATTCTCCGTTCATCCATTTCAATTTCACTGTATCAAATACAGCCGGAGATTTACTCATATGATGATAATCAAATGCCTCAACAAGCTCTTCCAATGAGAAGATCTCTCTGTTATCTGTCGGGCACCATCCGAGCAGTGCAACATAATTCACAACTGCCTCTGAAACATATCCCTGCTCGATCAGATCTTCATAAGAAGAATGTCCACATCTCTTGCTCAATTTCTTATGATTCTCATCTGTGATCAGTGGACAGTGTACATAAACTGGTACTTCCCAGCCAAACGCCTCATAAAGGCGGTTATACTTCGGTGCTGAAGATAAGTACTCATTTCCACGAACAACATGTGAAATCTCCATCAGATGATCGTCAATTACATTTGCAAAATTATATGTCGGGAATCCATCAGATTTAATCAAGATCATATCGTCAAGCTCTGCATTCGGAACTGTGATATCTCCGTAGATCTCATCATGGAATGTTGTCTCACCTTCATTCGGTACATTCAGACGGATAACCCATGGCTTACCTGCTGCCAGATTCGCCTCTACTTCTTCCTTGCTCAGACTTAAGCAGTGCTTATCATAAACAGAAATCTCTACTCCACCTTCGGAAACCTGTGTCTTTAAAGACTCAAGACGCTCTTTGTCACAGAAACAGTAATAAGCATCTCCCTGCTCTACAAGCTGCTTTGCATATTTAAGATAAAGTCCTGATGCATTACGCTCACTCTGTACATACGGTCCATATCCGCCATCTTTATCCGGTCCCTCATCATGGATGAGACCTGTTTTCTCCATTGTTCTGTAAATGATATCAAGTGCACCTTCCACAAAACGTTCCTGGTCTGTATCCTCTACACGAAGGAGGAAATCTCCCCCTTCATGCTTTGCGATCAGATACGCGTATAGTGCTGTTCTTAAGTTACCCACATGCATTCTTCCTGTCGGGCTTGGTGCAAATCTTGTTCTTACTTTCTTACTCATTCTATCTTCTCCAATTCTTGTTTGTTATTGTTCAATCTCGTCATATTATAGCGCAAGTCCCCAGATTCTTCAACAAACAAAATCAATGTTTTTCTTTTACTCCAAAAGTTTCACCGTTTCAGGAATACTTCCCGCCTGTTCAAGTGTACAGGATCTTGCATCAATACATTCCAGATTTGTTCCATCAAATGCACTTTCCGCAAAACTTTTCACACTTTCCGGCACCTGAAAGGTTCCTGTCCATGCTGCCGGAAATGCAAGAAGAACTGTGCCATCTGCCGTGTAAAGTACACCATCTACCGTAACATAGGCTGGATTTGCTGCATCTGCTTCTATCCATCCCAGATTACTCAGCCCCACAAACGCTCCTGGCTGAATATTTGTTATATTAGCAGGAATTTCAATCTCTTCTACAGCAGAACCAAGACCCGACAGTGCTCCTCTCGCAATTCCGGAACATCCTTCTTCAGGAAAGTACAATACTCCATCCTTTATCACTTCTTTGTCTCCTGAAAGTCCACAGATCATACCTTCCGCATTAATAAGATATCCGGTATCTGTATTTCCCACTGCTATCGACCCTTCTTCATCCTCATTTTCATTTTTTACATTTTCCATTGAATCAGGATTTGTAATTACCGGTTCACTTGCAACATTTATAGTTGTATCTCTTTTCACGCCTGGTTTTTCTGCCACAATCTCTTCTACTACTGGTTCTTCCACCGCAATTTCTTCTACCATAGGTTCTTCCACTAAAATTTCTGCCGGAACAGCTGCTACCTGGATAACATCTGCTTGATTAACATCTGTCTGGATAGTTTCTGCTGATAAGAAAGAATGCTCATCCATTTTTTCCGGTTCTTTTATCTGTTTTGTTATTGTTACTTTTTCCGGCAGATCATTTCCTGACACATTTATATCCTCTGTTGTCGCACAGACCTCTATTTCGGAAATCAGATTCTTTTCCAAATATAATGAAACAATTTCCTGTGCAGACATCAGAATCAGCGCACCACTTAATAAAGTCACTCCCACTCTGACATATGGTTTTCTCGCCGCTTCCTGATGCCATTCATTCCAATTCAGTCCTATATCCATGTTCTCTTATTCCTTTCTCTTTCCCCCACATTTTAATATACGAAATAATTTTAGTTTATCAAAGAAAAAGGGATGCTGCAATCAAATGCAACATCCCTTTGATTTTTCCGCTTTGTCCTGATAGATTCCAAGGATTCTATACGTTAATTTCAGCCTTCACGCCAAGGATCTCTTTATTCTTTTCAAGCAGTGGACGGATCACATTTTTAAGATAAGCATCTACCTGCTCACTTGCACGTCCAACATATTTCTCCGGTTTCATTGTCTTCTGAAGATCCTCTAAAGTCAGGTTGAATGCCGGATCTGCTGCGATCAGTTCAAGAAGGTTATTGTCAAGTCCCTTCTCTTTTACATTTCTTCCTGCTTCCATAGAAAGCTCACGGATTCTTTCGTGCAGCTCCTGACGGTCTCCACCGGCTTTAACAGCATCCATCATAATATTCTCTGTTGCCATGAATGGAAGTTCGGACATCAGACGCTTCTCGATTACTTTCGGGTATACAACCAGTCCGTCTACAACGTTCAGACAAAGATCAAGTATTCCGTCGATTGCAAGGAATCCTTCCGGAACACTCAGACGCTTGTTAGCGGAATCATCAAGTGTTCTCTCAAACCACTGTGTTGCAGATGTGATTGCCGGATTAAGTGCATCAATCATCACATATCTTGAAAGGGAAGCAATTCTCTCACTTCTCATCGGGTTTCTCTTATAAGCCATTGCTGAAGATCCGATCTGTGTCTTCTCAAATGGTTCTTCAATTTCTTTTAAATGCTGGAGCAGACGGATATCATTAGAGAATTTGTGAGCACTTGCAGCAATTCCTGCCAGTACATTCAGTACTCTTGTGTCTACTTTTCTTGAATAAGTCTGTCCGGATACCGGATAACATGCCTTAAATCCCATCTTCTCAGCGATCATTGGATCGATCTTGTCAATTGTCTCCTGATCTCCGTCAAACAGTTCAAGAAAACTTGCCTGTGTTCCTGTTGTTCCTTTAGATCCAAGCAGTTTCAGACTTCCAAGTACATATTCCAGATCCTCAAGATCCATTTCAAACTCCTGCATCCAGAGAGTTGCTCTCTTTCCAACAGTTGTCGGCTGTGCCGGCTGGAAATGTGTAAAAGCAAGTGTAGGCTGGTTCTTCTGCTCCTCTGCAAACTTCGCAAGCTCTGCAATTACATTCACAAGCTTTGTGCGAACCAGTTTCAGTGCTTCTGCCATAATAATAATATCTGTATTATCTCCTACATAACAGGATGTAGCTCCAAGATGGATGATTCCTTTTGCTTTCGGACACTGAACACCATATGCATAAACATGAGACATAACATCATGACGTACAACCTTCTCACGTTCCTTTGCCACCTCAAAGTTAATATCATCCGCATGGCTCTTCATCTCTTCAATCTGCTCATCCGTGATGTTAAGTCCAAGCTCCTTCTCAGTCTCTGCCAGTGCGATCCAAAGTCTTCTCCATGTTCTGAACTTTTTGTCCGGTGAGAAGATATACTGCATCTCGCGGCTTGCATAACGCTCTGAAAGCGGGCTTACATAACGATCATTACTCATAATTCTTTTCTCCTTGTTTCATATCTTTATCGTAACTGTTCATCTATTATAACACATAAACTGAGTCTTCAAAATCAATTTTGTTCAAATGCCTGACTGATATCCTCTTTCGGAACTTCCATCGGATACTTTCCTGTAAAGCAGGCATCGCAATACTTAAGATCTCCAACCATGTCTTTCAGTTTCTCAATCTCCATGTATCCAAGAGAATCTGCTCCAATCAGCTGACGGATCTCCTCCTGTGTGTGAGTATGTGCGATCAGCTGCTCATTTGACGGAACATCCGTTCCAAAGAAGCATGGATGTAAGAACGGTGGAGAACTGATACGTACATGTACCTCTTTTGCTCCGGCTTTTTTCAGCATCTTAATGATATTTGCACAAGTTGTTCCACGCACGATGGAATCATCTACCATTACGATTCGTTTTCCCTTTACAACTTCCGGAATCACATTCAGTTTGATTTTTACACTGGAAACACGTTCGCTTTGTTTCGGTTTGATAAATGTTCTTCCCACATAGCTGTTCTTGTGAAATGCCATTCCATACGGAATTCCTGACTGCTCAGAATATCCTTTCGCTGCTACCAGACCAGAGTCCGGAACTCCTACAACAAGATCAGCGTCTACCGGATAAGATTCCGCAAGTGCTTTTCCTGCCAGAATTCTGGAATGGTATACACCTACACCATCGATTGTACTGTCTGTTCTTGCAAAATAAATATACTCAAAAATACATCTTGCCTGTTTTTCCGAATCGATCACCATACTCGTATCTGACTGGATTCCATATTTTCTTGTAATTGTTACGATTTCTCCCGGAAGAACATCTCTTACAAACTCACCGTCTACAGCTGCAATTGCACAGCTCTCAGAAGCAAGGAAATATGTATTGTCACGTTTTCCGATGCACAGTGGCTTGAGTCCAAATGGATCTCTTGCACCAATCATTTTTCTCGGGCTGCTAACAACAAGTGCGTATGCACCCTTGATCTTCTGCATCGCACGCTTCACTGCTTCTTCTGCTGTCGGTGTATGAAGACGCTCTCTCGCAATAAGATATGCGATTACTTCAGAATCTATTGTTGTCTGGAAAATAGCACCTGTCTGGCTGAGTTCTTCTCTCAGCTCGATTGCATTTACTAAATTTCCGTTATGTGCAATCACAAGTGTTCCCTTTACATAGTTTATAACAAGTGGCATTGCATTCTCTACACGTGTTGCGCCTGCTGTTGAATATCTTACATGGCCCACACCAAGATTTCCTTTCAGCTCTGAAAGGCCCTCTTCATCAAACACGTCATCCACATGGCCAAGTCCTTTTTTTGAAAGGACGTTTCTCTTCCCATAAGTGTCTGTCACTGCAATACCGCAGCTCTCCTGACCTCTATGCTGCAGAGCAAACAAGCCATAATAGACTGATGCAGCCACATCATGCCCATCCACATCATAAGCACCAAAAACACCGCATTCTTCCCCAAGTCCCGTCACTGCTTTTTCAAATTCACTCATGTCAGTTTATGCTCCTTACCTAGTTCCTGCTAGTTTTTATCATGATTTCTGTATCATACAAAACCGATTATAATATAAGGCGGAGTGAAAATCAACATTCCCTCCGCCTTGTATTTCTTCCTGCTCATTATTTTATTTACGTCCAATATATTAGTATTTCTAATATATTCGTCGTTTTTATTCTTCGTATCTTATTACCGCCTTCATTTTTTGTCCAGTATTTACAAAATCACTATCCATTTGTATAACGAGACAAAAATTGACGGGTACGCTCTTCTTTTGGATTCTCAAACACTTCCTCAGGAGTTCCCTGCTCAAGTATCTTACCGTCATCCATAAACAGAACTTTGTCCGATACGTCTCTTGCAAATGCCATCTCATGCGTTACGATGATCATCGTAGTATTCTGATCTGCAAGTCCTTTGATAACTTTCAGTACTTCACCTGTAAGCTCCGGATCAAGCGCCGAAGTCGGCTCGTCAAAGCATAGAATATCCGGACTGAGTGCAAGTGCACGGGCAATTGCCACACGCTGACACTGTCCTCCGGAAAGTTGATGCGGATAGTTATTCATACGCTCTGAAAGTCCCATCTGATCTAAGAGGCGCTTTGCTTCTGCTTCAATCTCTGCGTGTATCTCTTTCTTGCGCGCCTTATAATCAGGCTGACTTTTTGCAAGTAGTTCCTTCGCCAGCATTACATTCCCAAGTGCTGTATACTGCGGGAACAGATTAAAAGACTGGAATACAAGTCCAAAATGTAATCTTTTCTTACGGATCTCACTTTCCTGTTTTGTTACAGGATTTGCAGCATCAAACAATAATTCATCATTTACACGGATCACACCTTTATCCGGTGTCTCCAGAAAATTCAGGCAGCGCAGAAGTGTCGTCTTTCCACTTCCCGAGGAACCGATCAAGGAAAGTACCTGTCCACGTTCCAACGAAAAGCTGATATCTTTCAATACTTCTGTCCGTCCAAATGTTTTATTAATATGTTCTACTTCAAGTATTGCCATTTATCTCTTCCTCCCCATTTAATTAAAATATTCCAGCTTCTTCTCAAGCTTTCCAAGAAGGACTGTCAGAATACCATTGAAGATCAGATAATAAAAAGCTGTAAAGAACATCGGCCAGATCGCACCTGAGATTCCCTGAGAACCTTTCAGGAACGCCTGTCCTGCCCAGATAATCTCCTGCAGTGCAATGATTCGTGCAAGAGAAGTATCTTTTACAAGCGTAATGATCTCATTTGACATCGGTGGAACAATTCTCTTCACCATCTGAAGCAGCTTAACCTTAAAGAAGATCTGATGCTTTGTCATTCCAAGAACAAGTCCGGCCTCCGTCTGTCCCTGTGGGATACCCTGGATTCCTCCGCGGTAAATTACCGAGAAATAGCATGCATAGTTAAAGATAAATGCAACCGAAGCTGCGAGAAATCTTCCGCTTTCACCGCCACCCCAGATTGGGTTTTCTAAGACCAGTCCCGGGAAATAATAAATGATCAGCATCTGGATCATAAGCGGTGTGCCTCGCACGATCCAGACAATGATATTCGTAATATAACTCAACGGTTTAAAATGTGACATCGATCCAAATGCAATAACCAGTCCTAACGGAATAGCCCCAAGAAGCGTTGCAAAAAACAGCTTCAGCGTCTGTAAGAATCCCACATTCAGTGAGTGAATAACGATTGGAAATTGTTCCATAATAAGTTCCATTATATTAAAGCTCCATCCTAAATTTATTTTTCGATCAATGCAGCCTGTACTTTATAAGTCTCAGCACATTTCTTCATTGATCCATCTTCCATACTCTTTTTAAAGTAATCATTCAGAGCTGCTGCAAGATCAGATCCTTTACGGAATCCAACACCATACTCCTCATTGTTCAGACTTATTGTGTAAGTAAGATCTGCATAACCTGTTCCTTCTCCGATCATAGCTGCTGCCATCAAAGCATCAATTGCAGCTGCATCTGAGTTTCCGGAAGCAACCTCCATCAGTGCATCTGCCTGTGATGAAACGGCTGTATACTGTGCACCAATTCTTTCAACCTGATCTTCCCCTGCACTTCCTGCTTCTACTGCAAAAGTTAAATCTTTCACACTTTCCTCATCCTGATACTTATCTGCTTTGTCAGCCGGTACAACTACAACCTGCGCGTTATTCATATAAGCATCTGTGCATTCCATAGAACTCTTCACTTCATCAATCAGTGTCATACCATTCCATACGCAGTCGATTGACTTTCCATCAAGCTCAAGCTCTTTATTATCCCAGTCAATCTCTACAAATTCTGCCTCAACTCCGATACTCTCTGCAAATGCTTTCGCCATGTCTGCATCAAATCCGACCCACTCACCATTATCATCTTTATAATCCATTGGTTCAAAGTCAGTAACACCGACCACGAGTGTCCCTTTGTCTTTCACATATTCAAGATCACTCCCTGTTGATTCCGCTTTCTTATTCGCATTAGAAGAGTCTGAACCACATCCTGCTAACATAGAAACTGCAAGTCCTGCACATAATAACACACTTAATACTTTTCTTTTCATAATAACACCCTCCATCATTGAGTTTGGCTTTTATTCTCTACCAATGAGTCACTGTACTACGGTAAAGTTACCGTTGTATTCTACCATAGCATACAATATATGTCAAACCCCAAAACAGTAAACAATGCAGCTGCTCATAGATTCTGTGAACAGCTGCACAAAAAGTCTGTATTATGTATGATTTCTTCTATGTTTCCTCTTCCACTTCTCCAAAAGTACTTCATTTGGCTCAATCTGAAGATTCTGCTTCACTTCGTCCATTTCGCTTCTCATCTGTGCATTCACTTCCTGATATTCACTGTGCTTTGTAAGCAGAATATGAAATTCTTCCAGCGACATATACTTATAAGACGCATACAGATATGGTTTTAGTAATTCCTTATCTTCGCAGATCTGGTAGGCTCTGTCATACATTTTGGCCGCTTCCTGATAAAGGAACAATCGTCCATATGCCGCTCCAAGACATGCATAGATCTTTCCATAGAATTTTTCATCTACACTCTCATCTTTTTCCTGATTCAGGATTTCCTGATAAACGATGATTGCTTCTTCAATCTCACCGCTTTCAAGAAGATTATCGCCTTTATACTTCTTACGCTCTACATCCTTCTGATTTTTCAAATGTTCCAAAACATTCTGGATACGGATCATCTCAGATTCTTTATAGATCTTTGAAGCTTTCAAGATTGTAAGAACAAAGTTCTCGACAGATCCACGCATACGCATCAAATCTCGAAGCTGCTCTGCCAGTTCTTTCATACCGAGCTCTTCTTCCAACCAGGTGCAAAGCGGTTCATTCATGATCGTATAATCGATCAGATATAAATTATTACACAGATAGTAACACAATTCTTCTATTGTAAAGATCCTGCAGTGGATCCTGGAAATCTCATAAGGATGTGCTGCGTGTCTGTCATGACAAAGAATTAAATTTCCCATCATTACCTCCTAAATGTATCACCTTTTCCTCACGGAAATCCGTCGGCAGGAAGAAATCTCCAAATCCGACATCACGTACTGTAATCTTGCAGGTTTTTTCATCCTGAAACATCGTTTCTATCTGAAGTCTTGTAGAGTACTCTGCTCGCTTTGGAAGTCTCTCCAAAGAGATTTTTTCGGTCTTAACCGTTCCCTGAACCAGTGACTCGATATGGAATTCTATATCATCACCCTCTTCAAGGATCACTTCCCACTGATTATTTGACTCATACCAGTGTGCACCCCAGGAAACAAGCGGATACCACATTTCCTGACCATCCACACGCATATTGACTGTAATCTGATCTGTCAGCTTAGTCTCCGATAAATAAACCGGATTCTCTATATGCATATACAATTTTCTGTATGCAGTATAGCAAGCTCCTTTGCTGTACAGATTATTTCCGATAAATGCTCTTCTTCCATTGCAAAGCACCCGCAATGACTTCGGATACCAGTTATTTTCGAACCCTTCTCCTGTCAGGAATACGGAAGAAACAATCCTCTTATCAAACACGCTCTGTATAAATTTACAGAACATCGCATCGGCTTCTTTTGCTTTGTCCTCGTTCAAAACCGGATAAACAAGTGCCAGTTCTTTCATATGTGCATTTGCAACTTCATCAACCGTAACAAATGTAGTCTTTCCACCACCAAGTCCCGGCTTCAGTCTGCGCAGCATATATGCTTTGATTTCATTACGGTCACAGCAGAACAATGCTGCATCATACTGCCACAGTTCTTTCGGCTGATAGAAGAGATAATTACAAAAACTCTCTTTATAATCCTGAATAAAGATATGTCTTTTATCAATATTCATACGAACTGCGATCCTTCGAAGCATCTGTGCCAGTTCTTCTGTAAGAACCGGTACACTGAACACAATTCCATCAATTTTAGGAAATGACTGTAAAGACATCTGGATAAACTGTGAAAGCAGCCATACTGCATCATATGTCTCATCACCAAATTCAATTTTCTCATTTGCAAGACTTCTCGAAAGCAGACGGGCAACGGTAAATCCTTCTTTCAGTGTTGCAAGACGTTTTGCCTCTTTTCCATATGCCCATGTGTCTCTTAGTTTTCCAATAATCAAAGGAATCTGAAAATTATCTGAGTCAACTTCCAGTGTCTGAGGTTCCATCTCTTTATCATTATAAAAACTGATCTGGCATGTCTTTTCATTTATCTCATATCCAATTATACTTCCCTGTCCCATGAAAAGATTTCCTCCTTAATACTGTATAAACATATGTGATGCAACCGCATCTTCCAGTGCATACTGCTTCATCTTCTTCTCTCGTTCTTCCGGATCTTCTTCCAGAATAATGTCATTGAGCCTTCCATATCTGCCCGGTTCACCTTTTTCAACCGTATGCTGGCAGATCTCTTTCTCACTTCTGTAAGAATTTCCGTCAATTGTTTCTTTAAAATAATAGATCAATCGTTCATGCGAGAACAACACAAACTTCTTCACATACAAATTCTCATACATTGGTGTCAGAAGTTCTGTTGCATAATCAGAATCTCCGTTTCCACCTTTCTGCAACTGATAATACAACATAACACGGCTATCCTTCTGGCCCTTGTATTCTACCAGTGTCTTATCCCACAACTGGAATTCAATCAGCCACTCCTTATCATACTTAAGGAAAAATGGGAAATAAATCTGTTTGCCACAAAGTTCCTGCATAAACTTTTTCAGCGTCTTCTTAAGGCTTGTTTCATACTCTTGATTCGAATAATATTTCAAAACAGCAATCATACAAATATCGATTGTTGCCTCACCCTTCTCTGCTTCCCTGCAGATAATATCAATTATAGATTTCTCTATCCTACGTGCTTCTACAACATATTCTCTGGAGACATATGCCAGATAAGCCTGCTGGAGCCGGAAGTATGCACCTTCATCATAATAAGCTTCAAATACTTTTGTCTCCTGGAATAATTCCTCTGAAAAGAGCATCTGTGTAATGATCCGTTCTGCCAGTTTATGCGTATGGACTTCATACTCTCTGGCAACTTTCCACAATTCCTTCATCTCCTGTGTTGCTCCACAGTAGAAGTTTGCCAAATACGTAAGAATCACTTTATCATACTGTTTTTTCTTAAATAAATCATAACAAACATAGGTCAGGAAATCATCATTCTCATAATTTGTCTCACGAATCATCTTGCTGCACAGTGCCTGGATCTCATCCTCCGGGAAATTTTCCAGACCCTTTTCCTTTACGATTTCCAGTGTCAGCTCTTCCTCTTCTTCAAACGCTTTGCTTCGGTTCAGGCTATTTGCATATTTTCTGCAGATATCCATATATCTAAGTTCATAAAACAGACGTTTACTCTCATATGGGATAGAATCTGTATAATGTCTTCCATCTTTTGCTTCCCATACAATGCGATCCGTCTTTGCATACAGAAATACTCTGGCTCCATTCTCTGTATATGCTGCCTTCTGTGTAATTGTTCCATCAGCTGCGATTACATGAATAAATTTCATATTCGGAACCTTTGTTGTAATCCAATATGCGTGACACACATCATAAAGAGCGCGGATTCTGTCCTGACTCATGTCTGTCTCTACAAGGAATCGCTTATAAATGATCCGCAGATCTTCATCTATATTTCTCTTCTCCAGCTGATTCCATGTGAATTCTTCCATCTCATCCCTGTAGTGCGCATAAATCTCGCTTGTCTCATCTTCATAAGTAATCAGATTTGCATACAAAAATGCGCATTTCTTATAATCCAGAGAATTTCCATGCATAAAATACAAATATACCGAACGAGGAAGCTGCTTATGAAATTCTTCCGGTCTCGCAGCCGCCATATAATATTCGTAAAGCTGCGCAATCTTCAACTCTGCGTCTACCGCTTTCTCATACCAATGGAAATAGATGTGTTCTGTTCTGCTGCCTTTTATAAGCAATGTACAGATAGAAGTCAATATCATCGCTTCATCATACATCTCATAACACTTCACAAGTACATTATACAGATGTTTATCAAAATTCTTCATCTGACTTGCCAGGTTTGCTGTATATAATGCAAGTTCCTTCGTCATCAGTTTATATTTCACGCCAAAAAGCAGAACCTGTACTTCAAACTGTCCGAGTTTTTTAAGAGATGAGCTCTTCTCTTTAAAACAACGGAATGCCTGAAGATAGAACCATAAGCTGTGAGACTTATACTCCATAAACTGCTTCTCAAGCACATTCAGTCTTTCACTGTAGATTTTATATTCTGAATCAACCTCAATCAGCATACAAAGAATCCGCCAGCTGTCCGGATGCTTCATAAAAGAACGTGAAAGTTCTTCTGCGACCCTTCTCTGCCCAATCGAATCACTACTCAGCTTTGTCGTCAGATAAAGGTAATAGGAACTCAATTCAACATCCTTACCGATTGCAAAACGATTGTAGTTATAAGATTCTAAAAGCCATTTTGCCTCATCCATCCGATTACCCAAAATGCAGATATGTGCCTGGGCAAGAAGGTAAAATTCATTACGTTCATCTACCTCGCGAAGATGTGAAATTTTCTTTATAGAAGCCTCTGTCCAATCTTCCAGTGACATCTTGTCACCTTCATATTTCAGATAATCTTTCAGAATTCCATTAAATTCTTTTTCATTTGCACGATGTTCCTCATCTCTGCAAATATCCTTTTCCACTACGACCTCATAACTCAATGTTTCATATGGAGTTTCCAGAATGATCCTTCCAAAGTTACTTCCTCTGTGAAGCTTGTCCATAGAAATACCATATTCCAGACGATAGGCATTACCTATAAATTCGTCTGTCGTCAGATGTCTGTGCTCAACAGAAAGGAAATCGCCTTCTGTTCTTACATCAATCTCCAGATATCCCCAGGTATTTTTCTTCACAGTAAAAGTCTCTTTTCTGTCTTCTACAAGAGAAATAAAAGCACGGCTTTCTTCTTCCAATGTAAGAAAAATCTTCTCTTTCTGCTTGCACCCTACCAGGAATTCTTCAAGGGCGTGCTGATCCAGTTCCCATTTACGCATATTATTATAAAGCGCCTTGATCCTCGTATCTTCATATTTGAGAATCTCAAAGAAATCTCTGGACCGGAATAACTTCACTGCCTCAGCTGCATCACGATATGTAAGCTTCTTAAAATCTTCCAGGCTCTGAACCTTTCCGTATCGAGTCATAACAAATGGTTTCTCAATAATTGCAGTAAATGCAATATCATACTCTCCACCATTACATACAATCGTAAATTTCCCATGTTCAACATGTCCCGGCACAAGTCCTCTTCCATCGTATGTATAATAAATATTTACCGGATTTCCATCAAAACCCTGCTCTACGCACTGTACACGATAGGAAGAAGGATATACAAGTCCACGTATTGTCCCTTCCCCTTCATTCTGCAGAGAAAAGCTTCCCTCATATTTTTCTCCTTCTCCGACACGCATCGTAATGTGAGTCTCAGGAAAAATAATTTCCGGCTGCGGGATGTGAAAATCCCCCTTTGCAAAACGTTTGATCTTATTCTTCAAATCCGTCACCTACTCAAATTTTTAATCATCCATAAGTTTGCTTCTGGCAACTGCCAAAAACGCTACTATAAATTATATCATTAGTACACATGATCTTGCAATGGGTGATTGTATAAAGTTTTACATCCATTTTTTCATTGAAATTCCTCCTTTATTTCTTTTGAAAAAATGGATACATTTTTATCAGTAGCTTTCCATCATTGGATACAAGTAAGTAAAACCGAGACAAATCAAACAGAACGTGCTATAATAAAATTCATCTGAATGTTATTTCTACAAAGGAGGACTTCATTATGAAATTAGTAATTACTATGAGTCGTCGTTTCGGTACCGGAGCCAGCATTATTGCTGAAGAGCTTTCGAAACGACTTGATATTCCGGTCTATGACAAGGCCTATATAGAAGAAAAGCTCTCTGATCACAAATATGAAAGTGAAGCTGAAGCAATCCGGAAACTGGCTGAAAACCCTTGCATTATTCTCGGACGATGCGCCTCAGATATTCTGAAAGACCGGATGAATGTATTAAACATCTATGTGAGTGCTGCCAAAGAGGACCGCATTCAGAGAATCATGAAAAAAGAAAATCTTGATCATGATGCCGCAAAAGAAAAGGTGGAGCATACGGATGAAGAGCGTGCTGCTTATTATTATGAACACACCGGCAAGACCTGGGGAGATGTGAATGATTATCACATGATTCTTGACACTTCCGAGCTTGGTGTTGAAAACTGTGCTGATATCTTAATGCATTATTTTGAAAAACTGGAATACATTTAATTTTTCGTGAAAGCACGGACTTTGGCTCGTTGCTCGTGTAAATATAACAGGGACAAAAACTTGTTGGTCTTCACAAAGTTTTTGTCCCTGTTTTTTTAATTCTGGCTGTCTGAAGTATCTGATGTATCTGACGTTTTAATTGTTACACCCTGTTTTTCAAAACTGATCTTCTTCCATACTTTTTTCTCTTCTTTGATTTTTGTATCCTTTTTCCACTGCTCCAGAAGTGAATCATACTGTTCCTGTTTTCTCTCACTTACAATACTTTCTTTTTTACTGTCTGTTGCCTCTCTGTCCAAAAGACTTGTAAGCTTTGCAATATAAATTCCATTCTCTGTCTCTATAATATCTGTAACATCGCCTTCATTTGTCAATGCATCTGCTGCTGCGATCAGATCCTTATCCGGGCTTGTACTTTCAGAATCAAATGTAGCTGTCTGGGCTGTAAGTCCTGCTGCTGATGCAACAGTCTCCATATCTTCTCCACCCTTTAACCGATCATCAAATGCCTGTGCGGTCGTCTTCAAAGCTTCTTTCTCATCATCTGATAATGTCTGGGATTCTCCCGAATCATCTGTTGTTGTATATGAGAATAAGAGATATTGCATACTCTTCTGTGCTGCATCTTCATCTGATACATTCTCATCCACACCAGCTTCCATTGCCGTTTCCATCTTATTCGAAATTGTCATCAGTTCGAGAACTTTAGCCACTTCCTCCTCATCTCCTGATACCACTTTCTTCACATCATCCGAATTATCTTCACCGAATTTTGCTGCTGCATCTTTAATCGCCTGCTGCTCTTCCTCTGTCAGTGCAACATCATAGTCAGATGCATGCTGTGAAACAAGATACATATTCTCCAGATTCTCAAGAATACTCTTCTTTGTCTGCTCCTCATATGTCTGATTGTCTGACACTTCCTTTGCCCACATCTCTTCTGCTGTTGTTCCCATCATACTCGCATAGTAGGTTTCATACTGAGCCTGCTGCAATCTTGCGTAAAAATTCGCGACTCCAAGTGTAATCTTCTCATCACCGACTGTTGCAACTGTCTCATCTGTATTTATTGTTCCGCATCCTGTCAAAGATGTTGCTGTCAATGTGCCTGCCACTGCAAGCACTGCCAGCCTTTTTGCCAAACGTACCATCTGGTAAATCCTCCTCTTTTTACGTATTTACTTACGCAGCCATACTACCGCTCATTATATCGTGTTTTTTGTTCTATCACAACCCCAAACACAGAATCTCCTCAACTTCCCTGATCTAATCGAAGTTCGCGAATACTCTCTATAATTTCTCTTAGCATCTGCAGAACATTTTCCCCTTTCTCTTTTCCGCTTCTCCCTTTCTTTTGATAAAGGAAATACGGGACTGCTTCTGCTTTGAAAGTCATATTATTTCCATATTTCTTTAAAAGTGCCGGAATTTTTGCCGGATCCAGATTTGCTTTTTCATATAAGATAAATTTGTAGTCTTTTCCCTTTTGTTCTATCGCTGTAATATATGCAGAATGCGCAAGACTCTTAAGTGCTGCAATATGAAGAAGCTGCTGTACTTTTTTCGGAAGATCTCCAAAACGATCAATCAGTTCTTCTGTCATATCATCCATCTCTTCTTCTGTTTCAATTGTGGCAATTCTCTTATAAATATCCAATTTTTGATACTCGTTTTTAATGTAAGATTCCGGAATAAATGCATCTATATCAAGATCAATCGTTGTAGCGTAGTCTGCTTCTTCTTTTTTACCTTTCAACTGACTGACAGCCTCATTAAGCATCTTGCAGTACAAGTCATATCCAACTGCTGCCATATGACCACTTTGCGACTCTCCTAGAAGATTTCCCGCACCTCGGATCTCAAGATCACGCATTGCGATCTTGAATCCCGATCCAAGATCTGTAAATTCACGAATTGCAGCCAGCCTCTTCTCTGCAACTTCTTTAAGCATCTTATCCCTCTGATACAGCAGAAATGCATATGCCATTCGATTGGATCTCCCAACTCTTCCTCGCAACTGATATAACTGCGACAATCCAAATCTATCTGCATCCTGTATAATCATCGTATTAGCATTCGCAATGTCCAGTCCTGTTTCAATAATTGTTGTCGATACAAGCACATCAATATCACCATTGATAAAATCATACATAATATCTTCCAACTGATGTTCATTCATCTGTCCATGTGCGTAAGATACCCTTGCATCCGGCACCAGTTTCTGCACACGAAGTGCTAGATCTGCAATATTTTCTACTCTGTTATAAACATAATAGACCTGTCCACCTCTGGCAAGTTCACGCTCAATAGCCTCACGAACCATCTCATCATTGTATTCCATTACATACGTCTGTATTGGCATACGATCCATCGGTGCTTCCTCAAGCACACTCATATCGCGAATTCCGATTAAACTCATATGAAGTGTTCTTGGGATTGGCGTTGCTGTCAGCGTCAACACATCTATATTTTCTCTTAATTTTTTAATTTTTTCCTTATGCGTCACACCAAAACGTTGTTCTTCATCTATGATCAGAAGTCCTAAATCTTTATATCCAACATCCTTTGAAAGCACTCTGTGTGTTCCGATCACGATATCAACCAGACCTTTTTTCAAATCCTCTACTGTTTTTTTCTGCTGCGCCTGCGTCCGAAAACGGCTCATCAAGTCAACACGCACCGGAAAATCTTTAAACCTTTGAATAAATGTATTATAGTGTTGCTGCGCAAGAATCGTTGTAGGTACAAGATAAACAACCTGTTTTCCTTCCTGCACTGCCTTAAAAGCTGCTCTTATCGCAATTTCAGTCTTACCATACCCTACATCTCCGCAGATCAGACGATCCATAATCTTCGTACTTTCCATATCTTTCTTTGTATCTTCAATTGCACGAAGCTGATCCTCTGTCTCTTCAAATGGAAACATCTCCTCAAACTCTCTCTGCCAGACCGTATCCGGTCCATAAACATAACCTTCTGTCTGCTGGCGCGTTGCGTAGAGTTTTACAAGATCTTTTGCGATTAACTGAACCGCTTTTTTTACCTGTCCTTTTGTTTTTTTCCACTGAGGTGTCCCAAGCTTATTCAATTTTGGTGGCTTTGTATCTGCTCCTGCGTATTTCTGGATCAGATCCATCTGTGTTGCCGGTATATAGAGAATTCCTCCGTCCGCATAGGAAATTTTCATATAATCTCGAGTAACAGTATCTACTTCGACTTTCTCAATTCCCTGATAAATTCCAAGTCCGTGATTCTCATGTACCACATAGTCTCCCGGTTTAAGTTCGGCAAATTCCTGGATTTTTTTTCCTTCATAAGTTTTTCTTTTCTTTTTTTTCTTTTTCTTACCAAAAATATCAGATTCCGAGATGACCGTAAACTTTAACATCGGGTATTCGTATCCCTCTGCAATGTAACCACAGGTTACCATAATCTCTCCCGGATTCACCTGCCGTTCCATCTCTTCACTATAAAAACTGCTCAGGTCATAATCTCTCAGATCTTCTGCAAGACGTTTTGCTCTTGTTCTTGAACCCGAAACAAGAATCACACGATACCCTGTTCTTTTCAGTTTCTTCAGATCTCGTGTCAGGAGCTCAAAACTGCTATTATACGGATTGACAGTTTTAACCTGCAGACTGTAGACAGACCTTACATTAAACATTCCACATTTTGATTCCAACATGGTAAATGCAATTCCATAATACTTGTTCATCTTTCCAATCGTATGATCTGTCTGTTCCACCTGAATCGGAATCTCATCTGTCTCCATACCGGCTTCTTCTCTGCTCTCCAAGCTGTGAAAATACTCTTTTTCCACGATTTCTGCAGATTCTTGAAGACGTACCGGTTCATCCAAAAACAAGATTGTCTCCTTTACCGGAAAATATGCCAAAAAGCTTTCCGTTTCCATCTGCTTCCAGTTCTCAGTTGCCGGATAGATTTCTATTTCCTGTAAATTCTCTGTCGACCTCTGACTTTCCACATCAAAACTTCTAATAGAATCAACTTCGTCTCCCCATAATTCAATTCGAACCGGATTCTCCTCTGTCAGTGGAAATACATCCAGAATCCCACCTCTGACTGCAAATTGTCCCGGACTTTCAACCTGGTTTTCCCTTTCATATCCTAATATCGAAAGGTTTTCCTGTAATTTCTGAAAATCCAACGCCTCTTCTGCATGAATCTTAATCCTGTTCCCGCACAGTTCTTCTTTCGATGGAAGCCCATCCAGAAATGCGTCCATTGTTGTAACTACAGTAATTGCTTCCCGTCCTTTCTTCTCTACAATCGCACGCAATACTTCCATACGTTTCCCTGTCAAAAATGCGCCCTTAATATCTGCATGATAAAACAAAAGATCTCTTGCCGGATAAAACCATACATTTTCCTCCAGTACACGCCATTCTTCATAAGCCTGTTTTGCTTTTTCTTCACTGGAAAAAACGATGACTCTGTACTCAAAGCCATCGCTCAGTGCTTTCGCAAGATGTATCTTCTGTGAATTCACACATCCTGCGATTTGCAGGAAACCCGTTTTCTTTCTTCTCGAACTGACAATCTCCTGATAATCAGCCAGTTCTTTTAATGGTTCTAAAAAAGCCTGCATCTCTACTCGTCCTTCTTTTTACGATTATATTCGTTCATCGCTTCGCTTATCTGGTCACTCACGATCAGTTCCACCGCTTTTACCGCATTATCATAACCTTCGCTCATCATTTCCTGTTCCGCCTTAGAAAAATGTCCTAACACATAATCTGCAAGATCATACTTCGGTGGTTTTTCTCCAACTCCTACTTTTATTCTAGGAAAAACCTGTCCGCCAAGATGTGCAATAATATTTTTTATTCCATTATGCCCACCTGCACTGCCTTTTGCACGAATTCTTAATTGTCCTACCCCAAGACTGATATCATCATAAATCACGATCAGTTCCTTCTCAGGATCCACTTTATAATAGTCAATCACACTTCGGATGCTCTCGCCACTAAGATTCATATAAGTCTGCGGTTTTACCAAAATCACCTTCTGTCCTGCAATCATACCCTTTCCGATCAAAGCACGATGCTTCTCCATAGTTACATCTATATTATATCTCTCAGAAAGTCGATCTATAACATCAAATCCGACATTGTGTCTTGTTCCTTCATATTCTTTCGTCGGATTGCCTAATCCTGCTATAATATACATCTTCTTCTTCCTTTCCTAAATGTGTTCTCCATCCTCTTCTTCCCACTGTAAGCAACACGGGCTTGTTGTCATATAACTTCCTCTTGCAAACAGCAATCTTTATTTTACCGCATGTGTGAATATTTGTCATGCATATTTGCTCTGTAAATTCATAAATTGTATAAAAAGGGGGATACTCATGAAATCAAAAACTAAAATCATTGTCCTTCATATGAAAGAGATCATCTATACTATTATTTTTGCTGCTCTTGGCATTCTTTTGATTCTTCTTCTGATTCTTATGTTCCATCCAAAAGAACCGTCTCCTGAATCTGATCCTCAATGTTGCATTGCTGAAACTAACATTTCTTCATAAGCACTCAAAAATGCTGCTTGCCGGGTTTATACAGCAAAAAAGCCACAGTCCATCCTTTCTGTGGCTTTTCAATTGCTTTTTCACAATCACTACTATTTTAATTCTGCTTATCCTTCTACGATCAGATAAGTACCATCCGGCAGTGCAAACACTTCAGAAGCCTCTTCCAATTCTTCCTCTGACATCCCGTCTACATCCATGCCATTCTCTTCAAAGTATTCTCTTACTTCAGCCAGAGATTCTACAACAACTGCCATACAGTCCTCCAGAAAAGCTTCTGCTGCCTCAAGGGTCTCTGCTACCGGTTCATCAAAAAGCTGCTCCTGCTTCTCCAAAAAAGTCTTCAGACACTCTTCATTGTACTCTCCCATTACTTCTCCTCCTGTTTCTTAACAATCTTTCGTATCTCATCTGCTGAATCAACAACACATTCAGCTCCGTCCTCTAAAAGAGCTTTTCTTCCACGGAATCCCCAGGACACAAGAATTGTCTGCATCTTTGCCGCATGACCCGTTGCAAGATCCACTTCTGAATCTCCGATGTATGCTGCTTCTTCCGGCAAAACCCCAAATGAACTGGCAATCGTCAACGCGGCCGTCGGATCCGGTTTCTTAGGAACTCCATCCTTCTGCCCCTGTATATGGTCAAAAAGTTCTTTTCCAAATACTTCTTCAACCACATGGACAGCCTGTCTGTCTGGCTTGTTTGATAAAACTGCAAGTTTGATACCACTCTCTTTCAACTGCTGCAACATCTGTGGAATTCCTTCGTATGGAGCAACCTTATACATACAATTTGCATCAAATATCCTGGCATACGCTTCCACCGCCTCTTCAAGATGACACAGTTTCGTATCCCCGCCTGCCTTTAATGTCCGTTCAAGCAGAACCTTCGCTCCATCTCCAACGAACTGCCGGCACTGTTCCTTTGTGATCTGTGGCATTCCAATCTCTTTCATCGTCTCATTAACTGAATATTCCAGTGAATCCAATGTGTTTGTCAACGTTCCATCCAGATCAAAAATACAAGCCTTTATCATAGCTGCCTCCATACTTTATCATTGGTTACATTACACCATAACCATATCTGCTCTTTTCTGTTACTTTCTGTAACATTTTCTTCCCACTTATCATAGTATGAAGTCATAAAAATTTCAATACTTTCTCTCTATTTTCCAAGAAGATATTGTCTCATTGTTTTTAAAGCATTTTTCTCTAAACGACTCACCTGTGCCTGCGAAATTCCAATCTGTTCCGAAACTTCCATCTGCGTCTTTCCTTCAAAAAATCGTAAACGGATCAGCCGTCTCTCTCTTTCATTCAGTCGTTCCATCGCAGCTTCTAAAGACAACTCTTCCACCCAGTTTTCTTCTCTGTTCTTCTTATCACTGACCTGATCCATCACATACAGTGCGTCACCACCATCATTATACACCGGTTCCTGAAGACTCATTGGTGTCTGTACTGCATCCAGTGCATAAACTACTTCTTCTTTTGAAAGTCCAATCTCTTCTGCGATTTCCTGAATGCTAGGTTCTTTCATATTTTTTCGAATATAACCTTCTCTTGTATAAATTACTTTATAAGCTATATCACGCAATGAGCGGCTCACGCGAAGGGAACTGTTATCTCGCAGATACCGGCGGATTTCTCCTATGATCATAGGAACCGCGTAAGTAGAAAACTTCACCTGGCGATCTGGATCAAAGTTATCTACGGCCTTTACAAGCCCCACACATCCAATCTGAAACAAATCATCTGCATTTTCATTACTGCTGTCAAACCGTTTCATCACACTAAGCACCAGCCGAAGATTTCCTTTGATGTATTCTTCCCGCGCCAACTTGTCCCCCTGACGAATCCTGCGAAAAAGCTCCTCCTTCTCCTTTTCCCTGAGAAGTGGGAGCTTTGATGTATTCACTCCACACAGTTCTACCTTATTCACAACCATTGTAAGAAACCTCCTAAGTTTTTTTCTACTTAGAATCATTCTCACTCTTTGAATAAGATATTCCATGAAGTACTGAATTTTATAAAGTTTTAGTCCTTGACAATCAAATATCCCATTTATCTGACAAATTATTAATCTGCGACTCGAATTTTGCTTTGTCTTTATTCGCGAGACCTTCGTTCTTGTAAATAACATCAAGTAAACGTCTTCCTGCTGCAACAAGACGTTCAAACGCCGCATCCGCTTTACGCTGTGCCGGTTTTTTCGCCTTCACCGGAATCTTTACACCTTCACTTAAGATCTCATTTGTCAAGAGGTCTGCTTCACTACACGGAAACGGTGCATAAGCCTGATATCCAAACTTTTCTTCCACCGTCTTTGCAAACTCTTCTGTTACAGTATCTTCACCATGCACAACAAAGACGCGTTGTGGCGCCTCTTTAAACGCTCCCAGCCATTTTAAGAGCCCATTCATATCCGCATGACCACTAATTCCATGAAGGCTCTCAATTCTTGCCTTAACTTCAATCGGCTCACCGAACAGCTTCACATTCTTTTCGCCCTCGATCAGTCTGCGTCCTAAAGTGCCCATTGCCTGATACCCAACAAAAAGAATCGTACACTCTTCTCTCCACAAATTATGCTTCAGATGGTGACGGATACGACCAGCATCGCACATTCCAGAAGCTGAGATGATCACCTTTGGTTTCTCGATAAAATTGATCATCTTAGAATCATCACTTGTTGTTGCAGTCTTAAGTCCATCAAATATAAGTGGATTAATCCCTGCATTAACAAGTGCAAGTGCATCCTCATCAAAACACTCTCTCATATTTTTTGTAAATATCTTCGTTGCCTCAATTGCAAGCGGACTGTCCAGATATACTTCGAAATTCTGATATTCTTTTAATAATTCCTTTTCTTTGATCTCACGTATAAAATAGAGGAGTTCCTGAGTTCTGCCCACAGCAAAGGAAGGAATAACAACATTTCCCCCTTTATCAAATGTCTCTTTCAGGATTCTTGTAAAATCTCCCAGATAATCCGGTTTTTCCTGCGTATGCAGCCGGTTGCCATACGTAGACTCCATCACAATATAGTCCGCACTCTCTGTATAAGCCGGGTCTTTAATAATCGGCTGATCCAGATTTCCAATATCTCCGGAAAATACAATCTTCTTTGTCACTCCGTCTTCTGTTGCCCAGACTTCAATACTTGCTGATCCAAGCAGATGTCCTACATCTGTAAACCGGATCTGGATCCCCTCACAGATTGTAATGCGCTCCCCATACTGACAAGGCACAAGCAATTCAATCGCATTAAGTGCATCCTGCATCTCATAAACCGGTTCATACTCCGGCTTTCCTGCTCTCCTGCCTTTTCGATTCCTCCACTCTGCCTCAAATTCCTGAATATGCGCACTGTCACGAAGCATGATATCACACAAATCCGCTGTCGCATAGGTAGTGAAAATCTGCCCTTTAAACCCATCCTTTACAAGCTTTGGCAACATTCCGGAATGATCAATATGTGCATGTGTGAGGAATACATAATCCACTTCTGTTGCACTGATCGGAAGTCCCGGATTCTCATACAGATCCGGTCCCTGTTCCATACCGCAGTCAACCAAAACATTCTTTCCTGCTACTTGCAGAAAATGACAGCTTCCCGTAACCTCATGGGCTGCACCTACAAATGTTAATTTCATACATCCTCAACCCTTTCTGTCCTGTATCTTTTCTTTTTAAGCTTCAGATACTTTTTCTTTTATTTTAACACCATACGGGAAATTGTACATCTTTCTTTTTATTAAATTTTTGTAACTGTTATTCATACCGGACCATTTCCATCCGAAGTCTGTGCATAATTTTCTTTTCCAGTCTTGATATATAAGACTGAGAGATTCCAAGTTGATCCGCAACCTCCTTCTGCGTCATTTCTTTTCCCTCCGGATGATCCAGTCCAAACCTCATACGAACGATTAATTTCTCTCTTCCTGACAGTTTATTCAAGGCACGAAACAGAATCTTTCTTTCTGCCTCATCCTCCAGATCCCGATAAATTGTATCTTCTTCTGTCCCAAGAATATCAGATAGAAGCAGTTCATTTCCATCCCAATCTACATTTAAAGGTTCGTCAATGGAAACTTCCATCTTCGTCTTACTGTTTCGTCTCAAATACATCAAAATCTCATTCTCAATACAACGTGAAGCATATGTTGCCAGTTTAATTTTCTTTGATGGATTAAATGTATTGATTGCTTTGATCAGGCCGATGGTACCAATAGAAATCAAATCTTCTACACCTACTCCTGTATTATCAAACTTCTTTGCTATATAAACAACCAGACGCAAATTATGTTCAATCAGTATCTTTCTCGCCTTTTCATCTCGATCTGTTCCAAGCCACCTTACCACCTCACGTTCTTTTTCATTTTCCAATGGTGGAGGAAGAACCTCACTGCCTCCTATGTAATGAATCTCCTGTTGGCCACCAAATAAAACCGTCCTGACATTTGGTACAATCCTTAATTTAAATTTCTCCGGCACAGCCACTTTAACCATCATATAAATTCCTCCTGGTTTCTTTCTTACATCTTCTGTTGCAGCACAGTTTTTCATTCACAGCATCTGCACCTTACAGTTCAATATCAATTGATAATCTTCCTTCCCACTGATCGGTGATTCGCTCACACCGATCAACGGAGATTCTATCCATTCTTTTTCATTTATTTCCACACACATTTTCCTGATCCGGAAAATTTTCATAATGCCACTACCATGAACACTTCGATATGGAATATACCTGAATTCCATTGCTTCTTTCATTACCTGATGATAAAAATTACAATCCAGTACATGCACCCCTTCACCACTGAGTGGATCTGTCAGGCAGTTTCCCGTATCCCTCAATGCATGAACCTTATAACTATCTGCTTCTGTAAATAAAATCACTTCACAGCACCGTTCCTGCTCTATCTTAAGAACTTTCAAGAACTTCCAGGCCATCAGAATCCCCTGTGAGCTAAGCACCGCAATCCCATAAAACAGACTGATATAATGCAGATAAGGACGAAACATCATCAACGTGCCCCCCAGGAACATTCCAAAAAGGTAAAGCAATCCCATTCCTTTGAGTATCTGGAGCATACATTGTTTCCTATTTTTTAACCAAAGCATACAAAATGGAATCACCAGATAAAAGGCTATGTTTTTCATCCAGGCGGGAACAGATACAACCACCATCAGACATGTCAACACACTTCCAAGGAATGCTCCGGATAAAACTCCTTTAAAACTATATTTTCCACCCATAATCCGTTCTGTCACGAAAAGTAACAGGCTATCCATCATGAAATTTTCCAGAAAAAAAAGATCTATGTACAACTCATAGTGCATCTTCCACCTTCCTTTTCATTTCGAGTCATCCTCGATATCATATAGAATTATAAAATTTGCTCTTTGGAAATTTTGTCAGATACTGACAGTAAAACAGAAAGAAAATAGAAGAATTTCTGACATCCTTCGACATAAAAGAAAAACGGCCTGATACTTCAGACCGTTTCATCATTTTTCAATTCAATTATTTCTTAAAGAAATCCGGAATCTTAATAGACTGCTCTCTTACTCCACCAGTTGTTGATCTTGGCTGCAGTGTTGGCATTGTTCCACCCTGCGGTCTTACTGTTGAAGTCTGAGCTGTTCTTTGTGCTGTATAGTCATAAGATGGTCTTGCATGACTTTCTACACCATTCGGAAGAATAGAACTTGTCTTCTGCTGTCCTTCCAGTCTTGCTTTCAGCTTGGATGCACTTCCGCCTACATTATGTAAGCCTGTAGCAATAACTGTGATTGTACATTCATCAGACTTTGTATCATCATACATAGCACCGAAGATGATACTTGCACTTTCTCCTGCAAGCTCCTGTACATAATCAGCTGCATCAGAAGCATCCATAAGTGTAATGTCTCCAGATACATTAACGATAACATTAGATGCACCTGTGATTGTTGTCTCAAGCAGTGGACTGGCAACAGCCTGCTTAACTGCTTCGAGTGCCTTGTCATCTCCGCGTCCTGCACCGATACCGATATGTGCAATACCTTTATCCTTCATAACTGTCTGGATATCAGCAAAGTCAAGGTTGATCAGAGATGGTACATTGATCAGGTCTGTGATACCCTGAATACCCTGCTGAAGAACCTCATCAGCCTTTTTCAAAGCTTCCGGCATAGTAGTACGTCTGTCTACAACTTCAAGCAGTTTGTCATTCGGGATAACGATGATTGTATCAACGTTCTCCTTTAATTTATCAATACCATTGATTGCATTCTGCATTCTTGTCTTGGATTCGAAACGGAAAGGCTTTGTGACAACTCCTACTGTCAGAGCGCCCTGCTCTTTCGCAATTCTTGCGATAACCGGAGCAGCACCTGTTCCAGTTCCGCCTCCCATACCGCAGGTAACAAATACCATATCTGCACCTTTTAATGCAGCCTGGATCTCCTCAGCGCTTTCTTCTGCTGCCTTTTCTCCCATCTCAGGCTGTGCACCAGCACCAAGTCCTTTTGTCAGTTTTTCACCGATCTGCATAAGTGTCGGTGCTTTACACAGCTGTAATGCCTGTTTATCTGTATTCACAGCTATGAATTCTACGCCTGCAATCTGTTCGTCGATCATTCGGTTCACGGCATTGTTACCGCCTCCGCCGACTCCGACAACAATAATTCTTGCAGCCGCTTCAGATTCGTTGGTTTTAATTTCTAACAAGAGTAGTTCCTCCTTTGTCGTCTTATTAATTCTTATATACATCCCTTATTTTAATTGAACGATACAATTCAATAAGTATATAATAAAGTCTTTTCCGTAAATAATCAATAGATTTTTTCTTATTTTTGGTTTTTTTCCAACAATTCAGCTTCAAGACTGCGGTGTAAAGTTAATTGATGCTGAATCTGCTTCATAATTCTCAAGATGAAGTACCCCCGCCTGATCCGGATACTGTTCCTTCAGCTTCTCAAGAATCGGTTTGATCTGTGCAATTCTGATCTCATATTCTTTATTCCCAATTAAAACTTCTACTGATCCAAAATATAATACCACACTCTGTTCATTGGCATATACCAGTTTATCCGGTGTAAGTGAATATTTCACCAGATACTTTGAAGCCTCTGCGATCAAAGTGAATGCACTGTCATCTTCCACCGGAATCTTTTTTCCGATCTCTACTTTCGATGCATCGAAAGAAAGTCCTTCCACATAAGGTACTCCTGTAAAAGTTTTCTTGCTTTCAAAAAGTGCTGTCCCCTTCCGGTCAAAATATAAATTTGTATCATTGAAAGAAACATAACCGGATTTTCCTTTCTCTTTCACATGCGCAACAAGCGTCCATGGATTTTCAAATGTCAATTTCATTTCTTCCACAACTGACGGAACTTCTGCATCTGTATAATTATATTTCCAGAATAAATACACCGTATTCATGGAGAGTTTATCTTTCTTGAGCCAGCTGATGATTGAATTCTCTCCGTAATATTCATTTCCCTTCACCTTTATACTGCGTGTCTGAAAGAGTAGAACAAATATTACAAGCAACAGTAATACTACAATAAAGCGGAACATCCCTCTCTTCTTTTTCTTCTTTTTTTTCATTGATCAGATTCCTTCCTCTGTTCATGTTTTCCATACCCGGACTCCATCTGTATGAAATACAGGCAACTCTATTGTACCAAACGTGATATGCTAAGGACAAGCCCCATTTCCAAAAGCAGAAAAACAACTGACGTTCCACCATAACTGATAAACGGAAGTGTAATTCCTGTATTCGGTATAGAATTTGTGACGACAGCAATATTCAATATTACCTGAATCATCATATGTGCCATGGCTCCTGCTGCAATCAACGCACCAAAAAGATCCGGTGCGTGTGTTGCAATCACAAAAAATCTCCAGATTAAAATCAGAAACAGTACAATGATAGCCCCCGCACCAACAAGCCCTAATTCTTCACAGACAATAGAAAAAATCATATCATTCTGTGCTTCCGGCAGGAATCCCAGTTTTTGTACACTGTTTCCCAGCCCCCGGCCAAACAGTCCTCCACTTCCAATTGCATAAAGTCCTTGCAATGTCTGATATCCTTTTTCATACTTCTCCGGATTGCGCCAGATTGCAAGTCGCTCCAGCCGATAGCTTTCCAAGGCTAGAAAAATTCCCAGAAATCCAACTCCTGATACAGCCATCCATATAAACTGTGCATATCTTGGACTTGCAACAAAAATCAATGTAACTGCGATTCCGAGGATAATGATTGCTGTACTCAGATTACTTGCTCCTACCAGACCGACAACCGGAAGGATCGAAAGCATCATTCCGGACATTATCCGAAGTTTTGATATTTTTTTCACATTTCGGTTGATCAGCCAGGCCAGAAACAAGATTACTGCTACTTTAGCAAATTCTGAAGGCTGAAAAGAAAACGGACCCAAAGACAACCATCTTTTGGATCCGTTATATTCTTTTCCGAATGCCATGACAGCAATGGATAAACCGATTGCAGCCAGATATCCTGGCACAGCAAGTGGAATCCATCTGTGATAATCAATTCTCGCGATCCATAGCATTCCTGCCATTCCAAGAACTGTAGCCAGTCCCTGCTTTTTCAGATAATAATAAGAATCATGAAACTTCACCCTGCCGTTATATGCACTTGTACTGGTCAGAAGGATCAGACCAACCAGTACGAGAATCAGCACCGTCACAAGCAGTGTATCATCATACGTGTGCTTCTTTGCAGGACGCTTCAATACAGTTCACCCTTTACAGATTATTTACAAGCTCTTTAAACTTATCTCCACGTTCTTCATAATTCTTAAACATTCCCCAACTTGCACATGCAGGAGAAAGGAGTACTGCATCTCCCGGTTTTGCATTCTCTACACATTTTGCAAATGCTTCCTCAAATGTATCCGCCATCTCAATATCTTCAAATCCATGTGCTCTGGCTGTCTCTGCGATCTTGTCACGTGTCGCACCAAGAAGTACTAATTTTTTTACTTTTCCATCAAAGGAATCGATCCATTCATCATAAGCAGAATCCTTATCATAACCTCCACCGATCAGAACTGTCGGACGATTCATCGCCTGAATCCCCTTAATTGCTGCATCTGGGTTTGTTCCCTTGGAATCATTGTAATATACAACTCCATTCTTTTCTGCCACATATTCAATACGATGTTCGACTCCCTGGAACTCTTTCAGCGTTCTTCGGATCACATCTACCGGAACCCCATATGCTGCTGCCATTCCGGCTGCTGCCATCGCATTCTCATGATTGTGCGTTCCAAGAATATTCAATTCATCTACATGGCATACCGGTGTCTTCTCTCCGTTCATTGCAAGAACGATCTGACCGTTTTCCAGATAGATTCCTTCTTCTAATATACGCTGACTGCTGAAATATAGAACCTTTGACTTTATATTTTCTCCAAATGCCCTTGTCACATCATCTTCGTAATTCAGAACACAAGTATCTTTCTCTGTCTGATTCTTCGCAATATTTTCCTTTGCCTCTATGTATGCTTCCATCGTATGATGGCGATTCAGATGATCCGGAGTAATATTCAGGATCGCGCTGACTCTCGGACGGAATGTCTGAATTGTTTCTAGCTGAAAGCTGCTCATCTCAGCAACAATTACAGAATCTTCTCTTGTCTGGAGTGCAATACTCGTATATGGATTACCGATATTTCCTACCACAAAACTGCTCTGCGCATAGTTTTTCATAATTTCTCCAAGCAGAGAAGTGGTCGTTGTCTTTCCGTTTGTTCCAGTAATTGCTAGAACATCACCTTTTCCAAAGACATACGCAAGCTCAATCTCGCCCCAAATTGGAAGTCCTTTCTCACGCATCTCATTCACGATTGGAAGATCTGTCGGAACACCCGGACTCATTACAACAAGAGAAAGTTTATCAAGAAGTTCTTCTTTCCTGTCTCCCTCAAGTGTTCCAAGGACGATTTCCAGTGACTCACTGTCCCCGCCTTCAATCTTTGCACGGATCTCTTCCGGATTCAGCTTATCGTTACCATCATACAATACGACCTTTGCTTCTTCTTTCAAAAGGAGCTCACACGCTGCCTCTCCACTGATTCCAGAGCCAAACACTAATACATTTTTATCTTTTACAACCATTCTTTTATACCCCCATAAGAGCGATCAGGCAAAGAATTGCCGTCACAATAGAAAATACTGCCACTACCCGTGTCTCTGACCATCCGCAAAGCTCGAAATGATGATGGATTGGTGCCATCTTAAAGAGACGCTTTCCTCCTGTCTTTTTGAAATATGTCACCTGCAGAATAACTGAAATAACTTCTACAAGATAAATAAATCCGACAATAATGATATACAGCGGCATCTGCATCATATACGCTGTTCCTGCAACAAAACCACCCAGTGCAAGAGAACCTGTATCTCCCATGAACACACTGGCCGGATACACATTAAAAAGAAGGAATCCCATCAATGCACCGACAACTGCGCAAGTGATCGGCTCAATCCCACTTTTCGTTCCAATTGCTACAACCGTGAAAAATGTTGCCACCAGAACAGTTACGCTTGATGCAAGACCATCCAGTCCGTCCGTAAAGTTTGTTCCATTAACTGTACCGATTACTGCAAAGAAAAGAACCGGAATCGCAAGCCATCCAAGATTCAATTCATAACCGCCGGAGAATGGAACGATCATTGTAAGTGGAATCTTCGCTACTTTTACGATGTAAAACGCAAAAATTGCTGTTACTACAATCTGGAGTGCCATCTTCTGCATTGGAAAAAGTCCGTCTGAACGTTTCATGACAACTTTAAGATAATCATCCAGAAATCCAATCAGTCCGAATCCTACTGTAAGGAAAAGTACCGGGATGATCTTTGGATAGTCTTTCACATAAAACAGGGACGTAATCACAACAGCTGCCAGAATGATAATACCTCCCATTGTCGGTGTTCCTGCCTTCTTCAAATGAGACTGTACACCCTCCACACGCTCCGTCTGTCCCATCTTTAACCTTCTCAGGAAAGGAATGACTACCGGTCCAAGCACAAGGCTTATAACAAATGCAATCAATACCGGAATTACTACATGACTGTTCATATATACACCTCTTCATTTCTTTTGTTTTACACAGAGAATCCTTCTTATGTACTTTTCTGTCATCAGATGATGTGAGTGTCAAAAATAAATTTTGCCACTCACTGATGTAACCAGATTGCTCCATTGCTATGCAATTCCCGCAATCCTCGAACACCTCAAACTCCCATAAAATGGCGTATTCACACCATTTTATTCCGTTTTCGGTGTTCGGCGTGTCAATAAGTATAAATTGCTTATTTGTGCGAGCACAAACGCAATTTATACTTTTGACACTTACATCATCAGATTCTCAAAATGCACTTTACAGTATACTCCATTGGTCAGTTTTTTTCAATCCCGAGATACGGAAGTACATTGTCATAGATGCTGCGCAAAACCGGAGCTGCAATCGTTCCTCCGTAATAAATCCCCTGTGGGTTACGGATCACTACAATTCCAAGAACCTGCGGATCTTCCGCCGGTGCAAACCCTATAAATGATGAAATATATTTGTTTGCGCTTCTTGGAAGAGTCTGTGATGTTGCAGTCTTGCCTCCGATCGAATATCCTTCAATGTATCCATTTTTACCAGATCCTTCTTCTACTACACTCTTCAGAAGTATTCTCATCGTCTCCGATGTTTTTTCAGATACAATCCCATTCTTCTTTTTGTATTTCAGCTTTCGTATCTCTGTTCCGTCTTTTTCAAGAACTGCCACTCCAAAATGCGGTGTCACCCGGTATCCCCCATTAACCAGCGAACTTACTGTTGTTGCCATTTGAACCGGTGTTACCTGGAACGACTGTCCAAATGAAATCGTTGCCAATTCCACAAGACCAATATCTTCTACGTTATGCATAATTGTTCCCGCTTCACCCGGAAGATCAATATTCGTCAGACTAAGTAATCCAAACTGTTTAAAATAAGCATAAAATTTCTCTGCTCCAAGCCGAAGACCAATATCAATAAATACCGGATTACAGGAATTCTGTATTCCCTGGATAAACGTTTCCTGTCCATGTCCACCAACCTTATGACACCGGATTTTTCTGTCTTCTACAATCCGGTATCCCGGACAGGAAAATGTATCCGACAAAGAAACGACACCTTCTTCAAGACATGCTGATGCTGTAATGATTTTAAACGTTGATCCCGGCTCATATGTATCATTAATACAGGGATTTCGCCACATCTGATTTAACATCTCCTGAGTCTGTTCATCCGTCTGTTCTGTATTTTCATCCACATCAATCAATTCAAAAGGGGTATTCAGATTAAATTCCGGTGTATTTACCATTGCAAATATCTCTCCATCCTGCGGATTCATAAGCAATACAGATACACTATCCGCCTGTTTTTCCTCCTGAACCTTTTTTGCTGCCTGTTCACAGTACTTCTGAATATTATGATCCAGACTAATCTGAAGCGTGTTCCCAGCCACAGGTTCAATCCTGTCTTCTGCTACTTTCTCAAGTTCGACTCCTCTCGCATCCGTCACTGTAAGAATGGTTCCATCGGTTCCTTTTAATACCTCTTCATATTTTACTTCAAGTCCGATGATTCCCTGGTTGTCCCCACCTGTAAATCCAAGAACTCTGGATGCAAATGTATCATAAGGATAATATCTTTTAAAATCCTCATCTACTTTTACTCCTGCAAGATCCAGATTACGGATTCTATCCCCCGTTTCTTTTTCCACATTTGTTTTAATTTTTTCCATCGAAGACACTTTTTCTACTTTTTTCCGGATGTTTTCTTCCTCTTCTCCAAGTTCCTGACAGAGAGCTGCGATCACCTGCTCCGGATCTTTTATCTGATTATGGATCACAGAAATTGTGCATACCGTCCTGTTCGTTGCCAGGACAACTCCATTTCTGTCAATAATCTCTCCTCTTGCCGCTTTGATTTTTCTTTCTCGCTCATGAAGATCTTTCGCCAGCTTCTGATAATGTGCAGCATCAAAAATCATCAGATAAACAAGTCTTCCGAAAAGAGCCGAAATCAAAAGAACTGCGCAGAAAAAAACAACTATTGTTTTTTTTCGGTTATATGTTTTATTTTTCACAAAAAATAACTCCGAGAAAGACATTTCTACAATGTATTATGTCTTTTTCGGAGTTATTCCTGTTTGCCTGTCTGCTATAAAACTTAATCTATATTGGATGATGTTGCCCAGCTGTCCAAATCCGGCTTATAATTTTCATCAACATATGAGCCGTCTTCATTACTGTAATCATCTGTATAGTCCTGATCATAATCAGAATACTCTGTATCTTCAAAGCTCTGACCGCTCTGCTGTGTCTGACTTTCCCCTGTCTCTTCTATGGTTGTGATACCAAGATATGGAAATGCTTCTGACATGATATTCTTCGCAAGTTCAAGAACCAATGAACTATTATCCTGTGCATCCACATTTGCTTCATCAATTACCACATAGATAACAACTTCCGGATTCTCCTGTGGAGCATATCCGATATAAGAAAGAAGATATTTCCCATCTTTACGTGGAAGTTTCTGCGCCGTACCGGTCTTCGCTCCGATATCATATCCTTCCACCTGGGCTCTCTTACCTGTACCATACTGCATTACCGCCTGTAAATATGTTTTTACTAATTCAGATGTTTCTGTCGAAACTGTCTTACGGAGCAATACGGGATTCTTCGTTTCAATCACATTTCCATTCTCATCCTGGATCTGCTTTACAACATGCGGTTCATAATAATACCCACCATTGATCAGAGAACTGAACCCTGCTGCCAGCTGAGTCATTGTCACATTAAAGTTCTGTCCGAAAGCATTCGTTGCAAGATCAACCGGTGTCATCGTGTCAGCTGTATACAGAAGACTTGCTGTTGATGCTTCTGCCGGAAGGTCAATTCCCGTATATTCTCCAAATCCGAAGATATGCTGATATCTGATAAAATTATCAATTCCGATTTTTTCCGCCATTTCCATCAATGCAACGTTACAGGAATTGGCAATTGCATCCATTGTGCTTTCCATTCCATGTCCAGAACGAAGATGACATCCGATATCATTATCTCCCACATGAAGATAACCACCACAATAATAAGATTCCTCTCCGGTAAGAGTTCCTGTCTCCAATCCAGCTGCAACAGTGAACGGTTTCATCGTAGACCCCGGTTCAAACGCATCACTGACACAGAAGTTTCTCCAGATACTACTCAATAGGTTCAATCGATCCTTCTCATCTATCGCATTCCATTTTTCTTCGGAATAAATACTGGACAGATCTCTTGGTTTGTTCAAATCAAAATTAGGGTAAGAGGCCTCAGCCAGAATCTCTCCGGTATTCGGATTCATGATCATAACCGCTGTATTCTTGCTCCCGGTCACTCCACTTCCTTCTTCTCCAGCATGTTCTTCATTGAACTGTTGAATGTATTTTTCCACAATACTCTGTAAGGTAATATCAATCGTTGTAATAACATTATTCCCATTCTTTGCTGCTTTTACATTCTGTTCGACTGTATCATCTTCATCCAGATAACCATACTCTCTGCCATCTGTCCCCGTCATAACATCATTATAAGCACTCTCAATTCCAATTGCTCCTATATTTCCGGAATAAGTAAAACCTATCACATCACTTGCCAGCGTATTGTATGGGTATGTTCTGTTATAATCATCCTCCAGCCAGATTCCCTTTACATTTGGATAATTCTTAGTATCATTCTTTATCTCATTATATTTCTGAGCCGTCTCGTAATCGATTCCTTTTTTCAATATAACATATCTGCTATTAGGTTTTTCTTCTACAATCTCTCGTACCGTCTTTTCACTGATTCCGAAACATTTATTCAATACTTTAATCGTAGGATCTATATATTCTTCTTTATCTGTCATTACAACAACATCAAGAATTACATTATAAACCCTTTCACTTGTCGCTATCTTTGTACCGTTTCTATCCAGAATATCTCCACGTTTATATGGAATTGTCTTACTGTCATAAATTTTCTGATTCAGTACAAGCTTTGTATACTTGCTTCCCTTCGTAACATTAATGTATGTAATTCTTCCTACAAGAACAAGAAAAGCCAGTATAACTGCTATAAACAGCAGTACCAGCTTTCTCTGCATTCTTACCGGGAATTTTTTAGTCAGAAATTGAAATCTGTTCTTCCTTCTTTTTCTTCCTGCCATCTTCCATTATTCCTTATTTTTCACATCCTTGGATTGCGCTAAAACGCCATCTTCCGGAATGTTATCATACTGTTTTACATAGTCACTTGTCGGGCTTTGATAATGAATCACTTTGCCCTGAGACTCATAAACCATTCCCATCTCGTTCATTGCCTTTTCACGAACAGTCTCAAGATTAACAGAATCTTCCGCTGCCTGATGTGCAGTATCATTTGATTCCTTCAGATCCGTCAGTTCCTGCTGCAGCGCTGTAATCTGATCTGCACGATTCAAAACATCTGCCTGTAAGCGTAAATACATAACACATATAAAAACCGCACAGACTGCCGCCGCAATTAGAAAAGTCGCATATGCCGGACTGATCCGCTGCGCACGATGCCGGTTTTTAATCACCTGACGGCTTGTTCTTTTTTTCTTCGGCTTACGAACTGTCCCATTTCCAGACGGTAAAGCTTCTGGCTGACGCACGGCACTACCGTACACGTAGAAGTGGTTCCAGTCTGCTGCTGGTCTATTCTGCTGTCTGCGACCTGTGTTTCTCGCCATCGCTTTCCTGTCCTTTCTCTGGATTCTTGTTCCGCCGGGCTCTCCCCTTCCCGGAGGAACGTTTCGTTTATACTCTAAATACTCCCTGTGATATCAAATTATGCACGTTCAAAGATTCTAAGCTTTGCACTCTTTGATCTGCTGTTTACCGTCAGCTCCTCTTCTGACGGAAGGATTGGCTTCCTGGTGATCACTTTCCCTTTGGATACATTTCCACATACACAAACCGGAAAATGACTTGGACAAATGCACGGATTCTCATTCTTACGGAAAGAACTCTTCACAATTCTGTCTTCAAGCGAATGAAATGTAATAATGCAAAGTCTTCCTCCTGGATTCAACAGATCGATCATATCATCTAATGTATCCCGCAAAACATCAAGCTCATGATTCAATTCAATTCGCAGAGCCTGAAATGTACGCTTTGACGGATGTCCTGACGTCTTCTGAATCTTCATTGGTATTGCATGACTGATAATCTCATTCAATTGTCCTGTTGTCTCAATCGGACCTTTTGTGCGTTCTGCAACAATATGCTTCGCGATATTTTTAGCAAATCTGTCCTCGCCATAATCACGAATCACACGATAAAGTTCCGATTCACTATAGTCGTTGACAATGTCTCTGGCTGTCATCTTCTGACGCTGATCCATACGCATATCAAGAGGTGCGTCAACCCGATATGAAAATCCCCTCTCAGCTGTATCCAACTGATAAGAAGAAACTCCAAGATCTACTGTGATTCCATCTACTTTGTCAATTCCTATCTCATGAAGCCGCGGTTTCATATCACAATAATTGCTCCGGATTATTGTGACCTTCTCCCCGAAACCTTCCAGGCGCTTTCCTGCTGCTTTAATCGCATCAGCGTCCTGGTCTATACCTATTAATCTCCCCTGCTCGCCAAGCTTTGTACAGACTTCATAAGCATGTCCGCCTCCACCCAACGTGGCATCTACATAGATGCCATCCGGTTTTACGTTCAAACCGTCTACTGTCTCATGCAACAGCACTGAAACGTGCTCGAATGCCATAGACTCCTCCTTCTGACTGCCTCACTTGGCGGTCTTTGTTGTCATCAGATGCGAATTCCGATCGCTTCCATACGTTCTGCAATCGCATCCAGATCTTCCTCGCTGATCTGGTTTTTCTCTTCCCAGAGTGCCTTGTCCCAGATCTCAACACGATCCTGGACTCCAACCAGAACTACTTCCTTCTCCAGATGTGCATTCTTTCTAAGTGACGGTGGGACAAGAACTCTCCCCTGCTTGTCGAAACTGCCCTCAGATGCACTTCCAAAAAAGTAGCGTTTAAAGATTCTGGCATCCTTGTTCATTCGTGGTAAGCTTTCGAGTTCGGCTACGAATTTATTCCATTCTTCCTGGGAATAGACAAATAGACAGCCCTCTAATCCGTTACAGATCACGAAGCTGTCACCAAGATCTTCCCTTAACTTTGCCGGGATGATCAGTCTGCCTTTTTCGTCTATGTTATGGTTAAACTCTCCTAATAACATCCGAAACCCTTTCTCTGGAATCTATGGAAATCTTCATGTCCACTAAAGGTATCACTACCGTAATCCCTTCGCTTCCACTCCTTCTCCATATTGCACCACATTCTACCACTTCTCACCACTTAGTTCCATTGTAAACCACGTGTCTCCCTTTTTCAAGCCCTTTTTTAACTTTTTTGTTTCTTTCCAAACTTCATTCAGGTCTATCTACCGAAATAACGTCATAAAAAATGATCGCTAACCTTCTTATAATTAAAAGTTAACGATCATTGATACACTGTCTAAAACAGCAATAATTATTTTAATGATTAGAAATATATCTATATCTTTTTTGAACATATCTAGTCAATGTGCTTTGTATAACATGTAAGATATATGATGTAATAAATGAAAGAAGAAAAACAATAGGTACAACCAGTACATAATATTCTAGTCTTCCCGGAACAGAAGGAACATATGCATTAAGTTTACTATAGATAATCGTATCAAAAACCGAAGACACTAAATATATTCCTAATGACAACTCTGAAATTTTGGTAAAACATTTATAAAGTATAGTTCGTTCTGTTATTTTAGAAGTATCAAGATTCAAAATACAAATAAACGTAAGTACCGATAGAATCAGCGGCTCAAATCCATACCATTCATAATATGAAGCTCCGAAAAAGACATTATTATAATTACGTCCAAAATTAAAAAAGCCAAATATTGTCAGAAAACCCATAAACAATAAGAGTGATTTTCCAGAAGAAAGTTTTGCTCCATATTCTTTAAGATAGCATCCGATGTAATAATATGTAAGTGGCCATAAAAACTGCCAATAATCTGGAATTATCTGCAGAATTCTTGTTGATTCAGTTGGAAAGAATATTGCTTTAATCGGACCATCGATTCCCCATATATTAAGTAAGGAGGGAATGGTAGTCAAGAAAAGCATTGTAGCTACAAGAAGCTGCTTTTGTTTTTTATCTTTTAATCCATTATAAATCAAATTTAAAAACGGAATGATTAAAAACAACCCAATATACATTTCAACATACCATGAATATCCAGCACCAGAAAAATTAAGAATTCTTAAAATAAAAGTCCGTATTCCAATATGTTCTGATGTATAACAACTTAAAAATAGAATGTCAAAAACGCTCGCCAGCAAATATGTTATATATGTTTTCACTAATCCTAAGTAGTAGGGGTTTTTGACAAGATTTTTTTATTCATAAGATATCCTGTTAATATTGCAAAAAGAGGAACACATATCATAAACGCTGTCCGCATTGTAAACATGACAAACATCCGCTTTCCTTTTATTATTTCCGTATAAAATCCATTATTCAAAAAAAATGCACAGATAATACAGAAAACACTGCAATACTTCGAATAATATCAAGGTTAATATTTCTTTTTTTCATCATAGGTATCTCCCTAATTTTAATCCGAATAATTATCTGTATCATTCTAATGGTTGTTTTTTGCTTTGTCAATAGAAATAGTTGCAAATACTTGAATAAAATAGAGATATGGCACATGCCATATCTCACGTTATCAAATGCTATTCATTTTATTCTGCTGAAAGTGTACTTAGATAATCCTTAACAGAGTCATAATTCACTTCTGCAACTGCACGTTCCTGATTGGAAGAATGCAGATCATATGCTGAATATCCGAACCAGCCAACAATTGCAAGTACAATTACTCCCGCTACACATCTTTTTACATTGCGCATGATCTTCTCTTTACGCATTGTCTTCTTTCGGTCCGCCTTTTCCTTCTTATAACGATCCACCTTCGCCTGACTCATCTCTTGCCTGCTCCCTTCCTATTAGGTCTTTAGCAATTATTTTACCACAGCACATCTTAAAGTACAACAATAATTCCACCATCATTCGCATACATACTACTAATTCCTGCTGTATCTACAATAAAGGAATCTTTCACCTTTACTTTCTCCAAAATCAATTTTCTGACGACCTCTGCACGTTCCGGACAGTTGCAATGTGCAATTGCAAGAATCTTCTCCTCCGGTTTTACAGCGTCCTTCGCGACATGCTCTGCCATCTTCGCCAAAGCTTTCTTCATCCCTCTGCTCTTATCCAACTGACAGATTGTTCCCTCTGGGGTAGAACCCATAACAGGCTTGATATTCAATGCGCTGACTACCAGAGATTTCAGTCCTGTCAGTCGTCCATTCTTACGAAGTGTATCAAGATTCTCAAGAACAAAATACGTATGCTGTTCTTCAATATAAGCTTCTACCGTTTCAACTACCTGTTCAAAATCCATTCCGGCTTCTTCACATTCCTGAATCTTTCGTCCGATCAACGTCTCTCCGACAGATGCTGAACGAGAGTTAAATACATGGATCTTTTCTTCTCCGCCTTCTTCCTTATAAAGTTTCTCTCCAAGAAGTGCACTGTTATAAGATCCGCTCAATTCCCCTGACAAAGTAACTGCATAGACTCTGTCAACATCACATTTGTATAATTCCATATAACGCTCCGGGGACGGACAGGATGACTTCGGACATTCCTCGCTTGCAGCCACTCTTCTTAAAAAATCAGCCTGATCAAATGTCTCGTCATCCAGAATGTGAAAGCCATCCACTTCCATGCTAAGAGAAGCCGTCTTAAAAATTCCACTCTCCTTCATCTGTAGGGTCAGCTCTCCGCAACTATCTACGATCACTCTGTAACTCATAACTTATATCCTCCCATGCTCTATCGCATATTTTTTCATCCTACTTTACGTGGTTTTTAATACTACATATTAATATAACACACTTCAGTCAAGTTGAAAAGAGGGAGAATTTATTTCAACCGTATCTTAGATGATATTCCAAGCGCAATTCCCATCTCAGCCAACAATATTACAATCGCTGTACCTCCATAACTAATAAACGGAAGGGTAACACCGGTTGTCGGCAGTAGTCCTGTTACAACTCCTATGTTCAGAGTAACCTGCAGTGCAATATGTGCAAAAATACCTGTTGCGATCAACGCACCATACAAGTCCGGAGCATTTCTTGCGATAAACAGTAATCTATACAGCATGAAAGCAAACAAGCACAAAATAATAATTGCGCCGAACACTCCCAGCTCTTCACAGATAACTGCAAGGATCATATCGTTCTGAGCCTCTGGTATTGCATGTAATTTCTGCGTACTATTCCCAAGACCCTTTCCAAAAAATCCACCTGAACCAATTGCATATAGCCCCTGCAAGAACTGATAGCTGTCTGTATCAGCATTCGCCTCCGGATTCAGCCATGCAATGATTCGGCGCATACGAAAGTTATCACTTTTCGCAAGTGTATATTTCAAAAAAATAATCCCAATAATTCCCACGATTCCTGCTACAATTACTCCAGCAATAAATGGTTTTGTCTTCGGATGTACAACAAAAATTAAAATACATGTAATTGCAAACACAATAATTGCTGTACTCAGATTATCCGTCAATAGAAAAACTCCCAGTGTTGCAACAAGACCATAACCAAGCAGAATCTTAATTCCATCCCGTTTTTTCGCCTTTTGCCCCAAGAGGCAGATTTCATATGCTATAAATAGAATCACCGCAATCTTCGTAAACTCTGCCGGCTGCAATGACAAGCCACCAGGAAGCCTGATCCACCTTCTTGCTCCATTTACAGTCTTACCAAGTGGTGTCTGCACCAATGCCATCAAAAACATTGAAAACCAAAATAATTCTTTTGCATAAGCACCATATAGATGATAGTCAATCTTAGAAACAATAAACATTACAATGAATCCGATAATCCCGATCATTGCCTGTCTTGTGAAAAAGAACATATCGTTCTTATAATCAACCTGTGCGCTGTAAGCACTACTGCTGTAAAGCATCACAAGTCCAAAACACATCAGAAAAATAATTACAAGAAGCAGATCATAATCATAATAAAGTTTTTCTTTTTCTCTTGTCCTTTTGCGTTTTGTACTCGCAGACATTTCTGCCCTTTGCCCTTTCCCCTGTACCGCAGTCTGCTGAGAATACGGAGAACCTGACGTTCTCACAACCTTCTGTCTCTGCTCTATTGAGCTTTGATACTTCCTATAAGCATCACTCTCATAGTTTCTCATACATACTCCCTGTCTAAACATCTGTATCAATTCTGCTTGTTTTATCCAGCACTCTTAAAACAAATGATATAAATACACGTTTTATTATTGAACACTCATCGCCGGATGAACCGGTTTTCCATGCTCAAAGAATCTGTCATACCATACGAGGAAGATATAAACTGTCCAGATCTTACGACTGTTATCTGTCTTCTCATTCGTATTCTTTCCGTTCTTATGATCATCAAGCATCTTAAGCAGGAGCTTCGTATCAAAGAACTTCTTCGCTGCATCAGACTCAAACATCTCTTTTACAATATTATAATACTTCTCTTCCTTCAACCATACACGAATCGGAATTGGGAATCCCAGTTTCTTCTTCTCCGCTGTCTTACTTCTGATATGTCGCTCTGCCGCAGCACGCAATGCAACCTTCGTCTTTGGCGCACGTACTTTGTATTTTAACGGAAGTGTCTCGGCAAGTTCAAGTACTTCTCTGTCAAGGAACGGAACTCTGACTTCAAGAGAATTCGCCATTCCCATCTTGTCACCCTTCATCAGAATATCATGCACCAGCCATAAATGAAGATCCACATACTGCATCTTTGTCACAGGATCTTTTCCTTTTACACGTGCATACAATGGTTTTGTTACTTTTTGGATTCCCGGCTTACATCCTTTTTTCAAAATACGATTTGCCTCACGCTCTGTAAAAATATTCGTCGCATTTGCGAAATATCTCTCTTCCAATGTCTTTCCGTGACGCATAAGGAAACCTCTCCCCTTCATACCACGTGGCAGACAGCGTTCTGCAAACGCACCCAGGAAACGGCGTACCGGCATCGGTATTTTATTAAAAGAAGTATGTTCCAAAGGTTCACAATATATGTTATATCCTCCAAACAATTCATCAGAACCTTCTCCTGAAAGAACTACCTTAACCTTCTTGGACGCTTCTGCACTGAGGAAATAAAGTGCGATTGCAGCTGGATCTGCGACCGGCTCATCCATATAATACTGAATATCCGAAAGCTTATCCCAATATTCTTCCGGTGAAATCACCTTAGCGTCATTCTTCATGTTAATGCTTGCTGCAAATTCCTTTGCATCCTGAATCTCACTGTACTTTCCTTCATCAAATCCGACTGTAAAAGTACGATCCACCTGTCCCAGATAAGTCAGATAACTGGAGTCCACACCACTGGAAAGGTAAGAAGCAACCTCTACATCACTGATTTTATGCTTCTCAACGGAATCCTTCATCACACGTTCTACATCATCCACCACTTCTTTGAAAGGCTTCTTACAGTCTCCTGTGAAATGAGGTTCAAAATAACGTGTAATGTTCATTTTTCCATTTTCATATATAAAGTAATGTCCTGGCTGTACACAGAACACCCCTTTAAAAAATGTCTCATTCGTAGGAACAAACTGGAAAGAAAGATAGTTGCCAAGCGCCTCTTCATTGAACACCTTTTCAAACTTCGGATGCTCCATAAATGCTTTGATTTCAGAAGCAAACATCAATGTACCATTCATATTCGCATAATATAGCGGTTTGATTCCGAAAATATCTCTCGCTGCAAACAATCTTTTCTTCTTTGTATCCCAGATTGCAAAAGCATACATTCCGCGAAGACGGTCTACCAGTTTCTCGCCCCACTCTTCGTATCCATGAATCAGCGTCTCTGAATCTGTATTCGATACAAACTCATGACCTGCCGCTTTCAGTTCTTCTCTCAGGTCCTGGTAATTATAAATCTCTCCATTAAATACAAGAACCATGCTGCGATCCTCATTGTACAACGGCTGATCACCAACGGAAGAAAGATCTATGATACTCAGACGGCGAAATCCGAGTGCTGCATCTTCATCCACATACTTTCCCGCACTATCCGGTCCCCTGTGTACGATTGTATTCATCATATTAACAAGTACCTGTTCTCTGTCATCAACTTCTCCGACAAATCCTGCAAATCCACACATATGCCTTCTCCTTTTTTAATTACTGTCAACTGTATATTTGTTACTGTTCACACGTTGTGCGACCAGCAACGCATCTCGCCATTTTAAATCGCCTTTGGCGATGGGGCGAGATGCATTCAAGCCAAAACATGCATCCTCCGTGTCAATCAGCGGAGTGATTGACACGGGAGTGAACAGTAACGTATATTTACACCCGACAATAAATTTCTTTTATTATAGCCTCTTTTACTCAGGGAAAAAAGTCCCTTTCATCAGAAAAACAGAAAAATACTGTGAGTATAACATCACAGTATCCCCATTGATCGTATATTTAATTGTTATGGTTTCCCCATCAACGCGTATATTATATCTGATTTATAGGGAAAAGTAAAGGGGGATTTTTGAGCAGTATTTACATAAAATGTAAATCAGGGATTGCCGTCTGACAATCCCTTTCACAAAATAAACACTTCATCTTCATTCAAATTCTGGGTTGATTGCATAGAAATTCTTACTGTCAAGATGTTCCTGTACAATTCTTAGACTTTCACCAAATCTCTGATAATGCACAATCTCTCTTTCTCTCAGAAAACGGATCGGATCACAGATTTCAGGATCTTTAATCAGTCGCAGGATATTATCATACGTAGTCCGTGCTTTTTGCTCTGCTGCAAGATCTTCATGAAGATCTGTAATCGGATCTCCTTTCGATTGGAAATACGTTGCAGTCCACGGAGCTCCGCTGGCTGCCTGTGGCCATAATGCCAGTGTATGATCAACATAATACGGTGCAAAACCGGAACGTTCAATTTCTTCCGGTGACAAATTCTTTGTCAGCTGATAGATAATTGCACAGATCATCTCCATATGGGCAAGTTCTTCTGTACCAATATCAGTCAGTATTCCTGTTACCTCTTTATATGGCATCGTATATCGCTGTGAAAGATAACGCATAGATGCAGCTAATTCGCCATCCGGTCCACCGAACTGACTTATAATGATCTTCGCCAGTTTCGGATTCGTCTGGGTTATCTTCACAGGATATTGAAGTCTTTTTTCATAATTCCACATAAATCAGCATCCCCCTTCCTGCCACGGCCATGGTTCATTGATCCAATTCCAGCAGTCACTGTTTTCGCTGACTGTATCTACAGTTAAAGGTCCATATACCTCTGCATATTCTTTGAGTGCTTCAATACGTTTCTCTTTATATTTTTGAAAATATTCAAGTGCTTTCTGATTTCCAGGATGTGTATCTAAAAATAATTTAACATCATCCACCGCGAAACTAATCTGATTTATATATTCAAAAAGTTCTCTTCGATTCATTTCATGACAATTGCAACTCATTTACAGCATCCTCCTTTTCCACGAAATGGTTTTTCAAGCTCTTGAAAAATAGTTCCACACTGAAATCCATAACCGAGATCGTGAAGTTTTCTCCACTGCTGCCATGGGACATAAGCCATCGCAACCGGAAACTCTTGCAAAACATCCGTTTTGCTGTAATCACCAACACACTCATCGCAACAGTAATTTTTCGACTTCTGCTCCGGAAGTGGAGGGACAGGAATATTGCAATGAAGCTGTCTTTCATTTTCCTGCCTTGTTTGTGGCCTGTAATTTCCATTCTGACAATAACAGTTCGTATTCCTATTAGAACAATATGGTGCCATAAAATAAATCCTTATATCTTTTTTGTTATTGTATGGAAGATAAGAAAAATTGTGAACAACAGCAAAAGGGATTGCCACGTGACAATCCCTAAGCATAATACATTCACTTAAAAGTAGTATTTATTTCGCACCGAAAGTAACTTCCACTGTCTTCTCTTCATATTCTCCATTACTCTGTGGAATCTGAATTGTCAGTGACACCTTATCTCCTTTGGCATAATATTGAAGCTGTTCCTGAAGATCATCCATGCTTGATACGGTTGTTCCGTCAATTGCTGTGATAACACTTCCTTTTGCCATTCCGGCTGCCTCTGCTCCACCGCCTTTTGTAATTTCTGATACATAAACGCCTTCCGGCATATTCAGCTGTTTGGAATATTCAGCCGGCACGCTCATTCCTTTGATGCCAATTGCGCCCTGATCTTTTTCTGCAACCTTTGTCTTTGTCGCCTGATTCATCAGATTCTGGATCAGATCGGATACATCACTGATTGGAATTGCATATCCGACACCTTCTACAGAATCACCAACCAGCTTGGATGAGTTAATTCCAATCACTTCGCCACTTGCATTTACAAGTGCTCCACCACTGTTTCCAGGATTAATGGCTGCATCTGTCTGAATCAGTTTGGCATCACTCTCTGTTGTCTCACCGGTCTGCTCGTTTGTTTCAGAAACAGAACGATTCAAAGCACTGATTACACCAGTTGTTACTGACTGTCCATAGCCAAGTGCATTACCGATTGCAATCGCAGGTTCTCCAACCTTTAGCTGTGTGGAATCTCCGAGTGTTGCTACCGAAATTGCTTTCATCGTATCATCTGAAATAGAATCAAGCGGAACAGCCACAACAGCAATATCATACTCTGAGTTTGTTCCTTTGATATTTGCCTCAACACTTGTTCCATCATCAAAAGTAACTGTTAATGTATCGCTTCCTGCTACTACATGATTATTTGTAACAACCAGAAGTTCTGAATCATTCTGGGAAATAATGATTCCTGTTCCAGCACTTTCGCTCTGTTGCTGTGACACACCACCAAAGAAATCCTGAACCTGCTGCACACTCATATTTGTAATTGATACGATTGATGGCATTACATTTTCCACAATACTTGAAACATCTGAAGTTACAACACTGGAAGATTTGGATAATGAAGCATTGCTGCTCACAGATTTGGTTGCCGTAGTATTGGTCTTCGTCACACCGGTCAATCCCAGCACTTTACTTCCAACAACATTTGATGCCAAAAATGTACCACTGGAAACAACTCCAAACAATAGTGCAAATCCTGTCACTGCCACTGCTTTGGGAATTTTCTTTTGTGGTTTCTTACCATGCGGTACTTGATGTTTCTGACCACCATTGTCATCATGAAATGGTGTTTCACTCTGTCCGTTTCCATTCATTCCATCCGAATTATAATAATTATATTGATTCTCCATAAAGATTACCTCTTCTCTTGTTTATTCTTTTTCTTTGATGTTTACATAGTAACTCCGTATTGTGATAAATCTGTGTATAATCAATTAATAAAGATTGAAAAGAATGATAGAAAAACAGGATCAGAACTTCCTTCTTAATCCGTTCTAATCCTGTCTATATTTTTTCAACCAGCTAACCAGTATCTTTCATCTGACTCTCAAACTTACAGATCAATGAAATCTACATCATAATCATCTGATTTTCTTCCTTTTTTTGATTTTTTAGCTGATCTTCCTAAATTTCTTGTATTTTCTGTCGGTGCATCATATTCATCGTCATAATCATCATCGTAATCATCATCAAAATCATAATCAGCATACTCATCATCAAAGGCATCGTAATCATCATTAAAATCATCATCATAACCATCGTCATAATCATCATCTTTTACTTTTTTACGTCCAAACGCCTTTCTGTCTGACTTCTTAGCAGCAACCGGCTCGTCATCTTCTTCATCTTCATCTTCAAAAGGAATATCATACTCGTCATATAAATCATCAAGTTCCTGATTTCTATGCACAAGTTTTACTGCAAACATAATCATAAGAACAAGTAATACAACTACGATGAGTGCTCCTCCAGCCAGAAGAACAATTGGATGCTCTTTTACAAGCGACTCCAGTTTTCCAACAATCCCTTTTGCTTCCTTCTTTGTACTGTCTGTTGTCTGAACATCTACACTCTGATAAGTTCCATCCTGTGAATCATACTGATAGAACCCTTTTTCACCGGTTCTTGTATTCACCGCATACAGGAGATCATAACGATCATTCTCCGGGTTTGCCCAATATGGATACGTCTGATCTGCTACTGTAAGTTCCCCTTCCTGGTAAGAATTCGGAAGTTTTGCTCCTCCATTATCTGTTAAAAGAATAATAGATGTTGTGTCAGAAATCTTCAATTCTGTATATGGAACGAATGTTGAATCATCTTCATTGTACAGGAAGAACTTTCCTTCTCCTGAGGCATCTACCAGATATCCAAGTGTAACACCAGCCTCATTAGCAACAAACTTGTGTTCTTCACCATTGAATGTCTTTGTAGTCTCACTGTATCCTACCGGGATTGCAGATGTTGCAAATCCTTCTGAGAAATTGTAATCTGTTCCGTTCACACTTACTGTGATATCTGTGGCTGTACCAGTTGTTGCTGTACTGCCGGTTTCCTCAACTTCTGTTGAACCATCATCTGCCTGTTCAATCTTAATTGCGGAAGATCCCTGATCTAATGTCAGCGTCTCATCAGAATACAGATAAGCCTTTGAGCTGTCAACTGTGATCGTTGTGTCTCCCATCTTCAAGGCTTTAAACTTCATTGTAGTACGAAGCTCTGTCGCTGTTCCGTCTCCGCTTCCTGAGTATGTAAGCTTGCCATCACTGTCTGCTGTTACACCCTCTCCGCTTTCAAACTGAAGTGCAGAAGTATCATAACTCATTGTAATATCTGCATCACCAACAGCTGAATCACCGGATCTCACAACAAGATCTACACTTACTTCCTCTCCAACCTTTGTCTGTGGATCAGAGAACATCAGAGAACCATCAGCTGCACTTACGATTGTGCTGAACATTGGCACTGTAAGACACAGTGATAATGCTACTGCCGCTAATTTCTTTGCTTTCATATAATTACCCCTTCTTTTGTTGTCTTAAACTTATATACCATCCTATTGTACACTGTTTGAATGGAGTTGTCCACCCGGAAGCGAAAGAAATCTTGTATGAATCATTATTTACAGATTTCCTTTTTTCCTTGAAGCTATTCCAATATACTATCCGAAAATCCACTTTCTGAACATTTCGCAGATTATCTTAAACGATTTCAAAAAATAATATGTATAATGGTTCACAAATAGCATATACGGTTTTTCAACCAATTTTTTTCGAATTAAATCAATCATAGTACAAGAAACATATAAAATAAACACAACCAAAATTGAATATAATATCAGAAAAGTACTATCCTGATATTGATTGATTTTAAAGATATTCGTCCATAAATAATAACGAATATAAGAACTGTCATGAATTAGGTATACCCCAAATGTTGCTGATGCAATCATATTAATCCATTTATGATAGTTCATTTTCAATGTTACAAATCCCATAAAAAGTGTAATCGCCATCAACAAAATTGGAAGTCTCTCTATTTCAAAAAAATCAATTGCATGTGTTGACCACTCCTCTTTTTTTGTTCCAAGAAAAAGAAACGTCGTACTTACTGTATATGTTATAATTAACACCATAAAATAAAGAGAAAAATAATGTTTCGATTGAAGTTTCTGATTACCTCCATACAAATTTACATATCCTGCAATTCCATATAATGTTACAAACCACAATAATGAATTACTCTCAAATAACTGAGTTGTAGCCGTAGGTATGATTGACCAGCACAAAACCATCATCAAGATCAAGTACTGATATTCTGTCTTACTCAACCCATGCAACAGTTTATTTAAAAACGGATGTATTAAATATAACATAAAATATGTACTTGCAAACCACCAACCCGGATACGTGATAGGAAGACAAACTTTAATCAATTGCTTTATCTCAAAAGCATTCAATCGTAACATTACCGATAAAAGATATGTCATAATTGAATAAAAAACAACCTGTCCCCAAAATTTCAAAAGTTTTTTAGGCTGAAATAACTTTTCTGTATTTTCAATCAGAAAATATCCAGAAATCAATACGAAAATATCTACACCAACTTTCCCACCCATGAGAATAAAATCATACCAAAGATGTGGAAGTGTAACCTCATTAAAATTCCATTCAAAATTTCCATGATAAGCAAAATGGTGAAACATGATCATAATCATAGAGATGATTCGAAGTAACTCAATTGAAGTATTACGGTTAATTATCTTTGTGGATTGAACACTTTTTTCCATATTTTCACTTCACTCCTTCCATTCATATCTATAACTAATATATTTATCTCATTTTCACTTTGTTCTTAAAATCCCCTTCACCCTAAGTACAAGTTCTTTGAACTCATCCGGTTCAACCACATAATTTACCCCAACAATAGTAAATACGCTTACAGCCACCATTCCGATTGCATAGAGAAACCATGTGATAAAAGATGCCATGTTCTTAGGAATAACATATGTTCCAACAATACAAAGAAGTGCAACGACAAGTACATTTCTAAAAATTCGGAACATAGATTTTTTTGCACATCCTTTTACCAGATGCCGACTTGTATAGAACACAATTTCAAAAGAGCGATATCCATAAGAACATACTGTACCAAGAAGAACTCCTGCCATGCCGAACTTCCATACCAGCCCAAGAGAAACCGTGATATTTATCACTGCTTCTAAAATCGCCTGATATCTCGTTTCTTTATAATGCCCTGCTGCGCAGATAATCGTCAATCCTGGAATCCTTACATTTTGCATAAAAACAATTACTGTAAATAAAATTCCAAGAACCGGACGCACATACTGTACATCCGTCAGGTTAATGGTATATACCCCGACAAAAGGCAAGATTAAGACTCCCATACAGGCAATCACAATAAACATGATTACAAAATACATATACTCATAACTAGAATAGCTCTTCTTTAATGTCTCTTCCTCATTCTTGGCGATCACTTCTCCAAATCCTGCTGTCAGACCATTCGAAAAAGAGGTCATCAGCTGATTCACTGCATTAACCACCATCATATAAATTCCATACACACTGACTTCAAGAAGAGATTTTGCCCCCAGACAAATTGTCAACACTGTTGTATCTGTATTATTTACAATAATACCAACAACCTGATGAAGCAGTGCCGCGTTTTTTTGCTTTAACGCACCTTCATTCGGTTCTGCATGGAAATCTAATGCAGGATATTTTCGTTTTGCATAGATTTTAACCAATACAAGACGAAGCATATACACACCAGTTGCAACTGCCTTTACAAAAAGAACACCTGCTCCAATATAAATCAGAAAAATAGAAACAACCATATTAACGATTGTTCCTGCTGCCTGAATCAGTGCAACCACATATCCTTCCTGATTTGCAGTCAATAAAACTCTGTATTTACCCAGAAAAAAATAATCCACTAAAGTACTTCCTGCCAAAACAAGTATCATCCAACGCACAAGACTATTTTCAAGCTGTCCTGAAATAAAAAACGGATAGACACCTACAAGTACCAGTGTCAATGCCAGAAATAACATTCCGGATTTGTTATAAAATTTTCTTGACGCCGAAAGAATTGAATTTACTTCTTCCGTCTGATTCAATGCAAGAGGTGTATAGAGAGCAACAACTGTTGCCGTTCCTACTCCTGCTTCTGCCAGGCCCAGATATGTTAAAAACTGATTTACTGAAGTGATCATTCCATTCACACTCGATCCATATGCCTCAAGAATAAAACGTGGCAATATCAATCCAGACAAAAGAACAATTACCTGTAAAAGCAGACTTGCCACCATGTTTTTTAATGCCTGTTTTCCTCTCATGAGATTTCCTTTCCTCTACTTTTTCTTTTCCTCACTCATGAATACCATCTTCCTGTACAAGCCCGTATTTACGCACAATACAACAGATGAAATCTTTCTCTTTGGCTGAAAATATGGATTTCGCAGGATTGTCAGGATATGCCCGCGAATAAAGCGTTTCAAGTCCTGATATCCTTCTAACTTCTTATAATCCTCCTGTAATAGCATCTTATCCAGAACAATAAAGCGAGACCAGATCCAGAGGCACTCTGCCTCCTGTGTTAGTGATGGAAATTTTTCTTTCACTACTTCATAATTCTTTGTATATCCATCTATTATGTCAAATACTTTCGGACGGTATGCCTTTCCGGTAATACTGTCTTCTCGATGAAGATAATAATACTTCGGCTTTGTTCCTACTGCCACTTTCTTAATTCGCTGCATGAGGTCTACAGTATAATAAATATCTTCATACAGTCTCCCCTTCGGAAAGCGAAGATCTTCAATACAGCTTTTCCGGATCAGCTTATTCCATATTTCTCCACGGATCGTATGCCCCCTGAGGATACAGCGAAAAGCCTCTTCTCCTGTGCAGACAAAATCCACCTCTTCCTTTTGTGTCTCGATTCTGTCTTTATACACTTCATATAAGCCACATGTTGCCATATCTGCTCCGCTATCTTTGATACGTGTATACATATATTCAAACATATCATTTTCAATATAGTCATCACTGTCTAAAAAAATGATATATTCTCCTTTTGCATAGGGAATTCCAGCATTTCTGGCATCACTAAGTCCACCATTTTCCTTATGTATCACTTCCACTCGATTGTCCTGTTTTGCATATTCATCACATATTTTTCCACACTGGTCGGGACTCCCATCGTCTACCAGAATCACCTGAATATCAGAAAATGTCTGTCCCAAAATGGAATCCACACACTTTCTTATATATGGTTCAACTTTATAAACCGGTACGATCACACTGATTGTCGGCATGATATCTCCTCCATTTTATTCATAGTATGAAAGCAGAGTCTGCGCAGCGCTTTCAATATCATATCCTGCTTTTGCAAATGCCTGCCTGATTCCTGAATTTTCTTCTTCGCTCCTATTTTCACCTTTGTAAGAAAGAATCACACGGCTCCATTCCTTTGGTGAATCCTGAAGTGACAGAAATTTCACTTTTTCAACTAACTTCACTTCTGTTGTAATCGTATCTGCCATTACACTCCTGATTCCGGATGCCTGCGCTTCCAACGCAACAATAGGAAGTCCCTCAAAAAGAGATGGGAATACAAAAATGTCCATTCCTTTCCATAATTTTGCAACATCTTTTCTGATCCCTAAAAATCTGATCCTATCTTCTATTCCGTATTCCTCAGCTTTCTTTTGGATCATTTCCTGAAGTTCTCCTTCTCCAACTAACAAAAGTATAGCTTCTTCACAGGCAGATGCAACCTCACGAAAGATTTCTAAGAGAAATTTATGATTCTTCTGTTCTTCAAAACGTCCCACATGTCCGAGCACAAATTTTCCTTCTACTCCCAGTTCATGACGGATCTCTTCACGTTCTGACAAACTGAAAGCAAATTTTTTCAGATCAAGAGCATTGTGGATAAGATGATAATTGTTACTCTTTCTGATCTTTTTTGAAAAGAGCCATTCTCCAGCCAATTCACTGCATGCAAAATACTTTGTAGCAAACATTGGAATCAACGGTCGGTTAATTCTGTGCAACAAATTTCTCACCACTCCCGGAGTCGAAGAATTATGTGAGTGTGCGATCACTGTTGGAACCTTTCCATAGCTTGCCACAATCAGCGGTACTATATTCGCTGCTGACAGCATATTTACATGAACTGCATCATATCTTCCAATTCGAAGTATCTTTCTCATTTGTCTGCTGAACTTCAATGGATGTTTTCTTGCATCACACGTATGAAACACTTTTCCTCCAAGTGACTTGATTTCTTCTTCATACGCAAGGTGTGGAAACATACTTATAAAATCAAATCTTACTCCTTGCTTACTCAATTTCCTATAATATGTCATCACAAAACTTTCAATACCTCCGGGATTAAAGGATAATCCAACTTGTAATACTTTCATTTACTTTCCAATTACTTCCTTTCCATTGTCAGTTCATCTATCAGATTCGTCCACTGTCGATAAATCTCTTCTTTTTCAAATTTTTTTACACCCGATATCGTATGATTTGAAAACGCAATTCTTCGTTCTTCACTATCCGTCAACAATTCTATACGATTTGCCATCTTGTCCAAATCATAAGGGGGGATTAAATAGCCATCCTTTCCCTCCTCAACGATTTCTCTTGGCCCTGTTGTCACATCAAAACTCACCATAGGAAGTCCACTTGCCTTTGCCTCAAGCAATACTAACGGCAATCCTTCCCTGTAAGATGGTAATACCAAAAATGCATATTCATTATACAACTTATACACATCTTTTACATTCCCTTTCTGAATCAATTGAGACGTTAAATTGTATTCTACCACCTTTTGGTGTATCTCGTCAAAAGTATCTCCCGTCCCGTATAAATGCCATTCCCACTCAGGATGAGAAGGCAATACTTTTTTCGCCACTTCTACCAGAAGATCATATCCCTTTTCTTCACTGAATCTTCCAACTGTGATGATTTTTCTCGAATCCGCTTTGTATTTCTTTCGCATAGTCAGGATTTCTGGTTTGATCCAATTATATATACTTCGGATTTTCTTTGGATTTATATGAAATTTTCTAATATAATCCTGTCTGTTCTGCTCCGTCAATGTCACTGTACAATGTGAAATTAACGAATCCCAGAAACGGAAAAAGCGGATATCTTTCTTCTCCCATTCATTCATCAATGCACCATGATCGCAAAACACATACTTTGCTTTCGTAAAAAAACGAACCGGTGAAACCGTCATAGCAGGATAATTCTCCATAAGGAAAACTACATCTATTTGATTTTGTCTAACAAATTCTCTAAATGGTTGAAATGTCTTCTTAATTCTGTCGCGTACTCGACACTCTTCTTCTAGTTCTGCTCTGTATGTGATTCTCGGATCCAGGTCATATGGAACATGCCCTCCTTTTCCAAAAATTGCATAAATATATACTTCATATTCTTTACAAAACTCATTGGCAAGAGTTGTTGTGACTTGCTCAACTCCTCCTGTTACTGTCATATCATAATTAACAAAACATATTTTTTTCATTCTGAATATTCTCCATCTGCATAGTGAACAATGAATATCGTTTTACTAAGAAGGCGCCTATTGAACTTACAATAGACGCCCAAACTATTATTTCTTTAATATGTTTGCAGATTCTTCACCATTTTTTCAATATCAATACCATATCCTTCACTTGTAGCCCAGCCATATCCATTTGGATTTTCTTTCTGACCAAGCCATTCCACATAAGGAGCGCTTCCTCTTGTAACCAATGAAAATCTTGGATCTACGCATTCATTCTTTAATGCATCTTTGGATCCATATGCTTTCAAATGCTGAATCTGAGCTCGTATTCCTTCACGTACTGTAGTAAATGATGCTCCGGCAACGCCGCCACCAGTTGTTCCAAGTCCTGCAAAATTATTCTGTTCAATCTTAACATCACCACCAAATTTAAGCCATGCAGTCTCTTTCATTGCCTGTGTAAATGCAATTGCCCCATTGATTCCTTCCGCATTCGCTTCTTCAACGTAAATCTGACAGAACTTTTCAAGTGTTGGCGCATCCGTCTCAGCGTAATATGCCGGATATGTTGCACCCTTAGCCTTAAAATATTTTTCCATCTGGGATGCAGTCACAGTAGTCTTTCCAGAAATAGCCATCAACTGATCTGTAGTACAAGAATCATCCAATGTTCCATTGGTTCGGAAATAATACCATGTATTGGATATAAATTGCCATCCTGTCTGCATCACTCCGTTTTTATCCAAATAATATCTTGTTTTTCCAAAAGAAATCCAACCGGTCATCATGTAGCCTTCCGGCATAAAGAAATATTTCTTTCCGTCAATTGTCTGCCAGCCTGTCTGCATAATTCCATCCGTATTAAAATAATATTTCTTTCCACTGATTGTCTGCCAGCCTCGTACCATTTTTCCGTCTGATGCAAGATAATACTTTGTACTTCCAAAGCTGCACCATCCTGTCAGCATATGTCCATCCGGCATCAGATAATATCTCGTCTGACCAAAAGAAATCCAACCGGTCATCATATAACCTTCCGGCATAAAGAAATATTTCTTTCCATTAATTGTCTGCCAGCCTGTCCGCATCACTCCATCTGTGCCAAGATAATATTTCGTGCTTCCAAAAGAAATCCAACCGGTCATCATGTAACCTTCCGGCATAAAGAAATATTTCTTTCCATCGATCGTCTGCCAGCCTGTTACTGCTACTCCATTTTCATTGTAATAATATTTTTTTCCATTTACTGTTTTCCAACCACGTTTACTCTCTACAATCAGCTTACCGTCAGAAGCAAACGTATACGTTGTCCCGTCAATCACCTGTTTTCCTGTCACCATCACACCATTAGAATCCAGATAATACCTTGTCTTACCAAAAGAAATCCAGCCGCGCATCATATAGCCTTCCGGCATAAAGAAATATCTCTTTCCATCGATTGTCTGCCAGCCTGTCTGCATCACTCCATCCGTACTCAGATAGTATTTCGTCTGTCCAAAAGAAATCCAGCCACGCATCATATAGCCTTCTGGCATAAAGAAATATCTTTTTTCACTAATTGTCTGCCAACCTGTCTGCATCACTCCATTCGCATCCAAATGATATCTCGTCTGTCCAAAAGAAATCCAGCCACGCATCATATAACCTTCCGGCATAAAGAAATATCTCTTTCCATCGATTGTCTGCCAGCCTGTCTGCATTACTCCGTTTTTATCCAGATAATATCTTGTACTTCCAAAAGAAATCCAGCCGGTCATCATATAACCTTCCGGCATGAAGAAGTATTTCTTTCCATTGATTGTCTGCCAGCCTGTCTGCATCACTCCATCATCATTAAAATAATATCGTTTTCCATCAATTGTCTGCCAACCTCGTACCATCTTTCCATCTGATGCAAGATAATACTTTGTACTTCCAAAGCTACACCAGCCTGTCAGCATATGTCCATCGGGCATCAGATAATATCTTGTACTTCCAAAAGAAATCCAACCGGTCATCATATAACCTTCTGGCATGAAGAAGTATTTTTTTCCACCAATTGTCTGCCAGCCTGTCACCCGATATCCATTTGCGTCAAAATAATATCTCTTTCCATCAATATCTTTCCAGGAATTAGTTACATATTTTCCGCCTTCTTTATATTTCCATCCATTGGAATCCTCTACCCAAGTTCCTTTTTCCTTAGATACTCCTAAATACTTTGCTATACCAGTAGCATCCGCAACACCGAGTTTTTTTAACCCAGCTTCATTATTCAGATATGTATTTACATCGCCTGTATTCGTTACAAATGCATGTTCTACTATAATTCCAGGAATATTATTTTCTTTCGCTGCAATCTGAACCGAAAAATAATCTGATTTTGATCCATCTGGATACTTTTCATCTGCCAGTGTTGTATCTTTACTATAAATAGATCTTTTCTGCAAACCAATCGCAGTCAGCTCATCCATAATGTCATTCGCCAGCTCTTTTCCCTGCTGTGCAACTTCTGGTTTCCAACTATCATTTGGTACAATTACTTCTGCACCTTTTGCTGAAGTCGATGTAGAAGAATTCAAATGAAAGCTAACAAATATACTTGCCCCTGCTTTTGCAGCCGCATATACTCTGTCACTGATATCCCCACCACTGTTCTTATTGCTTGGATATGGGCATGCTGCTGTCGTTCGTGTCATGTAAACCGACACATTCGCATACTTTTCCAATTCTTCCTTACAATATTGTGCAATCTTTAAAGTTAAAACTTCCTCTCTTACACCATTCGCTCCTGCTCCTGTGTGTGTTGAATCATGTCCCGGATCAAGAGCAACCACAACATTCTCATTGACAGCTCTCGAATCATCTACAGCTCTTGCATTATCCTCTGCATAAGTCTGAATATCTTCATCCGAATCATATTCTTCAACTTCCGCTTTCTCCAATGCATCTTCTATACTGGACTCTTCCATCACATTTCCATCTTCATCAATACTCATAACAGCAACATCATACTGCTCCTCATCAGTTGCTGCTTCTGCATCCGGTTGTCCTTCAATCGGCTGTAATTCTGACATTCCTTCATATGTTTCATTAACACCAAATTTTGCTTCCATTCCAAGATCCGACAGCAAATAACTTGTTTCCATCTCTGCTGTCTTTACTGTCAATTTGGTTATTGTATAAATTCCATCCTCTCCATCTGCATATGCCTTCTCATATAGAAAGACACCGTCTTCTGATTTTACAGAAGTCCATGTTTGTGTATCCCCATTATGTTCTACACTTAAATCAATCTCTTCAATATTTTCTGTTCCATCCCCCCAGGAAACAACAAGTCTCTGTGTTGCCGGAGTTTCTACGTACGGACTTTCTATGTACAAATAATTCAGGTGCTGCTCTATTGCATTCTGAACTTGATTTTCTTCTATCTGCTCACTGTCTGATGGCTGATTTTCAACTGTTTCTATATTTGTATCCACTTTTGTGTCCGTTGCATAAACCGGTACTGATGTAACCACAGTTGCTGCTGCTAATATTGCGACCAGACAAGTTCTTATTTTTGATATCATTTTTTCCTCCTACTTATTTTCTATGTTTATCAATTGCTCTTATTTCCATCAGAAGTGATTCATGTATCCATCTAACTCTGTATCACCTGTATCTAATGCCTGTCCATTCTCTGTTAATTTAAGTTTCTCACAGTTATATGTATCCAAATAGGAGTTCACAATACATGTAAGTATTTCATCTTTCCCTGTGGTCCCCATACTTCTGATACGTTCACCAACTTCTGTATTCATATCCAGATCTATTGTTTTATTATTCTCGTCAATTTTACAACTGTTCAATTTACAACCTTCTGTCAAAATACCTTTTTCTATTAATTGATTCCAAACTGTTGTATCATCTATGTTTTCTGTCTTCATCTCTTCCGAAACGATTTCAGCATTTTCATTCACATAGTAAATTTTCAACGTCTTCATCTCTTGCTTTTCTTCTGAAATATTGCTTTTTTCTTCCTCCTGTTTTTGATTATTTTTTTCAGAATCTATCGTTTCACTTGTATCCTTATTGCCTGAATCCTCTACTGTAGTATTTTGTTCTGTATCCACATTGTTTTTCTCACATCCCACTGAAAAAAGCACCATACTTGTCAACATTACAACTACTAATAGCTTTTTCATATACCTTAACCTCCTCTTGCTTATTGCTCCCCACAGATTTCTCTATGATAATAACACAAAAATGCGTTTAAAAAAAGACTGATTTTCCAATCAGTCTTTTTCTATAACATGTTATTTTAAATTATTTGTAATATGAACTTGGAAGCTGTTCTGTTTTTACTGTTTTTCCGTTTTTAACATAATCTCTATAAGCAACCGCTGATTTGCTTCCTGTACTCCATGATCGTACATTAACATAATCATACCAATCTGGTTGGATTCCCCAAACTTCAGCATACAATGTTTTTCCACTGACATATGTCACCAGTTTCACCGGATAATCATAGTCATTTCTGAATTTCAAATCTGATGATCCATAATCTACCATTGCATCCTGACCGATCGGCACATATGTAGATGGAACAGAATGGTTTCTTCTCTGAACAATTGTAAGTCCGGCTCTTATTGCTGCTCCGTAAAGCGTTGTGCTCGCCTGACAGATACCTCCGCCATATCCAACACCACCTACAACTCCTGCCTGCTTATATCCCTCTGCTTTTCCACATGGCCCTGCCACGCCAAAAAATGAAAGGGTCTGTCCCGGCTGAATGACAACCTGATTAAAGCTCTTTAATGCTCTACTCATATTATATGTGCCGTTTTCATTATTTGTAGACACTGTAGAGAATACTGACATTCTATCCACATAGGCTGGAGATGTTATCCTTAAGTTCAATGTTAAAATCTGACTTTCCGAATCCAGTATATCTACATAATATGTATGTGCTCCATTTCCTGAGAACGTAAATTCACATGACTTTTTAGTAGAATAATTTTGTAAAACTTTGTTATTTCCACCATATACTTCTCTGAAACGATATTTGTGAACATTATCATAACCTCCACTGGAAGTTGCTGTCAACTGTATTTTTTGTCCGTTTTTTGCTATACCATTTGTATTACTTACAAAGGAACCTCTTAACTGATTATCCGGATGTACCACTACCTGCATTGTGTACGTTGCACGTACCACCTGGCCTTCATCATCTTTTACATCCACATAGAAAATATGTGTTCCAATCCCCGTCGTTGTAAAAGAATATGTGTTTTTATAACTATAACTCTGTCTTACCTTTGTAGTTGCTCCATACACTTCAGTAAACTGATACTGACGTTTTCCGTATCCACCCACTCCACTGCCAGTTAATGTAACAGTTCTTTTTGCATATTCTCTCGTTGTTTTATTGCTTCTGAGACCTGCTTTTATTACTTTATCTGGATGTACTACAACAGTCATGGAATATTTGAGTTTTGTACTCTGATTCTCTTTATCCTTTATATATACATAATAAGTATGCGTTCCTGGCCCTGTTGTCTTAAATGAATACGTCTTCTTTTCACTATACTTCTGAACGACAGTTACTTTTCCATTATAAGATTCTACAAACTGATATTTAAATGAACCATAACCACCTTTTGCATTTGCTGTTAAGCAGATATTTCTATCGATATATTCTTTTGTCGTCTTGTTACTTGTCACACTACCTGTCAACACATTATCCGGATGAGCAACAATATCCATCTCATAAGATGCTCTAGATTTCTGTCCCTGTTCATCAATCATGTCAACATAAAACACATGATGTCCCGTTCCTGAAGTTTTAAAAGTATACGTGTTTTTCTCACTATAAGCCTGTCTTACTGCCGTTGTTGATCCATATGTTTCAGAAAACTGATATTTGATCTTTCCATAGCCACCCTTGGCTGCTGCTGTTAGAACAACTGTTCTTTGTATATATTCTCGATTTGTCTTATTCGAACTAAGCTCTGCTGTCAATTTCTTTTGCGGATGCAGTACAACTGTCATCGTATAGGATAACTGTATTTCCTGTCCCTCTGCATCTTTAATGTAAACATAATATGTATGTTCGCCACATTCCTTTGTTATAAATGAATAGGTATTTGTGTCACCATAATCCTGTAATGCTGTTTCTACACCGTCTTTCTTCTCAGTAAACCTGTACTGATAATTCCCATATCCATTTGTTGCTTCTGCAGTTAACGTTATCTTTCTGTCTACATATTCTTTTTGTGTTTTATTACTGGTTAATTTTCCTGAAAGAACTTTCGATGGATGTGCAACCACCTCAATCTTATACTCTGCTGATCCTATATTACCATTTTCATCTTTTACATTTACTCGATATACATGTTCACCAACGCCAGATGTCTTAAATGAATAGACTGGATTTTCTGCGTATTCCTGAACAATAGCTGTTTCTCCTCTATATTCTTCTGTATACTGGTATTCAACATTTCCGACCGCATCCTCGACATTTGTTGTCAATTCTACGGTTCTGTCCACATATTCTCTTGCTGTTTTATTACTGACAATTGTAGTTTTTAATTCTGTCACCACTTCTGTTGATGGTAATTCTTCCGTTGTTGTATCTTCTGCCGCTCTTTCTTCCGGTTCTGTTTCGATCGGCGATTCTTCTGAATTATTTTCATCTTCTGTCTCTTGAATCAGTTCTGTATTTTCACCATCATCTTTCTGTGTGCCTTGATCATCCAAAACCGTTTCTGCCTGTTCCACCTGTTCTGCTGACACTTTTAACGGTATTCCAGAAAAATCTGCCATAAATATTCCCGCACATAACATCAAAGCCATCCATTTTCTTCGTTTCATACCTTTTCCTCCCCTGCAAATATTTATAGAGCTTTTTTTCTTTTCAACCGGTCAAATAGCTTTGTCTTATAACAAAACAACGTTCCACCATAGCATACAGCAATGCAAAGCCAAAATTGAATATACACAATAAATGTTAACCATCCAGTTGCTTCCGCTCGTGGAATAAAGAAAATATTTTGCAATGAGACAAGAATAATTGTACTAAGCAACGCTCTTTTTCCAAAACCATATACCATATATAGTAAAATAATTCCTAAAATAATGCTGAATATAAAAGCTCCAACATATCCAAAATCGAACCATGTCTCCACCAAATAATTGGATCCTCGTCCACGACCATTCAAATAATCTTCTTTCATGCTCAAATAAGAAAGAATGTGAGAAAGATTATTGCTATGAAGGGCATTAAATTCACTATTTGCCGACGTCAAGCCTTCTGTATGAAAAATTTTCTGTCCTATACTTCCTCTATAAATATAGTCTATAATATCTCCAAATGTAAAATTCAAATGAGGTGATAGTCTGATTCCTTCTCGATATCCATATGCTATTGCTGTAACGTTAAATGTAACTCCCTGACCATAGAAAAAATCGGCAATTAATGTTAAAAAGTTTCCGGTTACAATCTTTAAGCCACTACGTATATATGCGTATACTCCCATAAAAATAATTAAAGCTGGTGTACATATAGCAAGGAGTCCCTTTTCAATTTTTCCGATCCATTTCTTATCATCTACTAAAAAATCTCGCAGTAAATAATAAGATAATACAAACAAGAGACTTAACATTGCCGGATTCCGTACTCCTATCAGCAAACTTGGAATCGTGGAAAGAACGTATAAGCTCAATGGAATAAACGTTTTTTTCTTTTCTGGTAGTGTAGCAAGAAATACACATATACTATAACGTGCAAAAGAGGCCAATGTATGAAAGAAACCTGGCAGACTACTGGAATAATTTGTGTAATAATCCAAGTAATTTCCAGTTCCTATTTTAATCAAAGGTTCAAATTGCTCAATAAGATAAAACAACATTGTTACATAAAACACAATCATTGAAACCTTTCTGAGATTACTGACAAATTCTGCTTTACAAAATATGCTATCTGAAGAACGTGTATTGTTTTCTCTGATTTTTATATGAAAAAACTTTATAATGTTAGCACCAATATAAAGCGCAGTCTCTGTAATAACAATCAAAGTTAATGCAAACCAAATATTTTCCTCTTTCTGAAAACTTTCTTCCCACCATTTTCTGCCTTTGCACATTCCTATAAAAGGTCTGCTGATTTGAAATGTAAAAAGTGTAAGTTGCATGAAAAAATATAAAAAATTTTCTTTAAAGTTTTTTATACTGAACAGGATATTCATACAGAATAATATCATGATTGCCACTAATCCCAGATTAAAGAGATTTTCCACTCTTGATACCAAAAATAACACAGATCCTATTACAAATAGTAAAATTTCACATATAAATATAATCTGCTCTTTCTGTTTCCATGATATCTTCTCTTTACTCATTTTTATCCCTCTTAATCTTCCTTACCCAAAATGGCATTTCTATAATTCCAATTAAGGTTCCTACTCCATATGCTAGATGCAGTGATAGAAATATTAATGGCAACATCAAATAATAATTGTACCACTTTTGCCTTTGAACAGCTAACACTGACATTAACAAATCGACAATCACATATAGTATGCATAAGCAAACAAGCATTCCTGTGTTTCCCAACAATGCTATAATTCCTGTTAAAATCAGTGCAAACACAAATGCCAAAGGAACAAAATGATGAATAGAAAAGCATCCCGGACAAACTCCAAGCGTCAAGCCAATCCAATGCCCATTTCCATATTTTTGTTTTAACATTCCACACCATGAATTTCTAATATTCTGATAAGATATAATATCTGGATTAAAACAAATTTTATATCCTGCTTTTCGAATACGATAATGCATTTCATTATCTTCTGTTCGTCCTAAATTTTCATTAAAAAGCCCTGCTTTTTCAAATACCTCTTTGCGATATGCTCCATGAAAAACAGACTTCACATACGTTTTGTGATTTCCTTTACGATAAGGTGCAATACTACTTCCAAACATAGAAGATTCTGCCAACAACAATGTATGTTTCCAAGGGGTTTCTTCTTCTACGACGTTCGGTCTTCTACCTCCTGTCACATTCTCTCCACTCAATATACATTGAACATTTTTAGATACAAAATCGTGCGGGATCATTGTATGTGCATCAATTCTTAAAATAATATCGCCCTTTGATGCTGTAATTGCTACATTCCATCCTGCTGCCTGAATTTTCTTTGCATTATCCAAAACAACAACTCTTCTAAAGCCATGATCCTCTTCTGAAAAATGTTCCATTTTCCTTCTCGTTTGATCTGTTGACATTGCATTTACAAGAATCACCTCTATATTTCCATGTGGATAATCTTGTGCAATAATATCTTTGAACAACGAATCAAGTGCTTTTTCTTCATTATATGCAATCACGCAAAAAGAAACTAACATGTTCTCTCCCCTTGTTATATAAAATCTGTTATTTAATCATATAAACACTTTTTCCGATAATATACCCAGTATACCACTCCTGATACTACATATACAAATCCTGTTGCAATTCCAGCTCCCCAGATTCCAAATTGACTGATTGCAAAATAAGTAATGATTAAATGTAATCCACAAGAAATTGCTGCCATTATTGCATTGAATTTTGCAACTCCTATTGCCGGCAGAAAATTCATTGGAACCATTCTGATTCCTGCATTCAACGCATATACTATCCAAAAAACAGTTGATAAAGCAGTTGCATCTTCATAACGACTTCCGTACACAATTCTTATGATATACGGACTAAGCACTGCTCCTGCAACAGTTATGATACCAATAACTCCTGCTGTCATCATACCAACTTTCTTTGAAATATTCCACACTTCTTTTCCATCTGATGCTTTTGCAATAATAGTAAAATAATAAATAATAATTGATTGAGTCACGAATGACAACTGACCGGGAATCATAATAGCAATTTTATAATTTGCTGTTATTGTTTCATTCCTCAGTAATTCATTAACAAGTGTCATCTCGTTGATTGGCATAATCAGTGAAAACAGATTAGAAAGCATTAATGAGATAGACATTACCATAAATGCCTTTATCTGTTCCGGACTCAGCTTCGCCGCTTTCTCTTTAGAAATATTTCTCTTTAGTGCTGCCCATACAGATATGATTGCAACTATGATCGCCACGTATCTGGCAAATGCAATTCCTTTGATACCAATCAATAAAACAAAACATACACTACATCCAAATACAACTGTTGTCTGAACCACAGCGGCACGTGCATACGCCTCATTCTCGCTATGTGCTCTCAAATAACTAAGTACTGTAGCCAATATATTATTAAAAACAGGATAAAGCACCAGTACATATACAACGCTACGCGCATTAGGGAACGGAATCGAAGTTAAAGCTACATAAAGTACTACAATCAAAGATAAGATAGCTTCAAATAGAGTTCCATATTTCATTGCAAATTCAAAATATGCTCTATCTTCCTGTTCAGTATCTGCCGCCGCACAATATTTAAGAATCGACGATGTCATTCCGAGACCGGCAAATGAAACTACATAGTTATATAAATTATCAGCATACGTTAAATAAGCATAATCTGTCTTGTCAACTAAACGTACAATTACAATACTTGAAACAAAAGCAATCATTTTCACAAGTGTATTACCTACAAAAATGTGAAAAAAGCCTCCTTTTATCAAACCATTTAACTTACTTTTTATTTTTTCTCCCATAAACGAACTGGCCTTTCACCTTTTCTGATATTCCTGTGATATACCTTTGTATCTTTCCTTCTCTTTCAAAGAAGTAATAAATTGCAAGTAAAAACAGTACAGTTAGTATAAGATCAAAGCTATATACAAAATCACAAAATCCACCTTCCAACGCTGTTCCTAATTTAATTGTTAAAACAGCTCCAAGTGCCAATGTAGAAGGTGTTTTTTTAAGTTTCATAATTAACAAAACTACGAGACTCAAAATAAGAGCAACCCAAATCACCGCAAAAATCACACCTTTATATCCCCAATTTGCATATGCTTCACCTGCAAAAAGAGCATTCATTACTCCGGCCGAGCCATCATACACTTTTTCTGATCCATAAAATGCCATTGTCAGTTTTGCGCTTCTCAAATAATCACTGCTATTCATCCCAATTAATCTTAAAATTGTCGGAGTAAAGCTCCGGCCTCCAAGAAAACCAAACACTGTTGGGAACAAATCAAAACAATATGCCAGGGTTCCTACCTGTGTAAACAAAGTTCTTCCAAGCGGTCCATTATAAATGTCAAAAAGCGATCCAGAAAAACCTGTATGAAAATAAAATGCTACTATAATTACTGCCATAAATGCAACAGATATAATCATATAAATCATCTTAATGCCACCCTTATAATAAATTAACATAATTATAAAGGCTGCAAAATAAAAAACAACCGATGATTTTTCAAATTTATATGTCTTTATAATAACAGAAGAAATAAATAGAGCAATTGTGATAATTGTCCATTTTATTTTCTTTGTTTTCAGCATGTATGCAAATGCCACATAAGAAAGCAGCGGTACCATCATCAGAACAAAAATGTTGCTTAAATATGGATGTATAAAATAAAGTCCTCCTATTCTGGTTCTCTCTGTCGCAAAATCAAAATCCGCTGACGCATGAATCAATTTCAAAAGCGGAATATATCCAATCTTCGCCAAAAGACCTATCAACAAGACGATACACCCAATTGAAAGCAATGCAAAATAAGGAAAAATCAAATCTTCTTTTTCACATTCTATTTCTTTCTTTAAGTACTCCTGATACTGTTTCTTCATGTTGACTCTGAACATTTTCTCCCAAAGCAAAATAAATGCCGGTAAAATAATTGCAATTCCAAAAACAACTACTTCTGTAATCATACAGCTTTTATCACGATTTAACAGATATCCCAGTGTATAGTGTTTGTCAAATCCTAATAAAATTAAAGCCGTTCCTGCAAATGTCTGTAACATGAAAATATAATATATATATGATATAACATTTACCTTACCAGGATTCAACGTTCCTGCTGCTTTACTGAACAAAATCGTTGAAATCCCAAAAATCACCAATATAAGTAATATCTCCAAAATATAACCCTCAATCATTTAAATTATACTGTTTATCCAATAAATACTGCTTTGTTTTTTCATCACCATTCTTAAAATTACCTATCATAAAATCAATCTGTGATCTGTCAAAATCATTATCCAGATAAATTGTATTAAAATTATGAAGATTTTCCAACACGCTAATATCCGTTATCTTCGTTCCTTTCATGCTTAGAAACTCGAGATCCGGACACTGCTCAATTCCATTTAACCCGGAATACTCATTATATGAAATATTTAATCTTTTTATATTCGGACAACTTTTTAAAACATCAAAATCTTCCAAATGATTAGAATAAATATCGAGTTCTTCTAACTGTTCAAGATTTCCCAAATATCCTAATTCAGAAAATGCATTGTTCCCCAAATCTAACAGAATTAAATTTGTCAAGCCTTCTAACTCCGGTGTTTCAGAAAGCATATTTGATGATGCGTACAGGAAATTTAACTGTTCAATTTTTGCTAATTGATTTATATTCATAAGTCGGTTCTTTGAAAGATCAAGAAATGTCAGGCTCTTCATCTTTTCGATTCCTTCTTGAATATTTCCGATATTATTTTGCTGGATAACCAGTTTTTGTATTTTTTCCAATCCGTAAATTGGTGAAATATCTGATATCTGATTATTTGTTAATGTCAATTCAGTTAATGAATAACATTTTGATAACGCTGTTATATCCTTTATTTCATTTCCAGATAAATCAAGCACCTGGAGTTCATTTAACCCTTCTATTGCCGAAATATCATTCAACTTACAATTTTTGATTGTAAGCTGAGTAAGTTTCTTACACTTAGCCAGATCCGCAATTTCTGTAATTTCCTGATTATCTTCTATATCTATTGTCCGCAGACTGTCTAAATCCTCTTGCGTTATTTTATCTTTTTTTAAAATCTGTTGTAGTTCTTTTTCTATATATTTATTATTAAATACTATATACTCATCTTCTTTTGCAGTGTTATGGCGGAATGATAATCCCACCATAACTCCTGCCACAAGAAGAGCTGTAATTAACACAGACCATATTATGATCAATATTGGATGTCTTCGTTCGTATTCTTTTAGTTTAGTCATAAATATTCCACAAAATTGTCTCATAATATCTTCCTTTCAATCTGTTACAAGACTAGTTCAAAAAATCTTTCACGCAATTACATACTTTCTCTAAATCTTCCGCATTCATATACGGATGCATTGGCAATGCAAGAACTTTCTTACAGAGTTCCTCTGAAACCGAACAATCCACATACTTCTTTGTATCAGCAAATGCTGTCTGTAAATGCATCGGCTTCGGATAATAAACCATAGATGGAACACCATTTTCTTTTAAGTAAGCCTGAAGCCCATCTCTTTCTTCCTGATTCTTCAGCTGAATTGTATACTGTGCCCAGCTTGAATAAAATCCGTTCTTAACACATGGTGTCTTAACAATATCTGACAGAGCTTCTGTATACTTCTTTGCAACTTCATTAACAGCTTTTAGTTCATTCTTTTCAAATGCAGTAAGTTTAACTCCAAGAATTGCTGCCTGAAGTGTATCAAGTCTTGAATTCCAACCAATACGTACATTGTCATACTTAAACTGTCCTTTTCCGTGTACACGGATAGACTCTAATAATTTTGCTGTCTCATCGTCATCTGTAAAAATAGCTCCACCGTCACCATAACAGCCTAATGGTTTTGCCGGGAAAAATGATGTTGTAGATGCATCACCGAAACTACATGCCTCTCTGTCACCAATTCTTCCGCCAAATCCCTGCGCAGCATCCTCCAACAGAAGAAGATTGTTTTCTTTTGCAATTGCTTCAAGTTTTTCATAATCTGCCGGCTGTCCAAAAAGGTCTACTGCAATAATTGCACGCGGTATAAGTTTTCCCTCATCCTTTACTTTTTGAATTGCATCCTTCAGAGATGTCACATCTGCATTAAAACTATCCGGATCAACATCATAGAATACAGGTGTTGCACCTTCAAATGAAACTACTTCTGCTGAAGCAAAAAAAGTGAAATCTGGAACAAAAACTGCATCTCCTTCTTTGATATTCCATGCCATCATCATCATCGTTAACGCATCTGTACCATTTCCGCATGTAATACAATGTTTTCTTCCAACATATTTCGCAAGACGCTCCTCTAATTCTTTTACCTGATTTCCGCTGATAAAATTACAATTTTCTAATACTTCAGAAATTGCAACATCCATTTCTTCTTTTAATACCTGATATTGTTTCTTTAAATCTCTAAACTGCATTTCTATTTATCCCTCTTTTTCACATGTTCCGATTTACTCAGCATTATGTATTAACTAATTTTCACATTCTTTGCCATTATATTCGCAAAAACCCATATATTTATTTAAAAGATCATTAATGTTTTTTTAATTTTAATCCATCAGTATGTTCTTCATATTCTCGATGACAACATTCACATTTCAAATCTTTTCCAAGAACATTTCCGCATTCACATACCCAACCGATTCTTTTTGCCGGAACTCCTGCCATTAATGCATGATTTTTTACATTCTTTGTAACGACAGCACCCGCTGCGATCATAGCCCATTTTCCAATTGTATGACCACATACAATCGTTGCATTTGCACCTACTGTTGAACCTTCTTTTAAAAGTGTCTTCTTATATCCGGCACTTCCTTTTGGATATTTGGCACGTGGTGTCAAATCATTCGTAAAAACCATAGAAGGACCACAAAAAACGTAGTCCTCCAATTCAACCCCTTCATAAATGGATACATTATTCTGTACTTTTACGCCATTTCCAATTTTTACATGATTTGACACATTCACATTCTGTCCAAAAGAACAGTTTTCTCCTATTTCTGATCCACTTTGAATATGAGAAAAATGCCAGATTTTTGTGCCTTTTCCGATTTTAACATCGTCATCTATATAGCTGCTTTCATGTACAAAATAATCACTCATTAAAATTCTCCTGTCATATCCAGACTTGCAAAATTCTCCAGTGGAAGTTTTACAGCATGACCTTCTTTCTGGCTCTTATAAATTGCAAGAACAAGCTCCAGTGCATTTCTTCCTGCATGTGCATCAACATATGGTGCTCTGTCATTCTTAATTGCATCAATTACATCTGCATAAAGACTTGTGTGTCCATTTCCATATACATTACTTGTCTGCTCTTCAAGTCCTTTGTTTGCCTGATCATCATCTGTCTCATCAGCAAAATTCCATACATCAATGTTATTTGTAGATTTTCCACCAAGCTTGACTGTACCATTCTCACCGAACAGATATAATGTTTCCTCAAGATTCTGTGGATAGACATTTGTTGTTCCTTCAATTGTTGCAACTGCTCCATTTTTGAACTTTACAACTGCCATTCCGATGTCTTCTGCTTCAAGATAATGGTGGAACTGCTGTTTTGTTACACCATAAACTTCATCGATTTCATTTCCCATCATCCAACGAAGAAGATCAATTCCATGAATACACTGATTCATAAGGGCTCCACCATCCTGAGCCCATGTTCCTCTCCATGGAGCCTGTGTGTAATAATCCTGATTTCTGTTCCAACGTACATGAATAGAACCATGGGAAAGTTTTCCAAATCTTCCTGCTTCAAGAGCTTTTCTCATCTCCTGGACTGCAACATTAAATCTATTCTGATGACACGCAGATACTTTTACGCCTTTTTCCTCAGACAGTTTAATAATCTTATCTGCATCTTCAATGCTCATTGCCATCGGTTTCTCGATAATACAGTTGATTCCATGCTCAATACAGTACAAAGCAATCTCTGCATGAAGACCGCTTTCTGTTGCAATACCAACAAGTTCGATTTCATTTTCTTCAATCATTTTTTTGTAGTCTGTATATCTTTTAATACTTGTATCATTTTCAAGTCCATGTTTTGCAAGAACATTTTCGATATGTTCCGGTACAACATCGCAGGCAGCTACAAATTCGAGCTTATTATTTACAACAGCTTTTACATGATTTGTTGAAATTCTTCCACAACCAATTAATGCATATTTCATCTTTATATCCTCCTACAGAACTTCAATATTCTCTCTGTTCTCGATATTCTTCATAACATTCTTTGTATCAAAGATTGCTTTTGCATTCTTCTGAATCATGTCATAATCTACATTCGTATGTGCTGCTGTTACCATGATCAGGTCGTAAGAAGCAATGATTTCCGGATCAATTTTCTCAATTCCCTGATGTTTCTCTCCATGATATTTGTACTCAGAAATCCATGGATCATAGAAATCAACATCTGCCATCTCGCGTTTGAGTACTTCAATTACACGAAGAGCCGGACTTTCTCTATAATCATCAATATCCTGCTTGTATGCAACACCAAGAACAAGTACCTTTGCTCCGTTCATAGCTTTCTTATGACGATTCAGAACCTTGCTTGCGCGCTCTACGCAGTATTCCGGCATCTGATCGTTAATAATCATAGATCCTTCGATCATAGATGTATGGAATCCATACTCTCTTGCTTTCCATGTAAGGTAATATGGATCAAGCGGGATACAGTGTCCGCCAAGTCCCGGACCTGGATAGAATGCCTGGAAACCATATGGTTTTGTCTTAGCAGCATCAATAACTTCCCACATGCTGATTCCCATTCTATCACAGAGCATAGTCAGTTCATTTACAAGACCAATGTTGATATTTCTATATGTGTTTTCAAGGATCTTCTCCATCTCAGCGATTGCCGGTGAAGAAACTTCATATACATCACCTTCAAGTACAGCACGGTACATTGTTGCAATTACCTCTGTCGCATCTTTACCGATTGCTCCAACAACCTTTGGTGTGTTTTTTGTCTTATAGATCAGGTTACCTGGATCAACACGCTCTGGAGAAAATCCAAGATAGAAATCTTCTCCGCATTTTAATCCTGATCCTTCTTCAAGGATTGGTTTGATCAGTTCTTCTGTTGTTCCCGGATATGTTGTAGACTCAAGTACTACCATTGTTCCTTTTGTAAGATATTTAGAAATAGCTTCTGTTGAGGCCTTTACATAGCTGATGTCCGGCTCCTGATGGGAATCCAATGGTGTAGGTACGCAGATAGCGATAAAATCAACATCTTTTACAAAACTAAAGTCTGTTGTTGCTTTCAGCATTCCCTCGTCAACAAGTTTCTTCAGATCACTGTCTACAACATCTCCGATATAATTATGACCTTCATTTACAAGGTTTACCTTTTCTTCCTGAACATCAAATCCGATTGTCTTAAATCCAGCTTTTGCTTTCTCTACAGCAAGTGGAAGTCCTACATATCCAAGACCTACTACACCAACTTCGATTTCTTTGTTTTCAATTTTCTTCAATAATTGTTCTTTCATTTTTCTTCTCCTTTATTTTAAATCTAAAATAACCTGTTTTGCTCTGGCTTTCCATGTATTAGCCTCGTATGCCGATATTTCCGATTCTCGCTTTTCCTGCAGTAATGCCGGGTTTTGTAAGATATTATGCAAGCATTGTTTTAATGCTTCCTGATTATATTCTATACTCCATCCCAGGTTTTCTTTTTCAATAAATTTACCTGCTGCTGTATCTTTGGTTGCTATAATCGGTATATAATGTCCTAAATATTCAAACACCTTTATCGGCATTGCCATACGCATATAATCACCTTCACCTGCAAAGGCACAGCATATATCTGCTTTTTTATAATATGGCTCTAATCCCTGTCCACTCTCATGAATAATGGAAATCTTTTCGCTCATATATGGTAAATACTTGCTCTTTGCATTTTCCCATTCTTTTTCTCTGCAACAGACATAAGCATGAACCTGATCAGGCATCTGCTGCATCGCCTGGAAAAATACTGTCAAATCATAGATTCTGTCAATTCCACCCACATATAAGATTTCTAGTTTTTTTGCAGTCAAATCCGATATTGCCTGCACGGCATCAACATCATATTCCGCACATCCTGGCATAAGAATTGCACTTCTATTCAACAATTCCGGATATTCTTTTAAGTATGCCCGCATTTCATCTGTTGGAAGATAAAATACATTAAGCAATTTTTTATATTGCCTTAAATCATATCTGTACATTGGAATCGAAAAGCATTTCTTATACCATGATACATTATCACGATACACAGAAAATTTCCACTGTATATCTCTATAAAAAAGTCCGATTTTTATCCCGTTTTTCTTGCAAAATTTAAAAAAGCTAAAATCCAAAAACGGATAACGAGGCAAATGATTTTTTTCAGTCAGCAAAGTTGGCATTGTAGAACTCTCTGAATAAAGAAAATCATATTTTATACCGTTCCTTATATTCCGTTTTATCTTGTTTATTTGAACTTTTCTTTCAGTGCCATATCCTGAAATATATTCAACAAGATAACCATTTTCTTCAAATGCCTGTTTCATCTTGATTGGACGGATATTGGAGCCCGATTTTCCGCTTTTTTCAATATGGTTGGGGATGTGGACAATACATCTTTTTTCTTGTTTAATGTTCATTGTCACACCTCACTCTTTCATATAAATTAAGCATTTTCTCTACATTGTCATTCCATGAATACAGTTGTTCCACTCGTTGACGTCCATTATTTCCCATCTTTGTGCGCATCTTTTCATCAAGCACAAGTTTCTTCAATGCATCTTTTGCCTTATTTATTTCTTTTCGAGAAATAATCAATCCTGTTTTTCCGTCTTCTATAACTTCTTTAAATCCATCTGCATCCGATGCAACAACGGGCTTTTTCATCGCCATGGCTTCTACTGCTGCTACTCCAAAACTCTCTTTCCGGCTTAATGCACAAAAAATATCAAATTCGCTTATTGCTTCCGGCACCTTCGTGTTAGGTATTTTCCCTTTCAGGAAAACAGAATCCTGCAGGTTCTGCTTATTGATCAGATCTTCATACTGTTCTTTTTTGCTTCCCGAACCATAAATTAATAATTTAATTTTCCTTGAATAATGCTCCTGTTCCAATTCCTTTTTCAGATCCCGAAATGCAAGAATCATTTCTTCGATACCATAAATTTCTTCTAAAGCTTTTATATTCCCTATTATCAGCTCTTCTTTTTCTATTTCTTTATACTTTTTCGGATCAAACTTATTTAAATCCACTCCAAATGGGGTAATCGTAATTTCCAGTTTTTCATCCTGCATTACTTTTTTCAGTTGGACAGCCATACAATTACTTGTTGAGGCCAAATAAGAAGCACTTCTCACATTTCTTTTTAAAATATGATTTTTCACCCTGCTTTCATATGGGAAATCATATACATCACTTCCCCATACTGAAAGAATATATTTAGGTAATCGTGCTTTCCTCGCCAATGTCCCATAACCGCTTGCATAATGTACGTTAATGACATCCGGATTTATTCTTTTGGCAATTTTTCTCAATTCACCGGCATTTAGATAATAGCCTTTGCCACCACTGTGTTTCATCAAGTATAATTTTACTCTCGAATTCAGTGCATCTTCTTTCGGCTCATGGCCTCTGTTTGAAACAAGATACACTTCATGTCCTCTCTCTGCTAATGCATTCACCCATCTAACAGTGTGCGTACTATTTGCTGCCGATACAAACATTATTTTCATCAAAATGACTCCTCTGTTTTACTATCTCGCTTCTCTTCAAAACAAACTTATCGTTTTGAACTATCAATTGCCTTTTTTAAAATCCGCTCAATTTTATTTGTCAGTATCTGATAATCATACTCTTGTGCGCATTCTTTTAAACGTTGGCAATACTCTCCGTATTCTTCTGAAGTAAGTTGACGAAACTTTGTAATCTCTTCCGCATATTCTTTTCCATTCGCAAATCGCTTTGCAATTCCTAATTTTTTCTCTCTTATTAAATCATAATTCACCGGAAGATTACATAAAATCGGCTTTTCACTCGCCATATACTCAAACAGTTTATTCCAACTGCATCCGTATTTATTTAAGCCTGCCCCCTGAACATTAATTATGTTCAAATCAGCATTGCTCAGAATATACGGAATATATTTCTTTTCTACACGCCCTTCAAATTTAACATTCAATGAATACTTTCTGCACTCATCTTCAAGCATGTCTTTTTCTGTGCCATCTCCATAAATATAAAAATGAATATCCTGATTTTTCAATTCTTTTGCAGCATCAACCAATGTCTGAAGATTATTTACTTTTCGAATAGATCCCATGTAAACTACTTTAAATGCATTATCATTCGCAATCTGGCTATTCTCAAGGTTATATAATTTTTTATTCTCTTCAAATTCTGCTAAATCGACGCCATTATTTACGTGATTTACTTTATTGATATTAACTTTTTTCGTCCAGCCCTTATCGCATATGTACTCTTTTCCGCCCGGCATTGTAAAAATCAATTGATCTGCGTGTACGTAAATCCATTTTTCAAGCTGATACAGTACTTGAATAATTGGATTCATTCGAGACATACCATTATATTCTACAATCGACTCCGGCCATAAATCTCGTACTTCCACAACAACTGGTATTTTATGCTTTCTACCAAATAATAATGCAAATAATGCAACAAATAAATCTGGAGAAGATGTATAAATCACATCTGGCTTTTCTTTCTTATAAAACCGCTTCATTGCCTTCCAGGTTTTAAATGGAAGATCCATCATATTGATAACTCTGTCCATTCCATTTCCTTTATAATCACGGCTTCTAACAAAGGTATACTCTACACCATCTTCCATCTCTTCTCTATAAAGAGATTTATCCCTGATCATATTAATATCTGTATTATGAATCTTACTGGATGTAAAGATTTTCACCGAATGTCCCTTCTTCTGAAGGTACTTTGAAAAATAATAATGCCTCACCAATCCCCCCATACTCGGTGGAATGGCGTAATGATTCACAATCCATACGTTCATTGTGAGTTCTCCTTCATACCTTTGTTATTTTATAACTGCTATTACTGTTGCTAACATCGTCTTGATATCTTGCCAGAAACTAAATTCTTCAATTGCTTTCAAATTATATTTCATCTTTTCTGGCAGAATCTGTTCGATATAAACCTGATCTGCATTCTCTGCTGATTCAAGAAGCTTGTCTTCATCTTTATATTCAATACTCGCCCTTGATGTTACTCCTGCTGGCAATAACAGTGTCGCCTTCATTTCATCTGTATAATGGGCTACATACTTTTCAACTTCTGGTCTGGTGCCTACAAAAGTCATATCTCCAGATAATATGTTGAGCAACTGCGGTAGTTCATCTAATCTGCATCCGCGTAATGCTTTTCCTACTTTTGTTATTCTGGTATCACCTTTCGTGGTAACCTGCGTTCCGATTTTATCTGCGTTGTTAACCATCGTACGGAATTTAAAAATCCGAAAAGTCTTACCGTATGTCGTCACTCTTACTTGTCGAAAGAAAACCGGACCTTTAGAATCCAGTTTAATGCAAACTGCTAGTATCAAAAGCAGTGGTGATAAAAGCACAAGCAACACACCTGCTACTATTATATCAAAAAGACGCTTCAGAATCAAACTTGCTTTATGCCGCTGCAAAATATCATAATATCTTTTTACTTCTTTCACTTGCATATTCTGAGGCAATTCGTCCCATCTGCACATCTTTTAAACCTCACTTACACATTTCCTAAATGTTTCAATCACATACTCTACATCCTCATCTGTCAGTTTTGTATGGAGTGGTAAAGTAATCTCGTTTTCAAATAGTGCATAAGCATTCGGATAATCTTTGATATCAAATCCAAGATTTTTGTATGCTGTCAAAAGTGGAAGCGGTTTGTAATGAACATTTGTTGCAACGCCTGCTTCAGCCATCTTTGTAATTACTGCATTGCATTCTTCTCTTGTCTTTCCATTTAATCTGACAAGATACAAATGACCACTTGACGCAAAATCATCCCCATAATGGTTCAATACACTAAGATCCAGATCTTTCAATCCTTCATTGTATTTTTCTATAATTTCTTTTCTTCTTGCCAAAATCGATGGGTATCTTCTCAACTGTACAAGTCCAAGAGATGCCATAATATCTGTCATATTGCATTTATAATACGGCGCAATAATGTCATACTCCCACGCTCCCAGCTGTGTCTTAGCCAAAGCATCTTTAGACTGACCATGCAGAGAAAGAAGCATAAACTGTTTGTAAATTTCTTCATTATCTATTCCGTCAATATCTCTCCAGACTGCTGCTCCGCCTTCTGCTGTTGTAAGATTCTTTACTGCATGAAAAGAAAAGCTTGTAAAATCTGCAATTTCTCCACTATGCTTTCCATTTTTTGTAGCACCAAATGCATGCGCACCATCGGCTACTACCGCTATTCTTCCCATCTTTTTCTGTATCTCTGTGCTCGGACGGAATAATGACTTTTTCTTTTCTACAATGTCGAATATCTTGTCGTAATCACAAATCACCCCTCCAAGATCAACCGGAATGATTGCCTTTGTTTTCTCTGTAATTGCAGATTCCAGCTTTTCATAATCCATCTCATAAGAATCCGGCTGAGTATCTACTAATACAAGTGTTGCACCTACATGTACTGCAACACTTGCTGATGCAGTATACGTATACGCACTTGTAATCACTTCATCCCCCGGACCAATTCCAAGAACACGTAAACTCATCTCTGCACATGCTGTAGCTGAGTTAAGACAAACTGCCTTACTCGTATGGCAAAATGCTGCTATTTCGTTTTCGAATTTCTTTGTCTTAGGTCCTGTAGTTATCCATCCACTTCTTAAAGTATCTGCAACCTCTGCAATCTCTTCCTCCGTAATATCCGGTGGTGAAAATGCTATATGTCTGTTTTCCATCTATCTATCCTCCACAACTGGTTCTTCGTGACTCGCTTTTCCAAGACTTAACAATTCTTCGTACATCTCTTCATCACGTTCCTTATCTTCTTCTCTGATATGATACGTCGGAACAATTCCAGATACGATTTTTTTCACATCCCTTGATTCCTCTGATGCAGCAATTTCGAGTTTTTTCAACTCGCTTAAGAAATGTACCTCATCAAATTCTAACGGTTGTCCCACATAAATCAGATTATTTGCCGTCTTCTGTAAACCTTCCTCTTTTGTAAGAATCTCCTCATACAATTTTTCTCCTGGTCGAAGTCCTGTATACTCAATATTCATGTCCACACCAAGAGTATAACCTGACAAACGAATTAAATTCTTGGCAAGATCAGCAATTTTAACCGGCTCACCCATATCAAGCACGAAGATTTCTCCTCCATGAGCCAATGCGCCTGCCTGCATTACCAATGATACAGCTTCCGGAATTGTCATAAAGAAACGGATAATATCCGGATGTGTAACTGTCACAGGACCTCCGGCTGCCATCTGTTTCTTAAACAATGGAATAACACTACCATTGCTTCCAAGCACATTTCCAAAACGCACAGCAACAAATTCCGTCTTGGAATATCTACTGAATGTCTGAATGATCATCTCACATAATCTCTTGGACGCCCCCATAATGTTTGTTGGATTAACAGCCTTATCTGTAGAAATCAGTACAAATTTCTTGACCCCATACTTATCCGCCGCACGTGCTGTCTTATAAGTTCCAAAAACATTATTTTTAATTGCTTCATTCGGACTGTCCTCCATCAGCGGGACATGCTTATGTGCAGCTGCATGATACACTACATCTGGTCGATAAAGATCCATCACACTTTCAATTCTCTTTGTATTACGAACTGAACCAATAAGCACTTCTAATCTAAGTTTTGGATATTTCTTTTTTAATTCTTGCTGTATATCATATGCATTATTTTCATATATATCAAAAATAATAAGCATTCTCGGATTATGTGCAGCAATCTGTCGGCAGAGTTCGCTTCCGATAGAGCCACCACCTCCCGTTACAAGAACGCTCTTGCCTCTCACATATCCGGCAATACTGTCAATATCAATCTTCACAGTATCTCTTCCCAGCAAATCCTCAATAGAAACTTCTCTTAATTTTGAGACACTTACCTCATCATTGATCAGCTGATACACGCCTGGAAGTACCTTCAGCTTACAGGTTGTTTCATTACAAATACGCAGGATATCTCTGGTGTCTTTATTATCAGCAGATGGAATTGCAAGCATAATCTCATCTACATCATATTTTTTCGCAGCCTCTTTAATTTTCGTACGGTCGCCGACAATGCGTACTCCGCGAATATATTTTCCGGTTTTTGATGGATTGTCATCAATTACACACACAACATTTCTGTTTAAATGTTTGCTTGTTTTCATCTCGGTGATTATTATATTACCGGCTTCGCCTGCTCCGATCACCATTGTATTGATTGGACGATTTGTGTTCTTTGAGATACCTCTTTGAAGAGCATGCAAAATACGATAAGAAAATCTTGTGATCAAAGTTGTCATTGTCAAGAAAAAGAAATAGAACAAATGAAAACTTCTTGGCACTGTCAAATAAAGCAGACTCATTCCAAATGCCTGAAATGCTGTTGATAAAATTGCCGCTGCACAAACAAGTAGCGCCTCATAAAGACTTGCATATGACCAGACTCTATTATATAAATTCAATAAAAGAAAGATGATCATTGTAGTAACTATATTAATCAACAAATACGTATTAACACTTGCCAAATCTTCCACAGGAACCGTGTTCCCATCCATTTTATATCTAACAATCAATGCCAGATAAGAATTCACTATAATTGTAATGACATCTACAATAAATAGTAATATCATTCTTGATTTTGATGTTTTTAAGCTGAATATATTTTTCATAGAAATCCTCTCCATTAACAATGTTACAAATTATTACAAGTTTTTTACATAACTTATATATTATCAAATTTCATTCCATTATTCAATGTCTATACTTATTTTTTTCATAAATTGTGCAGGTTTTATATTTCTCTGCATTACGTTTTTGAAATCATTACCAATCAACTTTAAAAAAGGAGACGCTTCTTACTATTTCTGCGCCTCCTCTACCCATTCTTAATTTAATTTTTCTCCTTCGGTCAATATGCCGCCTTCTTCAACAACATTCACCAAATCAATAATATTCTGCACAGAAGATTCAATCGGTTCCATAATAAAGAGTTCTGTATCTCCACTGGAATAACAAGTACCTTTTGTATTCGTTCCTTCTGCTGCTATAGACTGGATTGTCCATGTTGCATTATTATTCAACTGATACTTGATCAGAGCATTGATCTGTTCCTGAGACATATTTGTCTCAACATCTTTGCTGACCTGTTCCATAATTGCATTTGCCTTCAAAAGCATTGTAGGCGACAGACACTTCTTTAGCATTGCAGTAATAACCGCCTGCTGATTTTTTCCTCTCTGATTGTCTCCATCAGGAAGATTGTGTCTTTCCCTGCAAAATGCAAGAGCTTCTTTACCATTAAAATGATTATACCCTTCCTGAACATCCATAGTATATTCTGAATCTTTACTTGTCGTAAATGCAAATTCAGAATATACATCAATTCCGCCAAGCGTATCAACAATATCAATTAATGAAGTGAAATTTAATCTCGCATAATAATTAATATCTGTCTCATATAATTCACCCAAAGTTTTCATAGATGCATCTATACCATAGATTCCCGCATGTGTTAACTTATCTCTCTGTCCTCCTGAAACTCCCGGAATAGGAACATAATAATCACGCGGTGTTGTTACAAGTAATATCTGATGTGTTTGTGGATTTACAACTGCAATAATATTCACGTCACTTCGACTTGTTTCTGATACATCACCATAAACATCAATACCACTGATATAAACTGTAAATGGTTCTTTTATAATACTGTCATCTGTTGCTCCTGTTGAATTTCCGAAATCCAACTCAACACGTATATTAAATGTATACAACACTTTCACTTTATCGCTATAACCATCTACTGCTTCTTCCATCAGACTTGTATATGCACTGTTATAAATGATTGCATCACAATCCCCATCAATCAAAGCCTGTGCTTGTGTCTGGACAGAATCATACTCTTTTACTTCGATCGTATCAACGCCAATCTGCTTTTCAATATCGGTCACAGCTGTCTGTATATTGCCAGCACCTTTCTCAAACTGTACACCATACGTATAGTCTGCCGCATCTTCTATTGTCTCTGCCGAATCATCTGCTCGCACTGCAACAACCATCTTATCTACTTTATAGTTGCTGCCTGTGATCTTTCCAATCATATTATTAGCCTGAGCGACATAATAACTTCCTGTAAACATCACAACAGCCATAAGTAAACTGAACACTTTTCCCAAAGTCCCCCGTTTTCTCCTTGCCACCTGTGAATTCAGTGTCACACACCATAAGAAAAACAGTATTGCTGCTGCCAGTATCAGATACTTATCCGGAATCATTCCTAACAAATACAATACCGCCATTAAGGCTATACTGGCAATCGTCTGAAGAATGATACACAAAGTTCCCAGCTTATTACTTCCCGATCTGCGGGAATACTTATTTGTACTTTTCTTTCTGCGTGCAGAATTGCCAGCAGATTCTTTTCGTTTTGCCATCTTACATCCCTTTTCTCAAATTAGAACAATTTTGACGGGTAAACTCCTTTTTCAATCAATCCACGAAGTGCTGCTGTTGCAGATTCTTTATCTTCCTTATATGTCACCCCAAACCACTGGTCATGTGACTGCAGTACTTTTACTTCCAGTTTTCCATCACTTAACAGATCTCCAATCATTGTCGGAAGCAGATATTCTGCTTTTAGATCTGTACTTTCTGTTTTCTCAAGAAACTCATCAAATCCTGTCTTAAGAATCTCGAAAAATTCAGGTGTAATTCCCCACATATTCATAGATACCGGTGAATCAACGTCAAGGAATACATCTCCATCCTCTTTGTGGATTACAGCTTTTCCGTCTTCTTTTTCGATGTTATGTGTCTCTTCAATGTCTGCAAGCATGCCATGTCCGTCTACTTCGCACACACCTCTGGTCACGCCTCCGTTATCACTCAATGTATTTTTCAATACAAAGCTGACCATACAAATCTGCATTATATCAGCAGATGGAAGGTTTGTCAAATAACTGTATGCCTCTTTAAATGCTTCTTTTCCATAATAATCATCTGCATTGATTACAAGGAATGGAGCATCCACCACATCTTTACAGCAAAGAATTGCCTGACCTGTTCCCCAAGGTTTTGTTCTTCCTGTGAATTTTCCGCTGAATTTTTCCGGAATATCATCAAGCTCTTGAAATGCATATGCTACTTCTACTTCTTTTTCAATACGGTTGCCAATGATCTCTTTGAAATCTTTCTCGAGATCTTTGCGGATAACGAATACAACTTTGTCAAACCCTGCTTCTAATGCATCATAGATGGAGTAGTCCATGATAATCTCTCCATTTGGTCCAATCGGAGCCAGCTGCTTGATTCCGCCTCCAAAACGACTTCCAATGCCTGCCGCCATGATTACTAATGTTGCTTTGCTCATTTCTTTTTCCTCCTAATGTCTCTTCACTGTTACAATATACCGGTTTATAAACACTACTTATTCTCCCAATCCATCTTTCACAAGTTGAACCATGTCTGAAAGTGCTGTTTCTTCGTCTTCTCCTTCACAAATAATTGTAATCTCATCTCCGCTTTTTATGCATGCACCCAGTACACTTAATACACTTTTGGCATTTGCATTCACTTCTTCATTTTTCATTTTCTTGTACACTGTGATCTTGCTCTTGTACTGCATCGCAGTTTTACAAAACAATCCTGCCGGTCTTAAATGAAGTCCTGTCGGATTTTTGATCACTACTTTATCGCTTACCATGTTATTCTCCTATTCTATCTCTCTGATAGTTTGAAGTTTTAACTTCAACATCATATAATATGCATTAAAAACTGTCAATGCCAGCCTTCTTAATTCTTTTTTAATTTAAACCTACTTTTTTTAATTAATATGAAGTATCACTAATTTGTCTCAGCGTCATTTTCCGGTTGTTCATCCTCTGTAGATTCTTTTTCAGTCAATGTAAGCTGCACTGTCACTGGTTTTGTCAATGTCACTCCATCTGGAAGATCTACTTCTACCGGTATATCATAAGTACCTTCCTTCGTGTAATTCTGTAGGTTTACCGATACTGCATTACTGATATCCAGACTATCCAGCGTATCTTTCTCTCCCTGAAATACAAGTGTCACCTCAGCATCTGGCTCATAACTCACCTGAAGATTTTTTGCCAGATAATTCTGTTTGATGGATGCAACCATAAACTCAATTGTACGATTTCCCAACTGTTCGATCATTGCAGTTGCGGTAACCTTTCCCGAAGCGCCTTCAATAAGTTCTACACCTTCCGGCAGATAATCTGTAATGTCGAATGCTTTCTCTATCTTTTCTGTTGCCCCATCAATAGACAATTCAGATGCTGGAATATTGATACTTTCAATCTGGGATAAAGCCTCTTCTTTTCCGCAGACCTGCACGCTCGCTGGTTCGCTCGAACAACCCAGATATTCATATCCATCTGCCGGTGTTCCAGATGCTTCAAATTTCAACGGAACCGTCTTGATTCTCATCACTGTCACATCTACAGTGATTCCATCTTCTCCAAGATTATTACTTAGCTGTCCCTGATTGATCACATTTCCAGATGCATCATATAAAACAAGTTCTGCTGTAAGTTCTTCATCTTTCGAAATTCCATCTACATTAATCTTCGCTACAGCCTTATCAATTGATTTTACTGTGGATTCTGCTCCTGTAATCGTTATTTTTTCCGGATTAACTTTCATCTCTCCAATCTGATAACCGTCACGCTGCGTTCCGGTTGTGCTAACAGTCAATGTAAATACATTCTTACCTGTCGGTTCTGTCTTAATCTGTATGTTTCTCGGAACAGACTCTGCCGACTGATAAGATCCACTATACTTTGGAATTGATACTGAAATTGGTATCAACCCTGTCCTGGAATCCATTTCTTTAATATCCGCAGTAGCCACAATATCATCTGACTTAATCTGTTGAATCACTGAACGTTTTGCATAAACAACTACGTTTACATTCTGATCATCTAAAACCGTATAAACTTCCCCACCCTGTGCAATCACATCATCGTTCGCTATCGTAACTTTGATGTTTGTATAGGTTGATTTCGTAACCGGATTAGCAACATTCGCAACAATCAGCCAAAGAAATGCTGCAAAAACAAATGCAATAATCTTAAGCGGAAGATTCGTTGTCAATTTGTATTTTTTCATGATCTGTGCCATCCTTTCCGTATAGAAAACTTGTTCTTTGTCTCTGTCTTTCTATACTGAATCTGGCTTAACTGACTCCGAAGTTCTTCTGCGTTAATAGCTCGAAGCAATCGTCCTCCGGAAGCCACAGAAACAAGTCCCGTTTCTTCTGAAACAACAATCACAAGGGCATCACAAACCTCGCTCATTCCCAATGCAGCACGATGCCTTGTTCCCAGATCTTTACTGATTGTCATGTTATCCGAAAGTGGCAGATAGCATGTTGCTGATGTAATTCTGTCCCCTCTGATAATAACCGCGCCGTCATGAAGTGGTGTGTTATGTTCAAAAATATTGATCAGCACCTGAGAAGACACTTTACAATCAAGCTCTATACCTGTCATTTCATACTCTGTTAACTGAATCACCTGTTCTACTACGATCAATGCTCCTGTACATACACTTCCCATAGCATAACAAGCTCTTACAATACTATCCAGTGTTTCATCTGAAAACCTTTGATTTTCTTTATTTTTATCAAACGGATTAATGTTACTAAATAAATTCTTCTCTCCCAGCTTCTCCAGTGCCCGTCTAAGTTCGGGTTGAAAAACAACAATTGCTGCTATCGCTAATACATTAATTGACTCTTTTGCCAGATACAGGATCGTATTCATTTGAAAAAGCCATGCCAGAAGAATAAAGCCTCCCAACATCAGCATTCCTCGCAGAAGCATCCAGGCTTTTGTGTTCTTGATCCAGAGCATGATTTCATAGACAATAATCGTCACAATCAGAATCTCTATGATATCTTTTATCTGTATATGTGGAAAATACATTCCATTTGAATAATTTCTTATAAAATTCTGAATCCACTCTATCATCTCAAGTCTCACCACCTTATGTAATCATTCGTTGTCATCCACTTTTGAGTCTTTTTTCTACTGATTACTCGTTTTTCTCATTATTCTGATCCAAACCTAATTCCTTACTCAGACTTCTTGTTAAAAGAATGTCTTCCGTCATCTTTGAATCATTAAAAATTGCTGTCTGTGTAAAATCAGGCTCCTTTTTCAATTGTTCTGCTCGGTTTCCGATCTCTTTCTTTTCAATCTTTTTCAAATCAGATACCTCTGATGCAGCAACATTGCTTTCTCTCTCTGAGATATCCAGCATCTCCGATTCCTGTTCCTGATGTTCTGTAATATGTTTCACTTGCTTCTCAGGCATCTGAACTCCTACTTTCGGAACTGCCTTTACATAATAATAGTATTCGTCATCTTCAAACTGAACATTCTCTGTTCTTGAATAATCCACAGAGAAAAAAATAACTTCAAGGAACAATCCTATTACAACACCAAGAATTCCACTGAAAATCATCATCGTATAAGACATATGAAGTCCAAGAGAAATATTTCCCGATGCACCTACGATCACACAAACTGCTGCTCCTGTTGCTGATGCAATCTTCCAGGAATGATCGACTGCCCGATTTTTAATACCGTTCACTACCAGTATTCCAATCACTACTGCAAACAGCATAACCCACATCTCTTGATAGCCTACAAACTGTTTTGTAAAATTGGTTAAAGTGCTGATCATTGTTGTTCCATCTGTACCTTTCAATGCTGTTGCAGAAGCTTTGATCAGGTAAAGTAGATAATAAACAAGAATTCCGCAGGATGCAGGGACAATCCATACTGTAGTACCTAACAGCCCAAATATAACCGGAATCACCAGTGGTATTTTCATGCCGAAAGCTACTACCGTCAGCAGAATCAGCCAGCTCTTCTCCGGGGTAAATCGAAAGTAGAAAATATACATTAACAAAAACAGTATCACCGTAACTCCGGCTATTGGCATAGATAATGTATATAAATGAGCCACTATTAACACGGTTGCTGCTGCCGTCATAACTGCCAGAGGGAGAAATGTACAGACTACTGCTAAGCCAACAGTACAAAGAACAGATGATGCCATCTTCATAAATCCAATATTAGAATTGATCAGGTTAAACACCAAAAGTGCAAGCAAAAACTGTGCTCCCTTTCGAACCAAGAGAGAGTGAGAAACATAAATCTGCTTAAATCTTTCTCTAAGAACCAGTAAATTGTTCATTGTTCATTCTTCTCCTTTTTACACATCTTCTCTAAACGGGACAAATTACGATAATAACGTTTTACATTCTGTTTGGCAACTGCATGTTTTCTCTTATAAAAACTATTTGCGCAAACCCCATATATAACTAAAAGAACTATATAGCCTGCAATTGCTGCAATCAAGAGAACGAATAGTTTTAAAATTGTCAGATCAGCAGATAAACTATCACTTGAATAAATGCAAAAACTAACGAACAAAATTGCATAACCTATTGTTACCCAGATCAATGTAATCCATGTCTTAAGACTTGCATAATCTTTTCTGTAATAATCGGCAATTTTAAAATCATCTTTGTGATTCTTCTCATATATCGACATTTTTGTCATTAAACGAATCCTGTCTTTATCTAACATATCCGACATTCACCTTTCCAGATTTCTCTCCTAAGTATACCATATGTTCAGATGCCTTGTCCAATGCTTAGAGTCAAAAAGTAGACATTTTCAACACCTGCTTTTTTCAGGATTCCTGCAGCACGTTCTATTGTACTTCCGGTTGTGTAAATATCATCAATCAGAAGAATATTCTGGCGTGGATTCCACGATTTTGAAACCGCAAATGCCCCCTTCAGATTTCTATGTCTCTGCTCCCCGTTCATTTCCTTTAAAGGCCGGGTTTTCTTAATCCGATATAAAACATCTTTTTCCATAGGAATTCCCATACATTCTGATAACTGCTTTGCTAAAAGTTCTGCCTGATTATATCCTCGTTTTCTCATTTTCGATCTATGTAATGGAATTGGAATAATTGCCTGGATCCCCCATCTTCGAATCTGAAATTCAAACTCATCTGCCAGCTCTTTCCCAAAGATTTCCGCATAATATCGCTTGTTGTGATATTTCAACCGATATACTGAATTCGAAACCGGCGGAATGTGAACCCAGAGGCTGCGTCCTTGTTCATAATTACTTTTTCTTCTTTCACAATCCCTGCAATACTCTTTCGTTTCATCCTCCAATGGCTTTCCGCAATGGATACATTTTATTTTTCCCACCTTAACAACCTGTTTTCTACAGTCATCGCAAATACCTTTTGAGCTGATTTCCTGACAAAACGGGCATCTTTTTAGATACATTTTTTCTAAAATTCTTTGATTCGCTCGTCTAAGCTTGTAAATCTTCCCTGTTCGCTTTTGTTTTCGATCATTTCCTGAAATGTTAGTTCACTCCCTACTATTGTTAAACATTTTTTTGCCCGCGTCACTGCTGTATAAAGCAGATTCCTGTTATATAGTAACTTTGGTCCTGGAAGAAGTGGGATAATGACCGCCGGATACTCGCTTCCCTGAGATTTATGAACCGTAATCGCGTAGGCAAGTTCTAACTCATCTGTCATATCGTATCCATATTTTACCTTTCTCCCCTCATCATATTCCACGATAACAGTTTCTGTATATTCATTGATTTCATCAATGACTCCCATATCACCGTTAAAAACTCCAATTCCTTTGTCAACTGTTAATCCAAATCTGGTAGAAACTTCCCACTCTAATTGATAATTATTTTTAATCTGCATTACTTTGTCACCTTCACGGAACAATCTACCATTAATTTCTTTCTCCGTTTTTTGGGAATCTGAAGGATTCAGATATTGCTGTAGAATCACATTCAATCGTTCTACACCCAGCAATCCCTTACGTGTTGGTGTCATTACCTGGATTTCATTTGGGTCAGCCTGCACATATCTAGGTAATTTCTTCTGTATTAAAGTAATAACGACGCTAATGATCGTATTCGCATCCTGGCGTTTTAAGAAGAAGAAATCCCGGCTTTTATTATCAATTGTAACCGGTTCTCCTGCATTGATCTTATGAGCATTTACTACAATATCACTCTCTCCTGCCTGACGAAAAATCTTTGTAAGCGTCACTACGTGAAATTTTTCTGAGCGTATGATATCTTTTAACACACTTCCCGGTCCCACGGACGGAAGCTGATCCACATCTCCCACAAGAATAAGTCTTGTTCCCGGAATAACTGCTGATAAAAGCGCATGCATCAGATTCAGATCAACCATGGACATCTCATCTATAATGATAACATCTGTCTCAAGTGGATTCTCTCTGTTTCTCAAAAATCCACCTACACTGTTCTCTTCCTCAGGATTTCCACTTACTTCAAGTAATCTGTGAATCGTCTGGGCTTCATATCCTGTAGCCTCTGTCATTCGCTTTGCCGCGCGTCCTGTTGGCGCTGCAAGAAGGATACTCATTCCTTCACTTTCAAAAAATTGAATCATCGTATTGATCGTTGTCGTCTTACCTGTACCCGGTCCTCCTGTTAATATGAGCAAACCATGTTTAATAGCTTCTATAACAGCTCTGTGCTGCATTGGATCCAATTCTATCTTTTCTTTCTGTTCTACTCTTTTCAGACGTTTCTCCATCATGTCTTCCGGCATCTGACAGTCAATATCAAGATCATTAAGCATTTTCGCAGTGTTCAATTCCAAGTAATAATAATGTGCTGGATAAATGCGAATTTCCTCATCCACTTCTTTCATAACTGTTTTCCGCTCTATACACAGATCCATGATGTACTTCTCAATATCTTCAAGATCAACTCCTAAAAGTGCATTTGCCCTTCGAAGCAATATATTCTGTGGTAAATACACATGCCCCTCACCTACTGCCTGTTGCAATGTATAAAATAAACCACTTCGTATACGATAGTCTGAATCTGTATGTATGCCAATCTTGGATGCAATTTCATCCGCAGTCTTAAATCCGATTCCTTCAATATTATCTGCAAGCTGATACGGATTTTCTTCTAGCACTTTATACACTTTCATTCCGTAATACTGATAAATCTTGGCTGCCAGCTTTGTTGAAATACCGTATTTCTGCAGATAAATCATGGCTTTTCGCATATCTTTCTTTTCTTCAAGCTGAGATGCAATCTCCTGTGCCTTTCTCTCACTGATTCCTTTGATCTCCGCAAGTCTTTCCGGCTCTTCTTCAATAATGCGGAAAGTATCCTCTTTAAACTTTTTCACGATTCGGCCAGCCAGTGCCGCACCCACACCTTTCACTGCTCCGGAGCCAAGATATCGTTCAATAGAAACAATATCCTCCGGCTCTTTTACTTTATAATGAGAAATCTTCAACTGCTTACCGTAAACATTATGATTCACATATTCTCCTTGAATTTCAAGAAGTTCTCCTTCATTAATATAGTTCAGACTTCCCACGCATGTCACTTCACCATCATCATGTTCAATATGGAATACTGTATACCCATTATCAGAATTTCTATATACAATATGACTCACATACCCTGTAACTGTTTCCACACTTTTTCCTCTCTCTTCTTGTATCTTTTCCTATTTATATGCAGAAAAAGGGTGTGTTCCTATTATACACACCCCTTGTAATTGAATCTTCTTCTCTAAGAACCTGACACTTCAAATTCTTTTTCAGAATTCTTTCTCTTAAAACTCTTTTCTTCCACTCATAAATTCCACAAACTGTCCGGTACCAATTGCAACGACTTTCATCGGATCCTCCGCTGTCATCGTATTAATTCCTGTTCTCTCTTCGATCAATTCTTCCAGTCCGCGAAGAAGTGATCCTCCTCCGGTAAGAACAATTCCACGATCAAGGATATCTGCTGACAACTCTGGCGGAGTCTGCTCAAGTACTCCGATTACAGCTTCTACAATCTGTCCTGTAGATTCTCTCAAAGCTTCTTCTGTCTCAGATGAAGTCACCGTAACTGTCTTCGGAAGCCCCGTTACCAGATTACGCCCTCTGACTTCCATCTTCTCTTCTTCTACAAGTGGATAAGTCGTTCCAATCTTAATCTTGATATCTTCTGCCGTTCTTTCTCCAATCAGAAGATTGTGTTTCTTTCTCATATAGCGTACGATTGCTTCATCGAAATCATCACCCGCTATCTTAATTGATGTATTCACAACTGTTCCACCCAACGAAATAACTGCAATATCTGCTGTACCTCCACCGATATCAACAATCATATTTCCACAAGGCTTTGAAATATCTATCCCCGCTCCTATTGCTGCTGCCACAGGTTCTTCAATCAGATGAACTTCTCTTGCTCCGGCTGCAAATGTAGCCTCTTCCACTGCTTTTTTTTCTACTTCTGTAACACCACTTGGTACACAGATACTGATTCTCGGCTTCTTAAATGTACGTTTTCCCAAAGCTTTCTGAACAAAATACTTAATCATCTTCTCCGTCACGGTATAATCAGAGATTACTCCTTGTCTGAGTGGTCTTACCGCAATAATATTTCCCGGTGTTCTTCCAAGCATCAGACGCGCTTCTTCACCAATTGCCTTGATCACATTCGTATCACGATCAAATGCGACAACTGATGGTTCTTTCAGAACAACCCCTTTTCCTTTCACATATACCAGTACACTGGCTGTCCCCAAATCTATTCCAAGATCTACTGACATCATAATTTCTATATCTCCCTTCTAAAACGCTCTTTTACTGTTCTCAGCAATCTACTGCAAATAAACAACATTGTCGGTTACTGATTCCAGCATTCTCTTTCCTCAATCAAGTGTCTTTTGTCCCTTGAAGGGGTTTATCGTTACTGTTTTTTTCACTCTTACTGTTGTCAATATTATGTAACCAAAACAGTAATGTTTTATCATCCGCATACTTTAGTATAATAGACTTCGCTTAAAATAGAAAGGCATTTTTTGCATATATTTTACGACTTTTTTCGACTTTTTTTCGTCTTTATTTCTCCAATATAGACGCAATATATTTCCCTGTATAAGAATCTGGATTCTTTGCGACCTCTTCCGGAGTACCACTTGCCACAACAGTTCCTCCGCGGTCTCCTCCTTCTGGTCCAATGTCAATAATATAGTCTGCCGTCTTAATCACATCCAGATTATGTTCGATTACAATTACTGTATTTCCATCCCCGGAAAGTCTGCGGAGAATCTCTGTTAATTTATGCACGTCTGCAAAATGAAGTCCTGTCGTAGGTTCATCCAGAATATATACCGTTTTTCCGGTACTGCGTTTGCTAAGTTCTGTCGCAAGTTTAATTCTCTGTGCCTCGCCACCTGAAAGCTCTGTAGAAGGCTGTCCCAAACGAATATACGACAATCCGACATCTCTCAACGTCTCCATCTTTCTTCGAATACTTGGCACGTTTTCGAAGAAATCTACCGCTTCTTCCACTGTCATATTCAATACATCATAAATATTTTTCCCTTTATAGCGTACTTCCAGAGTCTCACGATTGTAACGCTTTCCACCACAGACCTCACATGGAACATAAACATCCGGAAGAAAATGCATCTCGATTTTCAGAATTCCGTCTCCTGCACATGCTTCGCAACGTCCCCCTTTAACATTAAAGCTAAACCGTCCTTTCTTGTATCCACGTGCTTTTGCATCCGGCGTTCCTGCAAACAAATCTCGGATCAAATCAAACACGCCTGTATAAGTGGCAGGATTTGACCGTGGCGTCCTTCCGATTGGTGACTGGTCGATATTAATCACTTTGTCAACCTGCTCTAGCCCTTCTATTCTCTTATGTTTTCCAGGGATTGTTCTTGCCCGGTTCAAGTCTCTTGCAAGTCTTTTATATAAAATCTGATTCACAAGAGAACTTTTCCCCGATCCAGACACTCCCGTTACACAAGTCATAACTCCCAAAGGGAATTTTACATCAATGTTCTTGAGATTATTCTCTTGTGCACCGACTACCTTCAGATAACCTGTCGGCTTCTTTCTTTCTGTCGGAACCGGAATCCTGATTTTTCCACTCAAATACGCTCCTGTGACAGAATTTGGATTTTTCATAATTTCCTGTGCATTTCCCACAGCAACAACCTGACCGCCATGTTCTCCTGCCCCCGGACCGATATCTACTATATAATCCGCTGCCAGCATCGTATCTTCATCATGTTCTACTACAATCAATGAATTTCCAAGATCACGCAAATGTTTCAGCGTCGCAAGAAGTTTATCATTATCTCTTTGATGAAGTCCGATACTCGGCTCATCCAGAATATATGCAACTCCGACCAGACCTGATCCAATCTGTGTTGCAAGTCGAATTCTCTGTGCTTCTCCACCGGAAAGTGTTCCTGTCGCACGCGCAAGCGTCAGATAATCCAGACCGACATCCATCAAAAAACTGATTCTTGCTTTAATCTCTTTCAGAATCTGATTACCAATCAACTGCTGCGTCTCTGTCAATTGAAGTTCATCTAAAAATTTCTGAAGACGTTCTATAGAAAGTGTTGTCACTTCTGAAATATTCTTATCTCCAACTGTTACAGCTAAAGCCCCCGGCTTCAAGCGCTGTCCTTTACAGGCTGAACATGGTGTAATATTCATAAATGTCTCATATTCTGCTTTCATCGTCTGAGAACCTGTCTCACGGTAACGACGTTCTACATTCTTGATCAAACCTTCAAATGCAACCGGATAAATCCCTTCGCCTCTCTGACCTTTATAATAAACCTTCACTTCTTTTCCATCTGTTCCATAAATCAAAATATCATGGATTTTTTTCGGATAGTCCTCAAAAGGGGTGTCCAGATCAAAATGATATTCTTTACAAAGTGCATCCAGAATTGCACGTGTGAAGCTGCTCTTGTCTGTACAGGACTGCCATCCTAAAACTGCAATCGCACCTTGATTAATAGACAACGACGGATCCGGAATCATCAGTTCTTCTGAAAATTCCATTTTGTATCCAAGTCCAAAACATTCCGGGCAAGCACCAAATGGATTGTTAAAAGAAAAACTGCGTGGTTCAATCTCATCAATACTGATTTCGCAGACAGGACATGAAAAGCTCTGGCTGAAATTCAGAGATTCTCCATCGATCACGTCAACAACAAGCAGACCTTCTGCGAGCTCAAGTACATTTTCGACAGAATCTGTCAGTCGTTTTTCAATTCCAGGTTTTATCACAAGACGATCCACAATAATTTCAATATTATGCTTGATATTCTTATCTAATGTAATTTCTTCTGAAAGCTCATACATATTGCCATCCACACGAACACGAACATATCCACTCTTTTTTGCACGTTCGAAAAGCTTTGCATGTGTTCCTTTTCTTCCACGTACAACAGGTGCCAAAAGCTGTATCTTCGTTCTCTCCGGAAGCGCCATAATCTGATCCACCATCTGATCTACCGACTGTTTTGCAATCTCACGACCACATTTCGGGCAATGCGGAATTCCAACTCTCGCATATAATAATCGAAAATAATCATAAATCTCCGTAACAGTTCCAACTGTGGAACGTGGATTGTGGTTCGTTGATTTCTGATCGATAGAAATTGCAGGTGAAAGCCCTTCGATACTTTCTACATCCGGTTTCTCCATCTGACCAAGAAACTGTCTTGCATAGGAAGACAGTGATTCCATATAACGTCTCTGTCCTTCTGCATAAATTGTATCAAATGCAAGGGAAGATTTTCCAGAACCGCTAAGTCCCGTCAAAACAACCAGTTCATTTCTTGGGATATCTACATCTATATTCTTCAGGTTATTCTCATTCGCGCCTCGTATCTTAATGTACTGTCTAGCGTCCATTTTCTTACCCATTTTGTAATCTCCTATTCCATATCATTGAGCATCTTTTTTAATTCAACAAGCTTATCACGAAGCTCTGCCGCTGCCTCAAAGTTCAATTCCGCTGCTGCCTTCTTCATCTGTTTCGTCAGATCCGCGATCAGTTTCTCCAGTTCTTTCTGGCTCATGGACTCCGGATCTTTTTCAAGCCGCATCTCTTCTGTCGCAACCTTTTTAGAGATACTGATCAGATCACGCACTGACTTCTGAATCGTCTTCGGCGTGATTCCATGCTCTTCATTGTATCTCATCTGAATCTCACGACGACGCTGTGTCTCATCGATCGCCAGCTGCATTGATTCTGTAATCTTATCTGCATACATGATTACATGTCCTTCTGCATTACGCGCTGCACGACCGATTGTCTGAATCAGCGAAGTCTCTGAACGAAGGAATCCTTCTTTATCTGCATCAAGGATTGCAACAAGAGTGATTTCCGGAATATCAAGTCCTTCTCTCAAGAGGTTGATCCCAACCAACACATCAAACACATCCAGACGCATATCTCGGATGATCTCCGTACGTTCAAGCGTATCAATATCCGAATGAAGATATTTTACACGGATTCCTACTTCACGCATATAATCTGTCAAATCTTCTGCCATGCGCTTTGTCAGCGTTGTGACAAGGACTTTATTCTTCTTACTGATCTCTTTGTTCACTTCACCGATCAGATCATCAATCTGTCCTTCTACCGGTCGCACTTCAACTTCCGGATCCAGAAGTCCTGTCGGACGGATTACCTGTTCTGCTCGAAGAAGTTCATGATCCTTCTCATATTCTCCTGGTGTTGCAGATACAAACATCACCTGATTGATCTTACTTTCAAACTCATCAAAGTTAAGTGGACGGTTATCCTTCGCAGATGGCAGGCGGAATCCATAATCTACCAATGTCTGCTTTCTCGACTGGTCTCCGTGATACATTCCACCAATCTGCGGGATTGTCTTATGTGACTCATCAATCATCATAATAAAATCATCCGGGAAATAATCGATCAATGTATACGGAGCCTGTCCTGGTCGAAGCCCTGCCAAATGTCTGGAATAATTCTCAATTCCGGAACAAAATCCAGTCTCCTTAAGCATCTCAATATCAAAATTCGTTCGCTCCGCAATACGCTGTGCCTCTAAAAGCTTGTCATTTCTCTTAAACTCTTTGACACGTTCTTCCAGTTCTTCCTCGATATCTGCCACCGCACGCTTGATATTCTCACGGTCAACAACATAATGAGATGCCGGAAAGATTGCTACATGTTTCAGTTCGTCCTTCACTTCTCCTGTCAAAATATCAATCTCTGAGATCCTGTCTATCTCGTCTCCAAAGAATTCCACACGAATCGCTGTGTCACTCTCATATGCCGGAATGATTTCCAAAACATCTCCACGCACACGAAATGTACCACGGTGGAAATCCATATCATTACGATCATACTGGATCTCAATCAGCTTTGCCATTACTTCATCACGATCTTTGATCATACCAGGACGCAGAGAAACTACCATGTTCTGGTAATCTACCGGGTTACCCAGCCCATAGATGCAAGATACACTTGCAACAATGATCACATCTCTTCGCTCCATCAGTGACATAGTTGCGGAGAGTCGAAGCTTATCAATCTCGTCATTGATGGACGAATCCTTTGCAATATATGTGTCTGAAGATGGAACATATGCTTCCGGCTGATAATAGTCGTAGTAGGAGACAAAATATTCTACTGCGTTATCGGGGAACATCTCCTTGAACTCTCCGTATAACTGAGCCGCTAACGTCTTATTATGAGCGATGACAAGTGTCGGCTTCTGTAATTGCTGAATCACATTTGCCATCGTAAAAGTCTTTCCAGAACCCGTAACCCCTAGTAAAGTCTGGCATTGATTGCCTTCCTTGAACCCTTTCACAAGCTCTGCAATCGCCTGTGGCTGGTCTCCGGTTGGCTTATATGGGGCTTTTAATTTGAACTCATTCATGGTAAATCCCTCCATTTGTGACTTTTACTATGACCATTATCAGCCAAAAATTCGTATCCGGATTCGTAACGAAAAGCTCATTTTTATGGTGAATAGATGTCGTTTTCACCTCGTTACGAATAAAAGTCACAAAACTGATTTTTGCGGATAAAACAGCACTCGGAAATACCTGATGATACCAGGCTCCGGTTCTGTCATATTTTTACTGTTTGTTCTTGTAACAGTCCCTATTATATCAGACATTTTTTTGAAAGTATATAGATGAAAGCAAGAAAAAAGTACAAATGTTCGGTTCTCATTTGTACTTTTCTATCCTACTACTATTCTATTTTTTATCATGCTGCGTTGAAATATTCCTCCAGAATTAAGTCTATTTCAATCACTTCTGAATAATCATAATACTGATTTTTCCGCTCTTTTGGAATAACTTCTTCAATAAATGGTTCCAATACATCCAGACAGTCTTCTATGATTTCCTGCGTATCTCCATAGACATCTACTGATATGATTTCCTTAGCATGTCCCAATAAATGCGAAACACCTTTTGAATTAAAGCTATTCTTCAGCAAAATAGTTGCATAGGTATTTCTCAACTGGTGAAAATGAATATCAGGCAAATCCAAGGATTTCAACAAGTCTTTATAGTATTTCTGATGAAAACCTTTACTCCTTGGATTCCCATATGTAGAAGAACAAATATAATTCCAGTCCCGGAACTCTTTTGGTCTGCGTCTGCGGTTCTTCTCATAGGTTTTCCGTTCTTCCAGAATGGCTTCAAATACATAATCCGGTATTGGAAGTTCACGCACACCAGCAGGTGTTTTTGTTTTTATTTCCTGCTTTGTCAGCATCTTAGGTGCACAGTCTTCTGCTTTACTGTTTGGCTTCTTTCCCAACTGACGCTCGACTCTCAACGTCCTGTGAATGTAATCGACATCACTGTATTTCAGACCATTTATTTCACTTCTTCTAAGTCCCATCAATACCGCAAACAGAATTTGCATATGAATCGGTGTCTCCTTGCTTGCCTCGATCAACCGAAGCACCTGCGGAAGTGTCAATGTTTTCTTCTCGTCAATTTTCAGGACACGATACTCTGTCTTTTTTATTTTTTTCGGTAAATTGATTCCCTTCGCTGGATTTGTTGCCAGTACATTTTTGTTAAATGCATACTCCAATGATGTTTTCATGATCGTCCTGACATTTTTCGCAACTGATTCGTACTTTTCTGCAACTGTATTATATAATTTTCTGATATAACCCTGATTCAGTGTAGACATATACATTTTTCCAAGCTGTGGAACAATATAATTCCTAATGGCACTTTTGTAAGTTGTATATGTGTCGTCTGTTATTCGGGGACGCATAATATCTTCCAGCCAGAAGATCATAAACTCCTCTACCCGGATTTTCCCATACACAATATAGGTTCCGGTATGTAGCTGTCCAATGACTTCATCACGAAATGCATTGGCTTCTCTTTTGGTCGTGAATCCCGCATGTTGCTGCGTCTTTGTACTTTCGTCTGCAAACGTCAGCAACACACGAAATCCATATCCCTTTTTGATTGTTGTCACCGAATAGACCTTATATTCTACATATTTCTTAAAATCAAAGGTCTTATGCATGGCTATCCCTCCGTTCCGGTTTGTTGTGGTACAAACGTATTATTTACAAACGCAATAATCTTATCCTGCTCGTCCATAATCTCACAATAGTATTCATAAGTTGTATGAACGGAACTATGTCCTAACAGACCAGATATTTTAAACAAAGAAACTCCAAGCTCGATCAAAATGGTCGCAAACATGTGTCTGAGTCCATGTACAGTGATATTGGGCAATCCATTTCTTTTACAGATTTTTGTGAGTGCCTGATTCATTGCTGTCAGCGAACGTGGTTCACCGTTTTCCTGACAAGATACATAATCATAATCCTTGTACGCTACCCCCATATCTGCTTTACGCTTATCAATTAACTGTTGTCTGTGTTTCACTTCCCGCATCACCACTTTCGGAACTCTTAATATCCGGTAACTGTTCTCCGTCTTTGGATTCCGTTCGATAACAGCATATTCCGTAATCGTAAATTCCTGTTCTTTCACTTTAAGATTTCCGACAATCTGTCTGCTGATTCTGACCGTCTGCTTTTCAAAATCAAAGTCCTGAAACTTCAATCCAAGGATTTCTCCTTTTCGTAATCCACAAAACAGTCCCAGTAAAATTTCCAGATACCAAGGATTCTTGCTCGCAGCTTCAAGAAAAACCTTCAATTTTTCTTTGCCTAATACCCTTACCTTTGGTTTTGCTCTCGGATATGGCTTTGTCTCAGGCATTGGATTATAGCTTATGAACTTATCTCCTGCTGCATCTTTCATGGCGATACTCAGAAGTTCCCGCCCCTTATTTCCTGCTGAAGGACAGATTTTTGCAACACGTTCCAGTAGAGCATCTAAATACTCTACTGAAATGTATTTTAATTTGATATCTGCTTCCATACTCGGAAGAATCAGATTATATAACGTATATGCTCCAACCATCCTCGTGGTTGTCTCAATTCTCGGACTGAAAATATTTTCAAACCAATATTCCAGATAATCTCCAAGCATTACATCTGTCTTTTGCATTTTTGCAATCTGGAGATCTCTCTGCTTCTTCTGGTATCTCTTTTCATATTCCCAGTAACTTTTCTCCGCTTCTTCCGGCGTTTCAAAGCCGCCTTTTTTCCCATATTTTGTCGTCAGATCGTCCTGCAGCTCTTTGATTCTGTGATACCATGATTTTCCTTCAAAAAAGACAACTCTCTTTTCCTTTGACATTGTCTCCTGCTTCGTTTCTTTCTGTTTCATTCGGCTCTCACTCTTTCTCTCTCCTCGTCTCCATTCAGCCACCTATCAAAAGAATTGCATGGGATACGATAAGATCTGCCAATCTTCAACACCCGGAATGGTTTTCTATCATAATAAACATTTTCTATAAATTCATACGCCTTGGAGCGTCCCAGCCCAAGCAAATTCTGAACATCTTCTACTTTATATACTTTCTTTTCCACTTCATTCTCTATCATTGCCATGACGTTATCCTCCTCGTCCTAATCTTTGCGCTTCACTACCGGTAGTTTTTAGCTGTGTAACATCTAAAAACGTTACACCACTAAGATATCCATTTTCGTCTGCATCGTCCAATGTGCGAATTTTCAAATCGCACACTTGACTTTTACGTGTTACTTGTTCTTTCTTCCTATATAATAGTCGTACCCATTCCGGACATTACAGAACATACAAGTATCCTTATATCGCTGTTCTGGATTCACTCGCCGGATATAATGTCCCGGCACATCATAAAAATTGCCTGCACATACTCTGCACAGGCTCACGACTAACGGTTTTTCAATTATCTTCGGTATCCCGGTACTTCTCCTGATTGCTTTATTGATTTTCTCCATTTCAGTGCGGTCTAAGGTACACACATAATTTTCCAACCGTCTTTTATCCAAAGTTCTAAGCTGCTCCAACAGCACTACAGAATCTTTTTCTAACCCTTCCATTTCCGGGACTGCAATGTGTGTTGGCAGTTTCATTTTTTCTTTACTAGTAATTGCTGCCACAATCACTGTCGGACTGTATTTATTTCCTATATTGTTCTGAATCACCAGCACCGGACGATAACCGCCCTGTTCACTTCCAAATACAGGATCAAGGTCGGCGTGATAAATATCCCCACGCCTGACGTTCCTATCTTCCATCTTTGCTATATCTCCTCTCGTCTTTCTAACTGTTGTTATCCCTAAATATGTAAAATACAAGCCTATTTGTCCCCGACGCCCCGACTTGTAATTGGGAAATCATCAGACGGCTGACTGCTAATCAGCTCCACAGGATTTTATCTAAAATAAATATATGGGATTGGGAGTTTTCCTCTCCAGGGATCTCCTGAAGCTGCCCTCACTTGTTGCGGCATCAAAGAAATATTTTGTATACACGACTTTATGACCGGACAGGAGTATCATTATGCCTGTTGTCTGTCATCGCCCTGCCAGAAGCAATCTGACAGTTATAACCAGATATTTTTCGCTCAACAGTCCGGGTAATACAAACTGAAACCAAAAGGAAGTATACGGGTGGGATTTCGCTGTCTTTACCCAGCCTGTGTTATGGCGTATTTGTTAATGTGGCTTACGCTCATCACGATAACAACAGGAATGTGCCTGATGAATGTATATGAATTTGTCAAGGTTCGTCCCGCTCCCCAGTATTTTCGTGACAAAAGAAGAAACAGGCGGATCAGAATATTTCTCTTTCCACCTGTTTCCTCACTTAAACGCTATTTTTCAACCCACTATCTCAAAATCTTTTTCAAATTTCTGATTGCTGCTTTTACAGACTTTGCTACCATCTGAAAAGAGCAGCCTTCTTCCTGTGCAATCTGCTCATAATTCTTATCTTCAAAATAATACTTCATCAATCGTCTTCTCTGAATTTCCGACAACTGCTGAATTGCACTATGTAAACGTTCCGCTTCCAGTTTATTCAGAACCGTATCCTCTACACCTTCCTCCTTCTGAAATACCCGTTCATATAAACTGGAATCCCAGATTTCTGACTGTTCCAAATGCCTGTCCACAATATTCATATGCGACACGTCCTGCAATTCAAACGTATTAAAAGCCTCATATACATTCTTTCCTATTTCCAAATCCTTGTACTCTTTTTCACCATTGCGAAATGAAACATAATATTTTCCGTCCTTCTCATAGATTTCATATGGGTTGTATTTATCTTTTCTTCTTTTTGGCTGTCTGCCTTCCATGTCCTTTCCTCCAATCTGAATTTTTTTGAATTCAGATCAGTAGGTGGGGCACGAATACGAACAATCGTCCTTGTTAGGAATTGTTCATTCTCAATATTTAGGTAACAAAAAACGCCCTGACAGACATAGGTCTTCAGAACGATTTCATTACTTACTATTAAATTTTCACCACATATCTTGAGTGTATATAGTTCACTTTTCTTTGCAAAAACAAACGCATACGATAAAATACAATCTATATATCAACCTTTCCACACATCATGCAAGATTGAATATGACTAATATAATAAAATCCTTCCAACAGTTTAGCGTCCATTTTCTTCCTAACATGTTCAAAGGATAAAAGCATGCGAAAAAACCTTTGAATACTGCGTTTTTTTATATGCAACATTCAAAGTTTCATTATATAAAATTTTATAAAAAAACTATCCGTCAAAAATATTGAAAAAGGAAAGATGAAAAATTCAATATAGCCTCTTCTACACTCTTTCTTTCATCTTCCCTCCAACTAAATATTTTTGATATTTCTAAACCTTCGATAATTACTCAAACTAGGAACTTAAATATATTTGTTTCAAACATTATAAACACCGAGCTACATACTGTATTTATTTTTTTTAACAAATTCTTTTAATCTCTCAAAAGTTTCTGCGCTAATATCGTGTTCGATCCGGCAGGCATCAACCTCCGCCGTTTCAGGATTAACGCCTATAGATATAAGTTGCTTCGTTAAAAAGCAATGGCGTTCGTAGATTTTTTCAGCCACATTCCGGCCAAGTTCGGTCAGATGTAGATAATGGTTTTCGTCTGTTGTCAGAAAGCCGCCCTCCCGTAAAGTTCCTACTGCGTAACATACGCTGGGTTTTGAAACCTCCATATACCGGGCGACATCCACGGAACGCACCATACCAAGCTTCTTTTGAAGTATAAGCACGGCCTCCAAATAATCCTCTCCGGCAGTATGAAGTTTCATAGGCAGCTCCTTTCGCCATTAAGCAAGACTCCAGCCAGCCGCACTCTTTCGGATATTGACGAAATCCTGATAGATACCGGGCTGTTTCAAAAGTTCCTCATGGTTTCCTTGCTGTGCAATCTGGCCGTTGTCTATAACTAAAATCTGATCGGCGTTCTGGATGGTATTCAGACGGTGAGCAATTACAAGCAGGGTCTTTCCCTTCACCAATTCGGAAATGGCCTCCTGAATATAGCTTTCATTGTCCGTATCCACACTTGCGGTAGCTTCGTCCAAAATGACGATAGGTGCATCTTTCAGAATACAGCGGGCAATCGAAATGCGTTGCTTTTCGCCACCGGAGAGTGTTGCGCCGCCCTCACCAACTACCGTCTGGAATCCATCGGGCAAATCCATAATGAAATCATAGCAGCGGGCTTTTCTGGCAGCCTCATAGACTTCTTCTTCCGTGGCATCCGGCTTTCCCATGCTGATATTGTTGTAAATGGTGTCCTGAAACAAATACACACGCTGGAATACCATGCTGATCTGATCCATCAATTCCGACAGAGGTACATTGCGAATATCCACACCCCCTATCATCACATTGCCGGATTTCACATCCCAAAGCCGCGCCAGCAGGTTTGCAATGGTGGACTTACCGCCGCCGGACGGTCCAACCAGCGCCGTCATAGAATTTTTCTTCATGGCAAAGCTGATATGGTGCAAAACCTCTTTATCCTGATAAGCAAATGTAACATCGTTGAACTGGACTTCTGGCTGTCCCGGCTGTGCCTGAGCCGGAATATGCTGCTTACCGTTGTCGGGAAGTTCTGGTTCATCCAATACCGCTTCAATACGATCAAGGGCAGCGTTCATAACTGTCAGTCTGGATGCTTCGCCATAGAGAGCCTTCAACGGGCCAAAAAGATCAAATACAAACAGCAGAACACCCAACACATAAGCCAAAGAAAGCGCACCGCTCTGTTCCAACACAATAGACAGGCCGAAAATTGCCGCAATACCAATACCGTAAAGGATATTCAGCCCCATTGTCCACGGCGTCATTTTCCGTTCAAAGTCAAGCGATGTGTTTCTGGAACGCTTGAAATTGCCGGACAATTCTTCGGATTTTTCTCCAAGCAAGTTATAGCTCTTAATAACACCAATACCCTCTACAAAAGACAGCACCGCATCGGTCAGCCGTTCGCTCTGCTCCTGACGGCCTGCTGCTTCTCGCAGAGAAACTTTATTCATCCCCTTAGATACCAGCCATGCCAAAATAGTAACTATTGCGGCGATCAAGCCAAGCTGCCAATTCAGATAAAACATGAAGGCCAGCAAAACCAGCGAGGACAGCAGATAGCTCATCATGTTTCCCAGCGTACTCATAGCAACTTCTTCAATGAATACCATGTCGGTACTGAGGACAGAACTGATCTTTCCAATATTGCCGGAAGTGAAATAACCCATCGGAAGTTTCCGCAGATGGCCACCCAATTCGATACGCTTGTCAGCGAACATCAAATATCCCGCTGCACTTTGCAGGCTGTCACTAAGATAATGAACGAGCATCTGAACCATCACAACAGCAGCAAGACCAAGTCCCACATAAAGGCAGGTCTGCCCAGTAATTGTCTTATTTGCAAATCCACTCAAAACCACAAAGGCCAGAAAAATCGGCATTTTTGACAGAATTGATTCCAGAAACGCACAAACAAATGCGCCCTGAATACGGCTCTTATAACGGCCGGAAAGTTTCAATATTCTTGAAAACAAAGCAAACATTTATTTTCCCTCCTTTACGGTGTGTACTTTCCACTCGGCGCTGTCCTGTGCCGCTTTCCACAACTTTTGATATTCAGGGCAGGACTGGATCAGCTCTTGATGTCTGCCCGTTGCAACCAGCTTTCCGTGATCCATAACACAAATTTGGTCTGCGTTCATAATGGCTGGTAATTTGTGTGCGATAACCACAAGGGTCTTACCTTTTACAAGCTCTGCAATAGCAGCCTCCATCTTTTCCTCATTTTCAGGATCAGCATAGGCAGTTGCCTCGTCAAGCACCACAATAGGAGCATCCTTTAAGATTGCCCGCGCCAAAGAAATACGCTGGCGCTGACCGCCGGATAGCATTTTTCCTGCATCACCAGCCATCGAATGAATACCCTGCGGAAGTTTCTCAAGGAACTCCATGCACTGGGCTTTCTTTGCGGCCTCCACCACTTCTTCGTCCGTTGCGTTCAGCCGACCAAGCCGAATGTTTTCGAGCAGAGAGGTGTTGAACAGGTATTGATCCTGCGCCACATAGGAGATACGGCTGTTCAGTGCTTCAAGACTCATATCGCAGAGTTTCTGTCCACCGATGGAAATGCTACCTTTCTGTGGGTCATAATAGTGAATCAGCAGTTTTGCCAATGTACTCTTGCCAGAACCAGATTCACCAACAAGAGCTGTTTTCTGTCCAGCTTTTGCCGTAAAGGAAATGTCATGGAGAACTTCATTCATGGTCACCACAGGCTTTCCATCCGGGCCGGGCTGTGTGGTCTGATAACCAAAAGAAACATGGTCATAAGTAATGGTGTCATCTTTTCCATTGAATACATCCTCTGTCTGCTGAAGCTCTGGTGCATCCAGCACCTGCTCCAATGCAGAAATTTTATAGTTGAGCTGGGGCATGGTAGGCAGGAAACCGAGGGATTTCAGTAGCGGCATACCAATGCTTAAAGAAAGACACAGCACCAAAATCAAATTAGGCAGAGTTGACCAGCCTGAGAGAACGAACCATGCGCCCACAGGCAAAGTCAGAATAATAGTGCATGGAAGCAGACTGCTGTAAATTGCCATCCACGGCCACGCCGCCTTATACCATGCCAGCGTGTAGTCTCGGTAATCTGATACATCTTTGCGGAACCGCTCATAGGAATCCGCATCCTTATTGAATACCTTGACAACTTCCATACCGTTGATGTACTCGATAATGGTATTATTCATCTTCTGTCCGGCCATATAGTAAGGCCCCATTTTCTTCATTCCGACCGAATACATCGTCATCATGGCAATCAGGCTGATTGGAATGGATGCCAGCGACAGAAGCGCCAGTTTCCAATCCACAAAGAACATTGCCACATAAACCGCAATAGGAATCATCAGGTTTGCAATTCCCTCCGGCATGGAGTGAGCCAGTAAAACTTCCAGACTGTCTACATCATCTACGAACAACTTTTTGACTGTGCCGGTGCCTTTATCCTGAATGACACCGAGGGGCAGCTTCTCAAACCGTTTTTGAAGCGCCGTTCGCAGACGGAGCAGCGTGTCATAAGCGGCTTTGTGTGAGAGATTCAGTCCCCAGCCATAGAAAAGGGCTTGCAGCACCAGACACACCAAGACAAGAGCCACGCGCGAAATGATGAAAGATGCTCCAATGGATTCACCCATGACCAGCGGCGCTATCACCTGATAAGCCAGCACAAAGGGAAGTACCCCCATCAGGACACTGACCAGCACGATGGTCGTTGCTGCATAAAGCCCCTTCTTATGAGGCCCTGCATATTCAAATACTTTTTGAAACATAATTCCAACCTCCTATCAGGAAAAATATTTTTCGGACAACGTTTTCAAAATTTCTGGCGAGAGCCTTTGATTTTGAATAGCCCCGTCATCATCCAACTGAACCACCTCCGTACAAGTACGGACAATAAATTCAAAATCGTGGGACACCACAAACACGATCACGCCAGAGCTGGAAAGCTGTTCGATCAGTTTGCTGACACGCACCATAGAATCATAGTCCAAACCACTGGTAGGCTCGTCAAAGTAGATTACTGGACTGCCCTTTACGATTGCCGCACCGATAGTAACCCTCTGTTTTTGACCACCTGAAAGGGATGCCGGATGTCGTTCCCGGTAATCTGATAGTTCCAGTGCTTTCAGCGTTTCATTCACTTTTTCCTCGCAATCGTCCCTCATTCCAAGGGAGAGTTCTTCCTCCACGCTGCTGGCAAAAAGCTGATAATCCGTATCTTGCATGACAAGATAGGAAAGTGACCGCCGCTGGCGTGGTGTCAATTTTTTACCGTCAAAGCAGACCTCGCCGCGCTGCTGCTTTAGCAGGCCCGTTAGAATAGATAAGAGGGTTGTTTTTCCAGCTCCGTTATGTCCTAGAATACCGATCACATTTCCTGCATGAGCTTCAAAGCTGACATTTTGGAAAACATTCGGCCCTTTCTTGTAGGCAAAGCCTAAATTGTGAACTTTCAGCCGATGTGTCTCGTCCTTTGTATGTGGCCTTTCCTGATAATGTTCTGCATCGCGTTCCGGGTATGCTGTACGCAGGCCATAAGAAATTCGTGTTTCTTCGGGCAAAGAGCAAAACTGTTTCCCTGTGAACTCATGCTCAATTTTTCCGTTCTGAATCAGAAAGGCTCGGTCAATCAGATCGCGCAAATAATAAAACCGATGCTCTACCACAAAAATGGTGTATCCGGCGTGTTTAAGTTTTTCCATGATTTCTGCCAGCCGTTTGGTAGCGCCATAGTCAAGATTGGCCGATGGTTCGTCAAAAATATACACTTTTGGTCCCAGCGCATAAACAGAACCGATTGCGATCTGTTGTTTCTCTCCGCTGGACAATGCAAAGATACTCCTGTTCAAGTAGTTTACCAATTCTAACTCTTTTGCCGCTTTTGTAATGCGGTCAATCGTCTCCTCGCGGGACAGTCCGAGATTTTCGCAGCCGAAAGCCAATTCCCGCGTGGTATCCGTCATAAAGAATTGAGAACGTGGGTCTTGGAATACCGTTCCAACCTGTCCGGCCAATTCAGACGGCTTCATTTCCAGCAGTGAATGACCATCCATGAGCAGATCACCTTGGATTTCTCCGGGATAAAAGTGCGGAATCAGACCGTTGAGTGAGCGGATCAGGGTTGTTTTTCCGCAGCCGCTTCGCCCAGTCAAAAGAATAAATTCTCCTGTCTGTACGGTCATATCAATGCCGCGGAGGGTAAAGTCTTTGCTTTCTTCATAACGAAAGCTAAAATTCTGAAATGAGATCATCGTCACACCCTCCACAAAATGATTTCCCCGATTTTAGTCTGGTCGATAAACAGCAACCCGGCCAAAAAGAGGATACCCAACAGCGATACCACAATTTCCTGCCATGAAAAACGGATTGGCCGCAGCGCATATCGTTTGCACTCCAATTCCAGACCGCGTGTTGTGCCGGATGCTGCCAGTTCATCGGTAACTTTCAAGCACCGCATCAGCAGAGGTATCAAAATATATTCTATGGTTGCTAACGGATGGGATACCCGTTTCCACACGGTATCACTGATACCGCGAATATCCATCGTGCTTCGGATTTGTCGATATTCAATCCGTAAAGTAGGGATATAGCGGAACATAACAACAAGGGGAATTGTGACTGCCTGGGGCAGCCTCATCCGTTGAAGTGCCACCATTAAGTCATCCATGTATGTAGTTCGCAATATCCAAAGTCCCATCATCATAATGGGAATCAGTTTTAAGACCGTCACGCCGAACACGCTCATAATCACACTTAAAACTGGAACTTGGACATAACGGAGCAGGGCATTGAGATAAGCAACAACAATATATGTCACTATCATTTTAGCAGCCCATTTTTCTCCGTTACCTAAGGCAATAAACAGCCCATAAACCAGCATGAGTGCGAGACTGACAACTTCTCCGACCAGAAAATAACTGACAAAACCAATGCAGACCAAAAGAAGTATCTTGCAACGTGGGTCGAGAAGCGCAGAGCCATGTAGGGGCTGGCGCTTGATTATTTGTTTAATTTGTGCTTCTTCCATTCAAATGTCTCCCTATAAAATTAAAGCGCAGGACTCTTCTCAGCCCCACGCTCTGAAGTCAGGCAGCCCGCTTGCCTGTATTGCCTGATAAAGTTTCAGGTGGCTGATCCTGTTATTTTACTGAAACAAGTCCAGCTTTGATAAAGTGTTTTTTCAATGCTTTCTGACCGATAAAGCCGCCAATCAGACCGCCTACCAATCCGGCAGCGACAATGACTACCAGCATGGGAACGGAAGTAATGTTCAACATTCCCTGAATGTACTCCGGGGCAATATTGTTTTTCTCCATTGCTCCGACAAACGCGCTTTGAAGAAATTTGATAGGGCAGATAGCACTAAAAGCAAAAATAGCACTGAACAGCGCATAGGCTGCCATCATGGACTTCATTGTGATTTCACTCCGACTCATAACCAGGAAATCGCAGATGACACCGCCAATTATCAAACCGATAGGAATGAACCAGAAAGCACCAACCAGAAGAAACAGGATAGCCTGAATTACGGCGCAAATGGTAAACACGCCTTTCTTCGGAACCTTAGCCAGCAGGAGCATCATAACGATGCCATTCGGGATCGCAACAACGGACGGGTAAAATACATTTGTCACCGGGCCAGCCACGCTCATAATGGTGCTGATAACCATGCAAATAATCCACATAAGAGCCGTTAAAACACCGATGAGAATAAAATCTTTCGCATTTAACTTTTGTTTCATACACTTATTCCTCCTCACTTTATTTGGAAAATAAAAATGCGATGCGGTTAATGTTCTCTAACCACATCGCAAATTCTACCAATTTTCGTTGTTATATCCAACCCAAACTCGATTTCATTCTACCCAAAATCGGTATTTTTTTAGGTTTAACCAATCGTATTTTCATCTTTATAGTTCTTGGGTATTACTCCATATTTCTTTTTGAACGCAGCCGCAAAGTTGCTTGGTTTTGAATAGCCAACCAGCATTGCAATCTGACTTACGTTTAAATCGCTTTCCAAAAGCAACCCTGCCGCCTTTTCCAGCCTTTGATCTATGATATATGCGTGAACAGATGTCCCAAATAAAGAGTTAAATCCCTTTGTCAGTCTGGAAACACTGATATTTACCTTTTTCGCCAGTTCCTCACAGCTTGGCGCAAAAGCAAGTTGACTGTCGATAATCCTTTTTGCTTCGGTAATCGAGTCCCTGTCACTTTTGGAAATGCTGATATAGCTCGATGAAAGAATACTGAGTTCCAATACTTCACTCAAATACACAGACAGCAATTCAAAAACTTTGCTTTCCAAGAATAGATACCCTAAACCGCCACGATATTGCGTAAAATCTTTTACCTCCGCAAAAATGTGTTCCATATACGGTGTAACGCTCACTTTTGAAATTCCTGTCAGTAATTTCTTTTCATAAGCGTTTATTTCACTATCTTCAAAGTAGTCATTCAAAATTTTGTGAAAATAGGGCATGGGGATTTTTATATTCTTGAAAAGAAAATCTTTCTTCCCAGAATAACACAAGTATTCCATCTTACCATGTCCTCGATAAATGCAAGATTCACCTTTCTGAACGTTGACACTTTGACGCGCATCTGCAATATTCCACGATACGCCATCATTGAAGCAAAATAAAAGTTGAATATAATCTTCGCAGCTTACACCCTGCACATTCATATCAGAAAAATAGTTCATTTTCCAGTCTGATACAACAGCTCCTTGCTTTGTAACAACCTGTGAAATCTGTCCTGTTCCTATATCAATAGGAATGTCTATCGTCACTGTCTGCGGAGAATTTGAAAGTAAATCATGATACAGTTTACTCATATATTGATTTGTCAATTATATCCTCTCCCTTCTATGTTAGTTTTAACTAATCATATACTACTTTATATTTATTTAACAGTCAAGATAATCATATGTCACCTACGCATTCTTTCTAAAGTATTCATTAATGCATCATACCCCTTCGTTATAGTGCATTATTAATGCATTTCCAAACAAAAATGTGAACTATACACTAGGTATGGAGGTGCATTTATGGCTAAATCTAAAAAAATTGATAAAGAGCTAGGTTTTCGTCTAAAAAAAGCCCGATTGGATCAGAAGCTAACATATGATGAATTATCCGAAAAATCTGGCGTCTCATCAAGATATATTAAAGAAATTGAAAATCATGGTAATGTTCCAAGTCTTGAAAAACTAGGACAACTTATTCGTGCCCTACATATTTCTGCTGACCCGTTCTTTTATCCAGCAGTTCCATCTGATAATCTTGATTATCAACGGCTGTTAGTTTATCTTTCAGAATGTTCTGCTGATCAGATAACCACTATTCTTGCTCTGGTAGAGGCTTATCTTCGTACATATAAAAAACTTGATTAGAGAGAATAATAAACAACTTTCTGAATTATTGGGGCAAACTCATTTTTAGTTTGCCTCTGTTATTTTTTTAGTAAACCAATCTTTTATCTTGTCATTTTCTTTTATGATTTTAAGTCCGGCAAGAATTTGTATTGCATCTACTATTCCCTGATAATACGCTCTTTGTTGTTCTTGGAAATTTGCATGATCCACAATATCCATATACTTTTCTAAAAAAATTCTATATTCTTCTGGCATCTCTATTAATATTTTTTCATACTCTCGATTTACTTTTTTTAATTCTTGTGCAGCCTTTTCCGCTTGTTCTGTTTGAACAAAATATTCTCGTTCTTCTGCCTCACAGCGAAGTTCTTCTAATATCTCTTCTACTTTTTTAAATACTTCATTCATTCTTATATTCACCTTCTTCGTTAATAATTATTGTGTTTTTTAACCGTACTGTTCCCTTTTGCACTCTTTTTTATAACTTTATTCTTTTGAACTTCATCTTTAGAAGTATATTATCAATATTATTCCGTAAAATCAATCATATAACACTTCATCTTTAGAAAGTCGGTAGTTATAATGAAAATTTATTGGAACAAAGAAAATAATTCAAAAAACATAATTGGTCAACGTGTTAAAGAATTGCGAACCGAACGACATATGTCCCAAAAAGCTCTGGCCGAACAACTTCAGCTTGCCGGATACGAATTCAGTGATTTAACTATACTTCGCATTGAACAAGGTTCACGCTTTGTACCAGATTATGAAGTTGTAGCTTTAGCAGAATTTTTCCATGTATCCTGTGAATATCTTTTAGGTATACAAATCCAAAAATAAGCAGCAATCCAGATATCATTCTGACTGATTGCTGCTTCCTTTTTATTCCAAAACCTTCTCTATACATTCCATATATACATCAATAATTAACATTGGTATGTTATAGATAAATACTCTTAATATAACGGAACACCGTATCCATAGATATTACTGCTTCCGATACTGTAATTTCGTCTCGCCACCTTATCCCCACTGTTGCCTTCAATGGTATTCACTGTTCCACCGCTGACGCTCTCCACAATTCCAACATGGTCAATCGTTCCATTATTCCCCCAGTCAAAGAAAATAATATCTCCTACCGCCGGGGTATAACTGGCGTCCCGGAACCTGCCTTTACTTTCAAACCACCTGACACCGTCCGAACAAAGAGAGAATTTCGGAATGACTCCACTTTGGATATAACCGCTCTAGTCTGCACACCATGACACAAAGCAGGCACACCACTCTACTCGGCTTCCAAATCCATACCAACTCCAGTAGGTTGTTCCGCCTTTTCCTTCCTGAGATGCTGCCACCTGAACGATTGCCTGATTACCGATGCCTGTCGGGATTCTTCCAAATGCATAATACTGAAGCACATGCGGTACATACTGCTTGTCCCCATAACTGTTCCACCCCATTCTCTGTGCCATCATATCAGAAAATTCTGCTGCATTTGCAAGGGTATATCCACCTCTGGCTTTCGCCCATTCCAGATATCCATTTCCATAGTTGTAACTTTGCAATGCCAGTTTAATATTTTCCATATCCAGAGGATTTTTTACTCCTGCACGTTCCAGACAGCTTTTTATTTCCTGCACACCACAAGAAATCGAATACTCTGGATCTGTGATTCCATTTGGCTGTCTGGGATATTTTGTATTAAAGCTCCCTTCTGAACACTGCATCGGGTCAAGTCCTCTCCCGCCTGATTCCTGCATCATAATGGCTTTGATTAGTTCCACATACTCTCCAATACCATATTGATTTGCATACTGTCGGATTAGTGGTTCGTATGCTTCTACTTCTGCACTGACGGAAGAAACCGTACTGGAATTATCCCCACCTGTCATGCATAGAAAACCACCAAATAAAATGACGATAATCAAAATCATAACCGCAATCCAACCACCTGCAGTCAATGCACTCAGTAATGCTTTTGTAGCTTCAATCAACGCTTTTATTACATGTGTTACCGCTTTTGCTGTCTTTTTCACTGCAATCCTGGTATTCTGTGCAGTCTGCCTTGCTGTCTGCACTGCTTTTTCTGCTTTTTTCATAGAATAATGCATTGCCCGGACAGAAGCATTTGCAGTCTGCTCCGATGTCTTAATGCTGGTCTTTGCCGTCTGTTCTGCAGTCTTGACTGATTTTCCAGATGTCTTGATGGTACCCTTTCCGGTATTCTTTACAACCTGCTCCGATGCTTTCCCGGTCTTAATGGTTCTTTTATCCCGCTCAATATTCTTGATTTTTTTTACAGCAAGTTTTTTTCCCTGCTCCTGTGCCTTTTCCCCGCCTGAAGGCGGTACTGGTCGGATTTGTTCTTTCGGCTGGTAAACTGTTTCTTCGCCTGCCAAAGAAACAGAAACTTTCTCTTTCTTCCGTTCAATAATCTTTCCTGCCTGTCTACGTACCTGATGCCCTGTTTCGTGAAAGATGCGGTCAGCATACTCGCTGGCCGCATCTTCTGCATAACCTACCGGATTATTCTCTCTATCACTGGATTTCTCCGTCGATTGCATGACAGTTTCTTTTGTTCTGACATAGGAATGTTTGACATGGTCTGTCACCGTAACCGTCTTATCTAATACTTTAATATCCTTATGGACTTGGCGTGTTTTTATCTTACGATCCATCGCTTTCCTCCATTTGAATCTTTATCTAGCGTTCATGATTAGTTTCTTTTTTACTTACCTGTGGCAGTTCCCGGCAGTATTCCGGGTATTTCATGCGGATTGCTTCATAAAAATATGGTGCATAGCCACAATCGAACATCTCGTATGGAGTAGACAAGCTTTCTTCTCCCTTCTCCACATATCCATTCCATAAGTTGAAAGCCAGTCTGGTCAATCGTGCCGAACCGCCTGTCTGCCACCCTTCATGCAATGCTTCTGGTTTAATCAAACGCTCTTTAAAATCAAACATGCGATCAACATGATTTCTGGTATCTTCAGAAATTCCCACACAATAGAAAAATGAACTGTAATAACTGTCGTGCTTTCCGCATTTAGCTAACATCTGATAAAAAAACTTTTCGTGTTCCTTTGATGAAAATCTGATTTCTGACATATTTGGCTCCTTTTCCGGCACTAAAAAACGCCACAAATTGTGACGATTTCCAGTGCCTTGCTTTTCATTATTCAAAATATTTTTAATTTTACATTCTTCCCCGGTTGATACTGTCCTCTCCCGGCTTTGTGGTCATCAGTTTATACAACCTTGTATTGGTTGGAAATCTATTGACGAACGGTACAAGCGAACTTCCGTATTTCACCAGACCACAACCGGCATCTGCATTTGTGATATATCCCATCTGTTCTGTGGAGATATTTAGAAGTGTTGCCAGTTTTGCCCTATCCGGCTCTGCCTGATTAAGCATCACGATATACTCACTGTTGGAAATCATCGTACTTGCAAGAACAGAATCTAACAAATATTCCACGTTCTGGGTAATTGCTGTCGGAAATGCATTACGCTTACGAAATCTTCGCCATGCAGAGTTAAAAAATGCTCCGGAATACTCATTTTCAAATACTACATGAAACTCGTCTAAGAAAATATGGGTTCGCTTTCCCTGTTTCCAGTTCTCCGTTACCCGGTTCAGCATTGCATCAGTGATTACCAGAAGTCCCATGGTCTTTAACTGCTTTCCTAAATCCAGAATGTCGTATACCATGATACGGTTATTCACATCAACATTACTTTCATGTGCAAATGCGTCCAGACTTCCATTTGTAAATAATTCTGATACCAGTGCCAAATCCTGTGCTTCCGGTTCTTCCTGTTCCAGAAACTTTTCACGCAACACCCGTAAAGTCGGCACTGCTCCGCCATGCTGATATTCCTCATAGACTTCCCCTACACATCGGTCAATAATGGAACGTTCCTTCACATTGATCCCTTTTTTATCCAACTGTTCAAACAAAGATAAGATAAACTGTGACTTCTCAATTACCGGATCACCGCCATCTCCATATCCGTCTACCATATCCATTGCATTGATGTGGTCCCTGCTTCCTGCAGCAATGCGAACCACTTCTCCGCCCATTGCTTCAACTAATGATGCATACTCTCGCTCTGGATCACAAATCAGGATATCGTCCTGCGTTGCCAGTGCCAGGAATACAATCTGCATTTTTGCATTAAAGGATTTTCCACTTCCCGGTACTCCTAAAAGGAATGAGTTTGGATTTAACAGTTTTTCTTTATTACACATAATTAAGTTATGGGAGATTGCATTTTCACCGCAATAGATTCCACCTGCGTCCATAATCTCCTGCACCCGAAATGGCATCAACACTGCCACGCTCTCCGATGTCAACGTGCGGACTGCCGGAATCTTCCGGTGTCCGATGGGAAGTGCTGTATTCAGTCCGTCCATCTGCTGAAACTTCAGAACTGAAAACTGGCATAACTTTTTTCGCCCGATTGTCAGAAGAGTTTCCGTATCTGCATCAAGCTGTTTCTTCGATTCTGCCGTATGCACCATAGTCAATATTCCAAACATCATACGTTGATCACGTGTGGTTAAATCGTCCATGAACTCTTTACTCTCTTTTCTCTGCTGTTCCAAATCATACGGAATGACTGCTGAAAAGTTATTGTTCGCATTCTGCCGTCTCTGCCAGTTTGTGATATTTGTTTCCACACCAAGCAGACGTTTTTCAACTTCCTGCACTGCTTCATCAGTCGGAACCGGAATCACATCAATGCTCAGCATCAGATTTCGATTCATGTCGGTCAGTTCTGCGATCATATCGTCTTTGATGTAAGAAGCATACTCCCGAAGAAAAAGTACCCTTCCGTAACGTTCTCCCATGCGGAAATAGTCTTTTTCAAATTCAAAAGTATCCGGGCAGATATAATCTTTGAAGCTGTGCCCTTTTCTCATACTCTCCTGAATATCAAAATGGAAACCCGATTCTTCTCCTGTACGGTAAAAATCATGCAGAATCCGTAACTTATCTTCTCCATTTACCTCTGCACATTTGGAACCCAATCTTGCAAAATGGCTGTTCAGCTCTGTTGTCACTCGTGCAAAATACGTTCTGGCTTCTTCGATCGTTTTCTTATAGCAGGATACTGTCACATATTTTTCCTGCACCATGCTGTTGGAACTGGTTGCCTTATCTAAAAGCATGTTGTTATACTCTTTCCGGTATAAATCCAGTCCGTCCTCCTGCATCGGAATCAGAATTGCTTTTTCAAAATCCACTTTATTCAAGCGGCGATTATTGATCGTTATTTTTGTTGTTCCACCGCAATCGAACGAATTTAATAAATCCATATATTCCAGGAACATGGTTTCCTTATCTACTTTGCTTGCCACCGCATAGTTGATATCCGTAAATTTATAAGTACGTGCAAATTTATTTCTCCCGATTTTAAATATCCCGTCAGACCAGATGGTCTCGATGGGAATTACCTGCTGTACGCTTCTTGGAATTACAAATTTTTCTTTATCCTGCTTGAAGATATTACTCAGCGTTTTTATCATTTTTCTTGCGTCCCTCCTTCTTCATACTTTCTTTCTCATATTTTTTAATGACTGGTTCTACCGCATCAAAATAAAGATTTTCTGACCGGAACATTAGTTTTTTCGGCATCAGGATTTCTGATTTTATCCATGCCCAGATAAACTGCTCCGCTGTCATTCCATGGTATTTCACAAATCCAAACACCACACAAGGGGCAGCTCCCAGTACACAAATCCAACTCACTGTTTCCATACCCATGTATGGGTGAAGCAAAAAATAAAGCCCAACGGCAATCCCGCAGGCTAATACTGAAAAGATAAACTGTCTCAGGGACAATCCAAAAAAGATTGCTTCTGTGTAATCCCTGATTTCCTTGTTAATTTTTACTTCCAAAACGATACACCTCCAAATCGCACATTTGTTATATTTTTCATGTTCTGTTATACTTTTGCTAAACGAAAGGGGGACTGACCTATGCCAATCACTGTTATGATTTCACTTGTTATTACCGTTGCTTTATTCCTAATTTCTCTACTGTTTCGGATTGCTGCCAGATTAAATCTGACCTTACCACTGTTATACTTTCTTGCTGTTTCCACGATTCTGAATCCTTGGGCAGCAAGCCATGAGAAACTAGCATTTGCAATCCTCTATCTGCTGACTGCCTTTTCTGTTCTTAGCTGGATTTCTGCTCTACGACGCAAGTGGCAGGAACATCAATACTACAAAGCTATGAAAGACGATATGTCCTTCCAGATTTCTCGTGCCAGACAAAGAGGGATTCCTTTAGATTCTGTCCATTTTGATTCTCAGGGGAATATGCGGTATAACAATAGCAACAACATTGTAGAATAAATTTTAAGGATGCTTTCGGGCGTCCTTTTTACAATCCCATCATTTCCCTCACTACCCTGTCTGACATCTTCACCGCACCGACCAGTACCAACATATTAAAAATCAATTCTCCAATATAGCTCCACACCATAGTCACTGCCGCTGCATTTGGATCGACTACTGGCGGTGATGATGCAAACAATGAAAATATAATGCAGGCAAGTACCACGATTGCTCCCTCCAGACACACTGCTGCATAGGATTTCAAGAAACTTCTTCCAATATTTTGGCTCGGCTCTCCCGCAAAGGAAGATAACGGAATCGGTGCAATTGCTGTATATAGGAATAATCGAAAAAATCTTCCATATACACTCATAATCATAATGAAGCTCAGAACTGTAATAAAAAGTCCACCGATCAACGTCACCGCCCATAGAGGAATACTTTCAAAAAATCCACAATCTTCTACCGCTTCTATGATTTCGTCCGGTAAAACGGTATCTTCTGTACTTCCAAATCCTGCGGTCTGCATAATTGTACTGGTCACTCCTTGTATGATATTGAATAATGCCATCATCAGCTCCAGTCCATACGTGACTACGCCTTTTGCAATCGCAAAACGGATAAATATTTTTAATGCATGTTCCGGTCTTTTTACCTCTGTAAAACTTCCACAAGTCTTGACCACTCCGACTACAAAGAAAAGCACTAACAAAGCATAGCCGATTGCCTGCAATGCTCCATGGATCTGCACAATCACCTGCCAGATACCACCACCTTTAAAAGTTTCCGGTGACTGTGTGAGTATCTGCCAGATTTCCGCAAGTTTACTGTTCCAGGTATCCAGGGCATTTTGCAAGTTCTGTACTACCCAGTTATCTGACACTTTCTAAACACCTCCTGTCTTAGCCGGGTCGGTGCGGCTCCTTTCGAGCCTGCACCGTCCCATTTTCTTGTTTTCTTCTTAACCTGTAATCAGATTCAGGATTTCTTTTGCAAATGTAATGATTACACCGCCTGCTAACGTTAAAAATCCGTTTGCTCTCTGGCTTGGATCATGAGATTTCAGTGATAAACCAACCTGCACAATTCCAAATCCTAATAAAATCATTCCGATAGCACGAATCAATCCAAAAATAAATGTGGACAGATTATTGATAACGGTCAGTGGATCGTCTGCCGCAAATACGGTACTTGCTCCTGCTGTCATAAACAGTACCATTGCAATATACACTGCCATGGCACGTTTCATTTTTGCTGTCATTGGCAGCTTCTTCGTTACTTTTGTGGTTTCTTTCTTCTCCTGCTTCTTTCGCATATCTAACTTCATTTTTGATAGCCTCCTATATATTTTTCTTGGATTTACTGATATTTCTGTATGATTTCTTCCAGATCTTCATCGGATAATAATTCGTAATCTTCCGATTCCAGTGAATCGTCTGTAAGTTCACCTTCTAAACTGTCTCCCAATGAGATACTTGCCACCGCCCGGCCAACCGTACCATGCAGATATGGTTTCCCGTTTCCGTCAGTCGTAAGTCCCACATTGGGATGCTTTAAAATATCGAATTTCTCGTCTAAAATTGGTCTTTCTCCACGAATAAAAAGAATCGCATATCGGTTATCCAACATGCGAACTTCATCGGGTGTCATCAGCTCCCGCCCTGTATTCTGATAATTGGTGGAATAGTTCCCGGAATGTCCTGTTGACTTTCCATAGGTGTTCGTGTCAATCGTTGCCTTGCCAAGAAGTTCGCTGACATATTTATGTGTTCCCTGCTCATTGCCGCCTAAATATAAAAATTCATCACAATTTCCCATAATGCTTTCCCACTGCTTTTCGAACAATGCCTTTAACTGTGCCAGATTCTGCAAAATAATACTGACTGACACTTCTCTGGAACGCATAACGGACAGAATCTTATCAAAGTCATCAGGCAGTGAAACATTTGCAAATTCGTCCATGAGGAAATGCACATGAACTGGAAGTCTTCCACCATATTTATGGTCTGCCAGATAGAACAACTGCTGAAATAACTGGGTATATAAAATTGACACCAGAAAGTTGTAACTGGTGTCGTTGTCCGGGATTAACGCAAATAAAGCCACTTTCCGCTCTCCCAGTGATGGCAGGTCTAAATCATCTGTTGCAGTCAGTGCTGCCAGACTGGATAAGTTGAATTTCTCAAGTCTTGCGGCTAATGTGATTTGAATGGATTTTAATGTCTTGGCACTACCAGAGTGATAATCTTTGTAATACTTTACTGCGATATGTTCCGGGTTCTTCATTTCCAACCGCTCAAACAATTCATCAAGCGGTGACTGGTACTGGTCATCGTCCTCTCTGACTTCTCCGGCACGAAGCATTTCCATTACCATCGGGAAATTCTGCTCCTCCTCTGGTGCTTCATATCTCAGATAGAAAATCAGTGCCAGTAACAACATGGAAGCTGCGGTATCCCAAAATGGATCGTTGGACTGACTGCCTTTTGGTGTAGTCGCTTTGAACAGGTTCGTCACCAGTCTCTGCACATCGTTATCATCCTTCAGATATACAAACGGGTTATAGCAATGGCTCTTTTCCATATTGATCAGGTCAAGCACTCTTACCTCATATCCTTTTTCTTCCAGAAGATACCCAGTGTCCCGCAAGTTCTCTCCTTTTGGATCTAAAACCACAAAAGAGGTATTCGCCTGCATCAGATTCGGCTTTGCAAAAAATCTGGTTTTTCCTGAACCGGAACCGCCAATCACAACCGTCAATACATTTCGCAAATGTTTCCGCATATTGTAGCTGATTCGTACATGCATGGTCAGCAACTTATTTTTTGTAAATCGCTTCTCCCTGTATCTGCGATTGATTTTTTTCACATTTCCCCATTTGGCAGAGCCATGTTCTTCGCCTCGTCGGTAATGTTTCCTGGTAGAAATATAAATCCCGATTCCCATGGCGTAAGACAGCAAAAAAATAAGGACAGTTTTTACACTGTCCCCACATAACTGAATCGAAAACGGGTGGTTCATTGCTTCCGGGACTCCTTCCAGAATCCCCATAAGACCAGACGAAAGATAAGGTGCGACAAGTAACGCAAACCAGATAACCGGGATAATTCCAATTACTGCCAGTATCAGACCACTCTGCTCATCATCGTTCTTCATGGCTTCTGCGTCCTCGCTTTTCCTTCTCCGGCGGTACTTCGATTTTCTCAATGACTTTCATTAAGACGTCATCGACAAGCTCCGTATCTTTTCCCTCTTTCAGCATCTGATTCCGCTTGTCCTTCAGGGAATGGAACACTACACCGCTCTCATATCTGTCCAGTTCTAACGTGATCGTATCACTGCTCATTTTGCATTCTCCTTTCCCTGATTTTTCTAGCGTGCTTCTTTTCTATGTTGTCCTCTGGATTTCTGTTCTTTCTTTTCAGGCTCTGGATTTTCTTTCTTATCTTTCACCTTTTCAGAACTGTCTTGTCCGGTTTTTTCAGTCTCTGACTGTCGGTAAGTTGCATTCCGATTCTGATCTAATACCTTTGCCATTCTTGCAGAAATTGCATTCGCTGCATCTCTGGCTCTGGAAAGTTCCGCCCGCACTTCCTGAGTCTCCATTTTTTCAAAGAACTCTGGTGCATGTGAAAAATCATATCGACTGGTATCTATTCCATATTTTTTACACAACATATAAGACGCACACGATACATGAAATGCATCTTCATTTTTATCATAGTGCGGATTCCCATCCGCATATCCGGCAAATACCAATTCCGGCACAAGATTCTGAAAGATTTCCTGTGCACTCATCCCTTTTCTTACATAAATACAACCTTCTTCCGGTTTAAAAAATGCTCCTTTTTCATCCGGCATCTGTTCTGGTTCTGCTGCAACAATATTTACCGGAGGGGTACTGACTAACGCCCGGATTAAATCATGTTCTTCATATTCTGACTTTTGAATTGTAGTATCGGACATTGTTGTCTGAGAAATATCATATAGCTTTTTCGCATTATAATAATTTCCAACTGTACCATCTTCACGCTTATATGTTTTTCCCGGCTCTAAAATCAGAACTGGATTCTGTCGTTCCATACGTTTTAAATAAAATCCATGATCTCTCCAGTATCCATAGTCACCTAATTTCTGTGCATCTGGTCTTTGTGCCAGAATCAGAAGTGCATTATTGGTAGTATATCGATCAAAGGTACTCTGTACATCCAGATACTTCTGCAGCATTTTCCCATCCGTTGCCACTTGTGCGGTTACCTGCTCTGACAACTCATAGCAGCGATTCCTGTTATTTCTGCTTTCTGCAATAAATGCCTGTACCTTTTCATCCTGTGGTACAGCCGATGCATTTAATAAAGAATCAAAACTATTATCCATAAAATTTACCTCTCTTTCCCTTTCCTTGGTTTTCGTTTCTGTTGTGGCTGCTGGTGGAGAATCTGATTCCGGTCTTTATTTCCCTGATTTCTCACCGGATCATTTCTATTCTCACGCCGCTCCGCTTCTTTCTTCCTTGCATTCTGTATTTCCCGAAGTTCCTTTCTGACCGATGGTTTCTCTGGTTTTTCCGGGGTAAATAACTTAGAAGTACCCTCTGCGGTTTTCTCTTGCTTCTTTGAGGTAGGCTCGGACAGACGGGATTTGGTCGTCTTTGCCAAAGAGGGGTTTTGCTCCTTACCCTCTTTCTTCACCGACTCTCCAAACAACTCGTCCATAAGCTGATCCTCCTTGGATTTCTGCGGATAATCTTTTTCCGGCTCTGCCTGTCCCTGTTTTTCTTGCTGAACCTGTACCTTTTCCGGCTTCTTTTCCTGCTTCTCTGATTTTCCGGCTTTTGCTTTTTCTGCACGTGTCCGCTCAATTTCCGTCTTAATCTTCGCTGCTTCTGTTACAGATGCAAACTGGAATCTATCTACGATACGGTTGATTCTTGGTGCATCTTCTTCCTTTACAATCACATCTACCAATCCGTCACTGCTTCCTCTTGGATTTCGGACTGCACAGTACAACACGCCATATCGTTTTGCTTCCTGAACAAATTGTTTCAGATCACTTTCTTTCACCGAAAATACCGTCAGTGGTCTACCTGATTTGACCAGTGTTTCAAGTCTTACTCTGCCTTTTGTCTTTTTCTTCTCTTTTAAGACTGCATACAGCATCACTGCCAGATGCTTCGCTCCTGTGCCACTGATCTTCAATGCTGCTTCACCGACTTCCAACGACATTCGTACCACCTGATCAGCGGCTTCGCCTGATGTGTTCATGGCTTTGTTCCTCCTTCTTCTCTTTTTCTTCCCGCACCATCTTAAATTTTTCTTCGATTACCTTGGAACGTGCGGCGATTCCATCACAAAGTGCTGCCTCCTTTCTGAGCGTTCCAATTTTCTCTGTCAGAACTTTTATCTGCTCCTTCATTTCCTGTATTTCTTCTTCCGGTCTGTCTGCCCGAATCTTATAACGCAAGTGCTTCCGTTCCTCCGCACACTGCTCCATTTGTTTCTGTAAATGGTCCTTCAATGAAAAAAGCTGCTCCGCAGTATCAATGTGATAATGGCAAAGCAGCTTCGTTTCTTTAGAAACGGTATTCAGTTTTAATAAATCCTCCCGGAACAATACATGCACCTGTTTAGCAGATATTGACAGGCGATTCTTCGGTAGGATTCCTAAAAGATAACAGTAATGCAGATACAATCCCCGAAGTCCTCCGATTTTTCTTGTCTGCTTGAAGTTGCCGGATACCCGAATCCAGTAATGTCTCTGAACCGGAAATTTCTTCTCGGCAGGTAATTCATTTTCTTCCAGAATCCGAACCCTGATTGCTTCCAGTGAATAATTCTCTCCAAAATTCCGCTTTAACTTCAGACCACGCTCCCGCCCTTTCGGACGAATGGTAATGTCTTTCCCGAACTTAAAAGAATATCCTTTTTCCCGCAAATAAAAAAAGAACTGTTTTTCAGTCCTCGCCTTTCGGATTGCCTCGTCAACATCTGCCTTTACCATGCTGTGATAACTCGGCTTTCCATCCTGTTCTGCCTGCCACTCGGCATAATGTTTTCCTTTTCCCTGTTCTGGCTGCCTCACAACCGATAACTGGTATTCTTTACATAAACGGTCTGACACCATCCGCATATCCCGGTAATCCTGATTTGTCCTGTGGTATCTTTTCCCATCAATGAATGAAACTGAGTTCACCACAAAATGGTTGTGCAGATGATTCACCTTATCCAAATGAGTCGCAATCAATACCTGATACTGACTGCCCCACAATTCTTCTGCCAGCTTCTTTCCAATCTCATGTGCCATTGCCGGATTACATTCTCCCGGTGCAAAAGACTGGTAGCCATGAAACGCAACAATTCCGTCCTCCTTTCCAAAACGCTTTTTGACTGCAATCATTTCTTCTCTGGCGGTTGTCGGTGCACAATTCACTCCAGATACATACTGTTCCATTAGTTCTTCCGCTTCTCCGACAAGTTCCATTTCCATAGATTCAAATTGCCTCCGTCTGATCTTTTCTGCATTCACCGCATAGGTAATTACATCATTAAGTCCTTGTGTGGATCGTGATTGATTCTCAGATATTCGCCCTTCATTGTTCTCTTTCGTCTTATCCGGATTCTCCGCATAATTGATTACCTTTCCAATCCACCCCTTGATGCTCCAGATTGATGTCACTGCCATGATTCATTTTTCTCTGGAAGTATCACTGCTTCTGTAATCTTACGGACTGCTTCATTGAACTTCCGCACTTCCTTATCGTAACGCTGCACATCTACCACATTTAACACATGTGCTTTCTGTGCGATCTGATTTAAGTTATTTCCAATCTTATGCAGCTCCCGCATCATAGAATAATAATCTGGCGGCGGTGCGTCTCTTGGAACAACACCAGAAATCAACTGTCTCAGGTAAGCTTCCCGGTTCAGTCCGCTTCTCTTTACTTTCTTATCCAATGCCTCTGCTTCTTTTTTGTTCAATCGGAAAAGGATTGCTACATTACGTTTTCTCAACGCTCCATCTCCTTTACTTTCTGTATAGAATCTGGTTCCTGGCGAATCTGGTGTTTTTCTTTATCGTAACTGTAAACTCTGTCTGAGAGAACCTCCTGCCGTTCCACTTCATTTTTATTTACTTCCCGTACCATTTCACCAAGCATTTTCGGTTCCATCTCTCCATTATCCGGAACAATCAGAACTTCATGCACAGATGACGGTAACACATAAAATCCTTCTGGAAAAAGCTGTTCCAATTTATTTAAAACTTCTGGCTGCGTGATCATAGATGCTCCATATTGCTTTTCTACATTCGTAAGTGCATACAGCATATCATGTGAACGAAGTCCAAAATCAACATTTTCATCTAACAGGTTTGTTGCATGTCCTTCTTCATTAAAAATACTCAACAACATTTCGTCCATTGACTGAAGAATCGGTGTATTTACAGGCTGTGTATTTGCTCTGGCCTGCTGGAACATTTCCTTTGCATCCACATTCCACATCTTAAGATGTTCATTTTTCACCTTCATAGTCGCTTTTCCATCGTTAGACTCTACCGGAAAATCCACATAACAGATAGCCGACAGATCTTCCATATTTTCATGAGGCATTTCCTGTAACATTCGTTTGTTTGCCTGGGTGTTCACAAGCATCACTGCCAGATGCTCCTTCACTGAATCATAATCCATTGGGTTGATACCACTGTGCAAAAACGGAACATTGCCTGCTTCTTCCATGCATCTTGCAATTTCATTCATCACTTTCTCAACGGGTTCACCCAAACGTATTTCATTGAAGAACGGTTCTACATAGACAACTGGGCACACATTTTCTTCCTGCAGTCTTACCTGGACTCCTACCATCTGGACTCCATTATTTTTATTCATCTGCATTACCTGAAATTCTGCATTCTCATATTTAGCTGGAAGAAAATTCCGGATGTCTTTTGCTACACCTTCCGCAAATACCTTTTCTGCTATCATTTCTTTTGCAATCATTTCTTCTGTTCTCCCTTCTTCTTGTTCATTTTCTTTAAATATTCCTGATATCGTCTTTCTGCTTTCTTCTTGTCTTTCATTGATACTTCAACCAGCATCTTGTATCTCCTTTCTTTTTGTCTACTGAATCTTGTTAATCTGTAACAGGCACATCAACACTACTCCTATAATGCCACCTACTAATACTCCACAAATAAACTTCAACATTGTTACTTTCTCCTTTTTCATTTTCTGAGGGTTTCAGGGATTCTCCCTGACAAGCTGCCGCCGGACTGCCAGACAGGAAAACTGTGTGGTAATCCAAAGGCGTTGCTTGCTGGTATTGTGTATTCTTCTGCACCCGTCTCACTGTTCCGGGTATCAGAAGATTTACTTGCCGAAAAAGCACTTGCTTTTTTATTTTTTCAGTTCACAAATCCCGCAAGCTTCACACAAGTATTCACACTTTGTGCATCGTACATTTTCATCAGTTGCCATACATTCTTCACTTGCCGGACAATACTTTTGACAACTTTCACACTGCTCTGTACAGCTTTCTTCTGACACTTTCTCAGCAATAATTCCAAGTAATTCACTCTGTTCTTTTTCTTCTTTCAACTGTGTTTTCAGAAAAATCTTCAACAGTTCTTCACTGTCCACATCGTCTTCCATCGTCAAAATCAGCTTTTTCTTATGCACGACCTTCAGCTCATATTTTGCAATTTTCATGTTCTTTTTCACCTTCTATCTCTCATATTTTCATGACCAGACATACTCTTTTTCGTGCTTTTTTCTCGCTTTGTAATTGCCAGATTTAACTTGATGCAGAGCAGATCGTTGTAATCTTTTCCTTGTTTTGGCGGTACATCTTTTACCTGATATTGCTTTGAAAGCACTGCAGAAATTGCTTTTGTGGCAAGTCTCCCAATACGGTCATTGTCCAAATGCAGAACGATTGTCTTCACCTCTGGATGCATTTTTAATGTCCTGACCAACGCTGCAGGGACTTTACTTTTTTCAATTTCTTTTGCTGGTTGATAGACACCTGCCAATGACAATAAATGTTCTCTTCTCCACTCCTTCCCCTCCAATTTCTGCAATGTTGCATAAGATAGCAGATCAATGGCTGACTCAAACAGATGCACCGTATCTTGGGGTTTCTCTGTAAAAATGGAAAAAGAGTAATTCTTATCGCTTCCATTTGCTTCTCCGATAAAACTGGTTCCGATTCCCCTAATAGCTGCATATTTCGGATTTTCTTTCTCATCCATCCCTACAAACACCGCATTGTGATGAAATGAACTTTCATAAACTCTTCCGGACTCTAAGCAAAACTGAATGATTTCCTTATCAATCCCACGTCCTGAAAGATACGCAATCACTTTCTGATCATCTTGATTTTTCTTTGGCAACAATAACTGTTTCTCCATCGGAACATTCTCAGATACAGAAATAGGCGGTTGAATATTTGCCTTTTCTGCAAGCAATTCAACCGCCTCTAAAAAACTGTATCCTTTTACTTTGATCAGATAATCCAGTGCTGATCTGCCACCGGTTCTCTGGCTCCACCACATCCATTTCCCATTTGATATTTTCAAACTGTCGTGTGTTCTGGTAGTGTAGGTGTTACCAGAAAAGTGAACTAATTCGTATGGTTCATAATTTTTCAGGTATGTGAGCAAGTCCATCCGCTTGACCTCTTGCACAACTGATGGTGGTATATATGGCATAATTTTCATCTCCTTTCCTGCCTTGGATTGATATTATTGGGAATAATATCCGGGCATGAAAATAGCCAGGTGATTCCTTGAGCTGGAACCAACTGGCTATGTATAAATGATCTATTTTAATTTTTCAGTTCTTCTAATGCTTCTAAAATATCATCTAAATTAAAAGAATACACCCACTTCGCACCTATTCCATATGCCTCATCTGGTACTGAATATGAGCTGTCTAATCTGACAACTACTAAACCATTGCCTTTCTCATTGTTTTTATCAATTTCATATGCTTGCCAATTTTTATATCCTATTTCTTCGCTATCTGGATGTTCATCATTAGAATGTTCTCCTATAATAGCTATCATATAATTTGCCTGGCCGATTTTCGTACTTAAAACCTGCTTTATTTTTGAAATAGATTCACTCTGAATCTCACTCGGAGTACAATCATTTATTGAAAAATCTATATTTTCATTTTCATTCCAAGCTTCCAACAAATTATAATAATGCCTATCGTTTTCATAATCAAATGAACAGCATACTTTTTTCTTTGCCATTATCGTCTAAACCTCCTCAAGAATTTTTCTCAAAATATTTGTAGCCCGTTCTACAAGCGGTATATGTTTCTTGCAAAATTTTGTTATTTTAGAATGTATTTCAAAGAAATAAAACCATACAATAATAAAAATTGCCACAAATAAAATACTATCACTCACCAACGCTATAGATTTGTTTTTTGAAATTTTCCACTCTGTATATATTTTCACTATATTAATTGCCAAAAAGAATATCGGCATTAACATCTTATAAAACAAATCAATGAAATTAAGAACCATTGGATAATTTTTTTGATAATTTTTCCCCTCTCGTTCAAATACTCCCAATTCATTAGCAATATGCTTTTCCAACTTCTCCATATACTTATATTGCCGTTCTATATACAACATATCTTGTATATACCGAATCATCACATAAGTAATTATCAGCCATAGCAATGTCTGTATAAGTGTATTACTTAATTGTACAGTCATATTTAATTTTTGATGTATTCCTTCCTGAATAAGTTCATAAGTTTTTTCAGGTTCTACTAAAAATAAAAATGACGTTGCCTCTAATACACATAAAATTACAAAATTTTTATTTCTCCTACTTTGCGCTTGCCTACTTAATTCACACGTCTCTTTATAATGATCATATGAAATTTCTAACGAATCCATATTACCATCCTCTTATCGCTTTAACGATTTCATCATGAGTAAAGCTATAAACTCTTGTAGCACCACAATTTTTTAGTTCCTCTGGATATTCATATAATGAATTTAATTGCACAGCAATAAGTTTTTTTCCTAACTCCTTGGCTTTAGCAATTTCAAAATTCTGCCAATTACGATATCCAATCAACTCCCTATCCTTATGTAATTTATTTGCTTCTTTACCAACAATTACAATTACATGAGTCGCTTCATTAATCTTTCTAGAAAGAACACTTTTAACCGTTGGAATATTCCAGCTTTGAATTTCACTTGGCGATTTGTCATTACATGTAAATTCAAAGCTTGAGTTTGCATTCCACATATTTAAAGTATACTTATAATTCCTATCCTTTTCAAAATCAAATGATACAAATATTTGTGGTTTTGACATAATTCATCGTCCTTTCATTTTTATATTATATTTGTATTATAATGTCTTTTTTGTACTTTTTCAATATATTAGAACGAATGTTCTTTTTATTTTCCATCATCCTTCCGAATCTCATCAATAATCCGACCTATATTACACGTAATCTGTCCTTTACACTGATGAATATCTTCATTGATTTTCTTTTCCTGCTCAATAGCAATCTCTATATTCTTCGCCAGTTCTCCAATTGCAGAATTCTTTTTGGGATTGATTCCTGTTCTGGCAAGTAACAACTTATAGATAAACGTCTGATGTCCATCTTTTTCATTCTGGATAATCTGTTCAGCATTTGGCTCAATATCATCTTCGTATGAATTTTCATAATGTAACAACAGAAATAATTCAAATGCTGGATTGCTGACCGCTAATATATTATTCTTTTCACCTTCTGCTACTAGTTCATCATAATCAAGTACTTTTTCTTCAAAAATATCTCCATCAAATACAACAATCATCTTATCCCGTTCTTTATCAAACGCTATTTCCGGATTTTCTTTCTGATTTTCTGCAAATTCAATCAAACGTCTTGGAAATGAAATATCCCTGTCTCCCTCTGTTTTTTCAAGTAACCGGATATCAATCAATGGATGAATATTTAACTCTTTTCGGATATCAATTAACTTTTTGAAATACCATGTTTCAGTATTTGCACCCTCACATATGAAAAAGTACTTACGATAAGGCTCAATCTGTTCTTCTTCATCTGTAGTTCTGCTATTCCAATTCGTATAACTTCTTACTGGAGCCAAGGCTACTCCTCCTCTCTAAAGTCGAATGTTGAAAATACCGGTATCGCACCATATCTTCCTTCCAGATATGCCTTGCTCAACACCTTATCATATCTCTCTTTAAAACGATCCAGGGAATAAATAGAGCTTGCATTTTCTGCGTTACGTTCTACAAACCAGATTTCATCCCTTCTAAAAATAGCCTGATCCATAATGGATGATTCATGTGTAGTGAACAATAGCTGCATACGCTGCTCATCATGTAGCTGCATAAACAATTGCAAAAATCGTTCTGTCAATTTCGGATGTAAGCTTCTCTCCAATTCATCCACAACATAAAGAACATCTTCTCGTTTATTCAACAGCATATCCATCAAATCGAATAATCTTCTTGTTCCATCAGACTCTTCATCAAAACCGAACTCATAAAATGACTTATTATGATGCAATCGGATTGTTGTGACCTTCGGTTCAGAATGTCCTTCAACTTCGATATTAAAGAAAGTTTCCTTCGACCTCATCGTCATTCTGAATGATGGTTCTTCCTGCTCTTCCATTCTATTTTTTACATGCTGCATCATCTTATCAAATACTGATTTCGGCAATGCATTTGATAACTCATCCAATGTAATTTCTTCAATTTTTACCTGGCTGATACCCGTATCAAATGTTTTGATCAATTTGTTAATCAGCTTCAGCGAATTATCATCATAATAATATTCCAAATCAATCAATGGCGTATCCGGTGTGATAATCGAAATATGATTCTGAATCCAATCATATACATCCCGGAAGAACAATAATTTAGATCGTGTGCTATATTTTTTTCCACGATTCATTTCTGTCAGGAACAAAGATGTTTCATTTCCTTCAAAATCATCTGCATAGGTTTCAAATTTATTTTTTTCTGTGTTTGTCAGCGTAATACCATCATTTAACACCGGACGTTTACTTCCTTCTCGTTCAAAGAGACATTTTGCTGAACCATTCTGATATAATTCATATAACCATTCTCCGGTTACTTTTCGTCTGCTTAAAACTGCAGAAAAACCATAGGCATAAAATTTGTCACCTACAGTAATCTGAATTTCAAAACTACTTTCTCGTTCCTTATTCTCCTGCCGATTCTTACAAAACATCTGTGTAGCTTCTATCGGAATACCATTGCAGACACTATCTTTAAAAAATTTAAAGAACAATGCCAGATTGGTCTTTCCAGATGCATTTGCTCCATAAACTACTGCATATTTTAATAACTGGGTACTTTTTATCTTTAACCTGTGATTTGCATTTGTTCGTATTTTATTTGAGGAAATCATTGTCAGCTCTGCTGCTTTATCAAAAGATTTAAAATTTTCAACACTTACTTTTACTAACATTCTTATACACCTCCACCTTTATTATATGTTTTTCTCTTCTCACAGTCAATGTGAATTTTACTATTTGGAGATTTTTCCGTTATATATTGTTCTATTTTCTATTTTTAACAATTTCATTTTGAGTTATGCATATAATATCAATGTATAAGTCAGCTTTTTGTAGCGACACTATTTTACTAATGCCGCTACTTGAAACACTACAGTAAATAAAAACTTCTAATTCACTTTCCTTCTATCTCTCCCAATCCATCCTTCCTGTCACATTCAACATCTTTTCTTCTCGGAAACTGAGCATCTTTCCATTTGTTCCACCGACAATGATATGATCCAGCAATTCTATTCCCAATAGCTGTCCACACTTCTGCAGCTTTCTCGTAACAATCATATCCTCTTTTGATGGTTTCACATTACCACTGGGATGATTATGAAGTCCAATGATTGCAGAAGCATTTGCCAGAATACTGCTCTTAAAAACTTCCCTTGGAATTACCAGCGAGGCATTGATTGTTCCAACACTGACCAGATTCATATTGATTACCTGTCCATTATTTTTCATATTCAAGATGCAAAATACCTCTCTGTCATATTGGGATAACTCCTTCGCCATTAATTCTACAACAGCCTGTGGACTGTCCAATGTCTGCTCACTATAAAGAGATGGTTCTTTTACCAGACGGATATTCACAACTTCCAATTCATTCTCCATTGTTCTGATCTCCTTTTGGAAATTCTACAACTAGAAGAACATTACTCTCTGAAGATTCCACATATGCTTTCAATTGTGATAATGTCATCTCCAAATATTTAGGTTGTTCCACCATAATCTGCTCCTTTCGTTTCTTCCCTTGCTTCTGTTTTCTCTGACAAATAGCTTATCACTTTGTTTGCCTTAATGCTTTTCTGTAACTCACTGATAATGCACAGGTCTGCTACATTTACTCCTGGCAAAGCAAGCATTTCATCCATCGTCATATTGACAATCTCTTTTTCCGTTCCATACCCAGCATCAAATAAACGCTGTAATACTTTTACTGCTTTCTGATTTTTTCCCATTTCATCATCAAAGGGCAGCTTATCGCCGCCCTTTGTTTTACTCCTTCTCTTCTTTCTTTTCTTCAATTCCTAATCTCTTAACTTGTTTCTTTTTATTCCAGATACGAACTCCCGTGATTCCGGCTGCTGATAATACCAGAATGGCTATCCATAAAGCTGCATTTGCCGTATCTCCTGTTTTCGGAGGATTACTTGTCTTTGTAGTAGTACCCGGTATCTCTTGGGTTGGTGTTCCCGGTACTTCTTTGATAGTTACGGTCTGACCTTCATCGTCAATATCCTTATGCTCTGTTACCTTTTTCGGTTCTTCCGGATTTGTCATATCATACAGTTCTTCAAAGGTTACAAGCTGCTTTCCTCCAAGCGTGCTGCCGTTGAAAGTAAACTCAATCTGCACTTCCATGTTTTCCTTGTCCGCTGTAAATTCATAATCATTGGTAACCTCTTTGCCATCAATGAGTAACTTGGCATTTTCTGCCTTAACCATCTGCCAACCGGACAACTTATAGTTCGTACCAATTTCCAATCCCTCTAAAGTAACCGTATCCACAATCGTCAGATCTTTTCCGGCTTCCACCTCTTTCTTACCGTTCTTATCCGTTGCTATGGTATGAATCGAAATCTTTCGCTCCGTAATCAGGACGGTCTGACCTTCATCGTCAATGTCCTTATGCTCTGCAACTTTTACAGGTTCTTCCGGATTCTTCAGATCATATAATTCTTCAAATGTAACCAGATTCTGTCCGCCAAGTTCTGATGCATCAAACGTATAAGAAATCTCTACTTTCATTTTCTCGCTGTCAGCAACAAAAGTGTAATCACTCTCCACACGCTTTCCATCAATGAGCAGTTCTGCATTTTCCTCTTTCAGCATCTGCCAGCCTTTTAACTGGTACTTTCTGCCTTCTTCCAGACCGTCCAGAGTAACTGTATCCACAATCGTTACTTTCTTTCCTGCAACAATTACTTTTTCGCCTGTTTTCTTGTCTGTTGCAGTTGTATGAATGGTAATCTCTTTTTCATACTCATCAGTCAGTGTTCCAAGGTCGATAGTTACTTTATTTCTGCTCACAACAACTTCAAATGCCGGAATCAGCTTCATGCCTTTGTTGGATTCACAAGATAACTCCTCAATCTCATAAGTGTCATAAAGTAATGCACCTTTGCTGTCGTCCGGCTCAGAAGTTCCGAACCAGATACCGTCCTCACTGGACTTTCCGGCATTTGTATTTTTCTTATGGGATGCCCAATCGGAAACGGTTGAAAACTGACCATTTTTATCTGTCACTACGATATGGCTCTCTCCGGTTGTTTTGCTTGTAATCTTAAAAGGAACATTTGCCAGTCTCTTATGTGTGCCAGCTCCAATCTTGACTCCTTCCAGATCTCCACGTTTAATCTGATTGTAAATGGAATGGCTTTCGTCTGTTAAATCTACGATTTTTCCATTTTCTGTAATGGAAAATTCAATCGCTTTTGCCCCGTCAGTCAGATAACCTTCTGGTGCTTTGGTTTCTTCCAGTTTGTATTTACCATATGGAAGTAAATCTGCCGATGTTGTTGCTACTCCGTCAATTCCTGTCTGAATTGTCTTAACTGTCTCATTTTTCTTGTACAGTTTTCCTTCTACCAGAACCGGATTCTCGTTCAGAGAAATAATTGCAAATGCTGCATCTTTTAATATGGCACTTCCCTGTGCCTTAGTGTCTTTTGTCTCCATATCACGTTTCTGAATCTTCACACCACCTCGGATTACCTGATCAGATACGGAATACTGGTTGCTTCCGGAAAGAACTGCAAGTTCTCCGTCCTCTGTGATCTGTGTCAGATACATTCCTTTGATCTGCTCTGTACTGTCCCCTGCCTGCATATAAGCTCCGTCCAGTAAATATCCGTCTGGTGCTTTGGTTTCTTCAACAGTCAGTGTTCCAAGTGGCAATACGCTTTTTTCATTCTGGGTGTAAAATGTATCTCCTGATACTTTGTAAGCATCTGCCAGTTTTGTCACATAATGAACAGTTCCATTACTGTCTTTTTCAGCTACCGTCTTTGTAACCCAGGTACGTGTTGCTCTCTCTGGTAAATTGTCTTTTGTATAAAGTCCGTCATAATAATGCCAGGTAAATTCTGCTCCTGTCAGTGCTGCATTACCCTGTGCGGTTGCTTTTCCCGTCTCCATATCAATCTTAAACAGGTCTACCAGTGTCTCTGTCACTTTCGGAACATCGGAAACATTTAATACGGCTGTTTTTCCGGCTTCAACCTTCAGACTGTGTACTGTCGTATCCAGCTTATATCCCTTCGGTGCAGAAAGCTCTTTGATGTAAACATTCCCTGCAGTCACTTCAACCTCATTTGTCTCACCATTCTCATTTGTTGTAAGTGTTCCAATCTGATTGCTGCAATTCTGGTCTGAGAATATGCCAAAGATTGCTCCGGCAATGGTATACATTGCATTTCCATTTGTGACAATCTCATTTGCGGTTGTCTTTTTTACTTTCGCATTTCCGACATTCAGTTCTGCCCAAAACTGTCCGAGATCCTGTCCCTCTCCAGTATAGATATATCCTCCACATTTATACCGACCTTTGTTCGCCTGTACAAATGCTCTCGCTCCTGCATACACTTCATTCTGAATATCCTGTGAAATCTCAGAATATGCAGCTCGTACATTATCACACTGCCAGCCTAAATACTCACTCAGTCTCTGCCATACCACACACTGTTCCAACAGATATCCCTGATTCGCATTCAGGTTACTGTGACTGCCTCTATACTGTTTTACATACTCCAGTGACAATGCCACATCTTCGATCTGTGCAGCACTCATACTGGAACTTGCATCGTGTCTAGTTTTATACCCATTTTTGAATCCAGTGTTAATATCTACACAATAGGCTGTTTCGCCTTCTACTCGCATGTGACCTTCATTGAATGTCGAATGAATGGTTCCATCATTCATCACATGTTCAATATATCCGACTCTCTCTGAGGATTCCGTCCAATACTGTGTTTCCGCTGCTTGAACCGATGTGATCGGTAATGCAGTTAAAATCGTGGTCAGGGCAAGAATCCCTGTACACACTCGTTTCCATATATTCTTCATTTTCTACAATTCCTTTCTTTTCAATCAAAAAAGACGTCCGTCTGGAACGTCTGCTGTTGCTTTATGCTGTTTGTTCCCTGCTGTCATGCAGGGTGTGGGAATCTCTGACCTTCCGAAAGAGAAGATGTTCCCGGCTCCTTATTGTCTTTTCGGCTGGTAATCTGCTGGTAAACCAAAGGGGTAGGGTGTGGGGAGGGGAAAACCGGAAAAAGCTGATTTCTTATTGACTGCCAACGGATAGACTTCTCCCCTGGTGTCAAAATTCCTATCGTTCCCTGCTTTTTTCCCGTTTCCGGTATAATTCCAGTGCCTTGATTATGGTTTCCTCCATTTTCTGCTGTGAAGTTCCTGACGGAAAGTATTTTTTCAGTCGGTTCTTCGGGATTTTCCACTGCTCTACCTGATTTGGTTTTTCCTCTGCCATAATCGACAACAAAACATCTTCATTCAGTCTGCCCTCTGCTGAAAACTTGCGAATCTTGATTGCCTGTGCATGACTTGGGGTACAAGCCTCCGACTCCATGGTGTCGTACAATATCTCCTGTTCCTCTTTCGGCAAATAAGACAGCTCTACCGCCGGACGCATAGAAATCTTTTTGTCATCGACCATTTCAAGAATTTCCGGGATAAGTTCTGTAAGGCGGATATATCGGCGGATTGTTTCTCGACTTTCCCCTACTTCTTTTCCCAATGCTTCATTTGTTCTTAATCCGTTTAAATCTGACACCACTGGTGTCAGATTATTTTTACTTGGTCTTCCTGCTTGCCTATTCATAGCCTCCAATCTCATTTTATAAGCAAATGCTTTCTCTGATGGTAATATCTCCTCTCTTTGAAGATTGCTGTCAACCATGACAATAACTGCTTCATCATCACTGAGATTTCTTACAATACAAGGAATACTCTCCAATCCTGCCAATTCACTTGCCATTTTTCTGCGGTGTCCGGAAATCATTTCATATCCGCCTGTTGGCTTCTCTCTGACAAGAGCAGGAACCAATACACCATGTTCTCGAATACTTTCAATGGTCTCCACCATTTTAGCGTCCATTTTTACTTTAAACGGGTGGTTCGGAAAATCACTGATGTCATAAACAGAAATATTTTTTACATGCTCCTGATTCTTCTGGTCTCTTTCTTCCTGCGTGGTAAAAAGGTCATCGGCTGAGGGAAGATTCATGTTTATTTCTCTGCTTTTCGCCACACTGAATCACCTCCCTCGTAAATTCTGCATACGCCTTTGCAACAGTTCCATTCTTGTCATACTCATAAATGCTCTGTCCTGCTGCACTGCTTTCTGCCGCTGTGATAGCCACTGGAATAACCGTTTTAAAAATTCGGATATGTTTCCCATAATTTTCTCTAAGGCTATCCTCTGTTGTCCTTGCAAGTTTTGTTCTCATATCTGCAAGTGTCAGCAATACTCCATCAATCTTCAGATTAGGATTTAACTGTCTCTGCACCTTACCGATTGTTTTCATTAGCTGTGTCATACCCTTTAATGGAAGATAATGAGCCTGCACTGGAACAATTACACTGTCTGCGGCAGCTAATGCATTGATAGTCAACATTCCCAAACTAGGCATACAATCAATCAGAATATAATCATAATCCTTTTTCAAATCTGACAGATACAGCTTTAAAGTCTGCTCTCTGCTCATGGCATTTACCAGTGAAATTTCCATGCCCGATAATTCAATGTTGGTCGGAATAATATCTACTCCTTCTTCATGGTGCAAAATGCCTTCATTATACACAAATGGTTCATCTTGTAATATCTTCTTCATCTGCGTTTCCAATGTAACCGGAAGACTGTCCGCATTCGTCCACCCCAATGCAGTTGTTAGATCTCCCTGTGGATCAGCATCGACCAATAATACTTTTCGCCCCTGATGTGCAAGACCAATTCCAAGATTTAATGTTGTTGTGGTCTTGGCTGTTCCTCCCTTCTGATTTGCAAGGGCAATTACTTTACACTTGGTCATATAGTTTCCTCCTTCCTCGAAAAATTTAATAGCCAATCCGTTTTACGGGACTGGCTATGTATAAAAATGGGTATGAAAAAGCCGACTGATTCTTGGTGAACCAATCGGCTATGTATTATATTGCAAGATTTTTTAATAGTAGTCTGCATATTCAGCTGCCATATCAGCTAAACACTGATTATGATCATCCATCATCATATCAACACACTGCAAAAACTCAGATATTTCTTTAAAAAATTCACCAACATTTCTTGCATCAACATATTTATTCTTTACAAAATGATATCTTCCATATTTATTTACTGGATACCTAAACACACTTGAGGAGGAATCTAACGCATTTATTTGTAATATATATCGTTCTGCATATGTGATAACAGATTTATCTCCCTCTCCTTGGGAATGGCGAATTAAGTCTTCATTTATCATATTCCACAATTTTTCAAATGAGTGCTTACTCTTCGATAACTTTTTACATCTTTCCTGAAATCCAAAAGCACACTCTTCAAACCATATTTGTTTTAATTCTAATTCCAATGCATTTCTGTATAGATAGCACATTGGGAAAAAATACGTTTCTTTTAACTTTGAATCACCAATTATTAAATCTCCCAAATATTCTGCTGATTCAGAGTATCCCTTTACCATAGGTCCATAAAATGCTTTACTATAATCATATCCTATTACGCTTTGGCAATAATACTCCCCGCCTTCTTCTAAAAAAACTGTATTATATTTTTTATACTCTTCATATCTTTTCTTTTTATTCTCATAATATGAACACAATATGTCAAATACTATTTCCATCTTATTTGCGAACGCAATTAAATTGATGTGTTTTTGTCCCTCAAAAAACTTCTTTATTGTGTACTGCTTGTCTCCCCATACTTCATCTTTCCTTATTTCAATTTTAAAAGGATAACGAAAAGCATCTGAATCTTTATCAATAGGATTCATATCTTCAAAAAGAGCTTTCATCCATAAATATGCATCTTCATCAGTGTTTATTTCATCTCTTATGAAAGGTTCAATATACTCTAAAATTTTAATAAGATTATGAAAAGTTTCTTTAATAAATATTTCTCCCGAATCTTCAATATATTTAAAAGCAATAGCTTTCAATTTCAATTCTAAACTGTGTCTATATAAATATGCCACTGGGAAAAAATAACAATCTAATTCACCAATTCTCTGTCTTTCCAATATATATTCCGTAATCACATGTGCTGCTTTAAAAAAAACGTCTCCAAACTTTGAAAAGTTCTCGCTTACATTCCCCGAACATTTTAAATTGAATTTGTATAAACTTTCTTTGCCATAATCCATAATATTCGCATCTTGTCTAGGCCACATCATATCTTGCATCGCTTTACCTTCATCTTTCACAAATTGTATTTACCAATTATTTCATTTTCTACATCTTCGTTTATTTAATATTCTTCTGGAATTTCTTTCAAAAATTCTATATCATATTCTTCTGTAAGCAATTTTATATTATACCTAAAATTTTTACGAAATTTCTTCATTGCAGCAGAATAACGCATATCACACCAATCCTTTTGTGAATTTTTATATATAATTCCACTTGCATCAATTTTCTGCATATCATCTAAAAATTCGTTACATGTATCAATCATTGCTTTGATAATTTTTACAGTAATCCGATCATACTCATATTTAGAAAGTATTTCTACCAGTTTATTTTTTATTTCTATAGCTGATTTTTCACTCCACTCTTTGATCTCCATTTCCATTGGATTGGTTAAAATTCTCTTTGATTCCAAATAATAAAACATCTCTTGTATACCCTTTTTCTTAGACTCAGTATATTCCCAAGATATCCCACCTACCGGAATTGATACCCCATTTATTTTTATTCCCATTTACTTCTCACACCTCCCGATCTATCTTACCAACTTTTCAACCCCTATACATCAATTTTTTGCATTCCATAACCGAAAAAGCAGGCAATGAAAAGTCACAAAACCTCTTCATCCACCCGCTTTTCACCTATACTCTCACCACTACCACTTCCACAACATCTGGATGTTCAACCACCCACATACCACAAAATACCACCTGTTTTGTGACTTTCTCATGCTAGGAGACAAAATATTCCACTGCGTTATTTGGAAAGAACTCTTTGAATTCCCCATACAGCTGCGCAGCCAGCGTCTTATTATGTGCAATAATCAATGTCGGCTTGTTCATCTGTTGAATAACATTCGCCATGGTAAATGTCTTACCAGATCCAGTAACGCCAAGCAACGTCTGACACTGGTTTCCTTCTTTGAAGCCTTCGACCAGCTCTTTAATTGCCTGCGGCTGGTCGCCAGTTGGGTTGTATTGTGATACTAATTCAAAATGATCCATGTAATTTCTCCTGATCGCTCTAATTTAGCGGTGATATTTTAGAAATAGTAGTTGTTTTCTTAGTATTGTTACTTGTATAGTATATCATTCAGGAGAAAAAAAGTACAGAACTAAATCGAATGTTTGTTCTGTACTTTTACATCTTAGCTCGATTCTACATACCTTTAAAATGTATCTGGATTTAAAGTCAAATTTTTTATTTCGTTGACAGAATAACCTTTTAAGATATATAATATTTTTATTACATTTGTAAGATTTGGAGGAATATCACATGAGCAATCTGCCTCAAATTTCAGAAGCCGAATTTGAAGTTATGAAAATCGTTTGGAAATATGCATCAATCAGCACCAATGAAATTACTGAAAAATTAACACAAATTTCCCGTTGGAGTCCTAAAACAATTCAGACATTGATTAAACGTCTCGTTTCTAAAAAAGCACTAACCTACGAAAAACAAAGCCGGGTTTTTGTCTATACTCCATTGGTCAAAGAAGACGAATATATTCGGCAGGAAAGTAATTCTTTTTTAAAACGATATTATAATGGTAATATCACTTCTATGCTTGCCTCTTACATTGAGGATGATAAATTGTCTGAAGAAGACATTGCCAGCTTACGGAATCTTCTTTCCAATCATTAACCATGGGAGGAGGAGCATATTTTGATATATTTTAGTTTTCGATTTTTACTGTGTAATGCCATCATTTGTATTTTTTTAGGTAGTTTACTGGGATTAAAAAATTTATTGCAAAGGCAATTATCCGCACGTATGCAATATAATCTTTCGATTATATTTCTTGCCGTTCTAATTGTTCCCTTTTTACCAATAAGCTCTGCCCCATCTTCTATATCGTGGAGCCATTTGCTGACAGCCAGTTCAAGTACCAATGGTGACATTCAAACCACTTTTCTTTCTGGTAATGGTTATAATTTGGATAAAATAAATGATTTTGCTGTCTCTGTCAGCACCCAAATACCAACTTTTATTCACACATTACTTGTATTTTTCTGGAGTATCGGTATATTCATAATGTTTTTTCTTCTCTACCGCTCAGTAAGACAAGTAAACGCCTTACATAGTTCTGCTTTACCTCTTCAAAATGAAGAACTAAACGCTCTTTATATAGAATGTTTAAACGAAGTGAACAGCAAGCATACCATTCCGATTTATAGTACAGCATTTTTGAAATCTCCTGTTTTGGCTGGTTTCCTGCATCCTCGCATTTATCTTCCAATTCACTTGATTTCAGATTTTAACGCTGGAACTATAAGCTCAACTGATATTCGATATATGCTTCTTCATGAACTGCAGCACTACAAGCATAAAGATATTCTAATTGGATATTTGATAAATACAGTACATGTTTTCTACTGGTTCAATCCCCTAATCTGGTATTTTCTAAAAAGAATACGGCAGGAACGCGAACTTGCCTGCGACAGTGCTGTATTACAATTATTGAAAGAAACAGAATACAAGTCATATGGAAATACACTGATTAACTTTGCCGAAACAATAGCTCTGTCTCCATTCCCTCTTACTATGGGAATCAGTGGAAATATAAAACAGTTAAAAGGACGCATTTTAAATATTGCATCATTCCACCAACCTACTTTTAAACAAAAAATTCGTGGATATCTTATATGCATATTCGTCTCTACTATCATCATTGGATGCATTCCCATACTTTCTGTTTATGCTTCTGATCAAACTGGCTATCATTTTGACACAACCGAAAAGAATATTACTCAGCTAAATCTTTCTTCCAATTTTGGGGACTACACCGGAAGTTTTGTTTTATATAATCAGTCTGCTGATAAATGGAATATTTATAATATGGATCATGCTTCCACACGTGTATCACCGAATTCGACTTATAAAATATATGATGCATTACTTGGCTTGGAATCTGGAATTATTACACCAGAACATTCCACTTTCACATGGAATGGAGAACCATATCCTTTTAATTCATGGGAAGCCGATCAAGATTTAACCTCGGCTATACATAATTCTGTAAACTGGTATTTTCAGGCAATTGATTCACAGGCAGGTTTTGAAGCCGTAAGAACATTTTTACAGACAATAAACTATGGGAATCAAAATACTGGAACAAATCTAAATCTCTATTGGACAGATTTCTCTCTGAAGATATCACCCATAGAACAGGTGGAATTGTTACAGGATTTCTATCAAAATAATTTTCATTTTGACAGTAAAAATATCCAGGCAGTAAAAAAAGCCCTGCTGCTTTCCACTACTTCTTCCGGTTCTCTTTACGGGAAAACAGGAACCGGGCGTGTCAATGGTAAAGATGTCAATGGCTGGTTTATCGGATACATTGAAACAGCGAATAATACTTACTACTTCGCAACAAATATTCAATCCTCTTCTGGTGCAACTGGAAGTCAGGCTACCGAAATAACAGAATCTGTACTTTCTAATCTTGGTATTTGGAAATAAATAAAGAGAACTGATAGCATAATTTCCTGTTATCAGTTCTCTTTATTTCATTCTTCTCTACTGATCAATTCTGCAAATTACCTAACCGGTACTGATACCTCGGTATATTATCAATACCATTATCTAAAATCCTGTTTCCAACATACTGAATCGTTCCATCATCCTGAATTTTCATCGTAAGTTCGTGTGTAATAACAGCATCATTACATACAACAGAATCACATACTGCATGAATTGTCAAAACAATGGTTCCATCTTCATTATGCCTGACTTCTGTTACTTCCGGTAAAGACAAGCCAAAATGTGTTGGTGAATAATTACCACATCCCAATCGTTCCCAGATAAACATATTACTTTGTTCATCGTAGACCGCCCATTCTTTCAATTCTTCTTTTGTAACAGGAAGATATGTCATAATTACATTTTCGAACTCTTCTGCTGGAATTCCCACAACCTCTTTTTCTGCCGTAAATTTTTCTCCATATTTCATTTGATAAAAATATTCATAAAGTCCATTATAATCCAACCCCTGCATATCCTCCGCATTCCAGTTTGAACATAACAGATTGTTTCCCTGATAGCCGAACGTACTCACATATTTTTTTGAATATTCCCGACACTCCTCACTCAAAGGCTTTACCCGGATAATACAACTTCCATCTACAATCTCTGTCACTTCCGGTGGTTCAGGTACGCATAATTCATAACAGAAATTCCCATTTTCAGTATATGCCCATTCTTTTATTTTTGATAGCGATATGTATGTAAGTACAGGCTCTGTATCCTCACTCCAGATCATTTTTGCGGACATCACACTCATTTCTTTTCCATCATAACTATATTCTTTTCTGGTAATTCCACCATCTGTATCTGCTTCATATAAAATTACACTTCCTTTTTCTTCTTGTTCTGCAGATTTTAAAAATTGTTCCATCTTCTGATAATTATCCATAACAGAATAATGATCGGAACCAATGACCGGATTCCCATTTTGTTTGATAATTTCTTTCATCCGATTCATCATTTGCTCAGCAGTGTTCTGATCTGCTTCTTGTATTCCATTATATTCAGAATAAATATCTCGGATAATGCCCATAATTTCTTCACAATCGTTCACAGCTTCCTTTTTCTTGTCTTCATCGATTGGTAGATTATATCCCTTATCCGGATTTTCCATGGTAGTGTTTTTCTGATTCTTCTCATTTTTTACATCTGTGCTGTTTAACGATATCTTACTTTCACAGGAAGTCAGAATCATTCCTATACAAAGTACTAACAAAATACTTTTTCTTTTCATATTGCCCCCTAATTATTACTGTAATTCTCTTCCCACTCTTCTTCTGTTAACCTTGGCATATACCACCCTGCATTTGCATTTTGATCTGACTTGATTACCTTATTTGATAAATACTGGAAACTTCCGTCTTCCATAGGTTTTATCATCAATTCACTGGTGATTGCCTGATCTAACATTCTGATTTCCCATACTGCTTCTATCGTAAGTTTTAATGTTCCATCTTGTAATTTTTCATATGAGATAACTTCCGGATATGGCTCATATGGGAATTCACAATCATATAACCCTCGCGGTCTGTATCTAAAAGTTCTATTATCAGAGTTATAAAAAGTTCCTTTTTCAATCTCGCTATTACTAAATGGTAAATAGGTCTTTATAACCTCTTCAAACTCATCTTTTGGAACTTCATATTCTGCTCCACCATAATTTGCTTCATATGGAACTTGCTTTCCATATTTCATATAATACATTTTTTCATAAAGATCATAAAAATCAAGTTCCGTATAATTCTGGTTATCCCAATTTGTAATCAACAGATTATTAAGTGCATACCCCAACGGCATAACATATTTTCGATTCAATTCTCGGCATGTTTTATCTAATGGCTGCACTCTGAATCCAGTTTCACCCGGTGCTCCATCAAATCCCGGTGGGTGATATTCCTCCAGAAACAAGTATCCTTTTTCTGTATATTTCCACTCATATGCTTCATATTCATCATAATAATTAGCCTGTGGGCTATTATCCTTCCATTTAACCTGACATAATCGAACATTTATCTTTCCATTCATTGACTCTAAATGATATTGTATAATTTCCCCTTCATCAAATACAACAACAATATCTACTGCTGCCTGTTCTTCTTTCTCTGCTGCTTTGCAAAAATCTTCTACTTTTTCACGATTGACCATATCAATCTGATTATCACAATCTACTGCCGCATATCCTTTTTCTTCCAGACAATTGATAATTTTTCTTTTCACCTTTAATGTATTTAACTCCGACTTCTCCTTCATATAAACAAACCGAAAAGTTTGTGCTGTTTTTTTTACTTCTGCATTCATTTCAGATTCTACGGTTTCTTTCTTTTCTTCTTTTTCCGTAATTCGATTTTGTCCGCACCCTGTAAAAACAATAAGAACTATCAATATCATCGCAAATATCTTACATATGTAATAATTCCCCATAAAAATTTTTTTATCCTTCAAAATACTCATCCAATACTGTTGCATCTTTTTTAACAACATAACCACTTCCACCGATTCCTTTCTTCTAATTTTTTTGTTCCTTAAATCTTACACTTGTAATATTTAAAAACCAAGTCTATTTTCAGGAATTGTATACTCCAGATTCACCATCTTTATGTGCGATATATCCTATTTTATTACCATCCTCTATATCTTCTCCATTTTTGTTACCCTGTCATTTTAAAGAACATCCTTACTTACACTGTTACATATTTTTCCGCTTCTTCTTTGCACTTCAACGTATTTCCATGCCCAATTACATATTCCATACATTCTTTTCCCTGCTCTTCTTTTCCGATTCGGTAGTAACATACTCCCAGCAGGAATCTGCGTGTAACCTCATAATAAGGCAGCTTTTCCGTATCATTTTCCAGTAATCTTACTGCTGCCTCATCTTCACCTTTCAGCATCAAATTTTTTGCCATAAACAGTGGATTCTTTTGAAATACTTTCCCTGCTTTTTCTAATGTAGCCGAATAACCTGCCGCATCTTTCTCCTGATATTTCTTCGACAGTTCGAGATTCGTCATGACCTGCTGCCAGGAACGTCCCTCTCTTTTTCCTTCCCATTCATTCTTTATATACTCTTCTGCCTTCTGCAACTGCCCATTTATGATCAGTGCAACTACATATTTAGACTCAGCTATCAGCATGACACTTTTTTGAAATCCATGATAATCCAAGCTCTTTCCGTACTTTACCAACTCTTCCAGCATTTCTGAATATTTTTCTGCATCACATTGCTGTGACAGAATCCGGTCAATTTTTGAAAAATCTCTGAGAATGTCCCTGATTAAAATGAATATACCTGCAATCAGATCAACCACCACGCAAATCCACAGAAGCCAGGGATCTGTCGTGACCCAGCCCGGCTGCTTCACATCGAAAAAGAGTACTGTCTCCTGATGCGGGAACGGATTTCCTTTGAAAATACTCACCACACAAATCAATGCTGCATAAATCAACAGCACATTCCGTATCATCCTGATGCGTCCATTTTTCTGCTTTTCATAAATCTTTTTTATCTGCTCTTCCATTTTCTCTACCTCGCTGTCACACTATTTTTGTACCTACAACATAATTATACATAAATTAATATTGTAGCGAATCTCTGTTCGGTTGTACAATATCTACTGCTGCCTGTTCTTCTTTCTCCGCTGTTTTGCAAAAATCTTCCACTTTTTCACGATTGACCATATCAATCTGATTATCACAATCTACTGCCGCATATCCTTTTTCTTCCAGACAATTGATAATTTTTCTTTTCACCTTTAATGTATTTAACTCCGACTTCTCCTTCATATAAACAAACCGAAAAGTTTGTGCTGTTTTTTTTACTTCTGCATTCATTTCAGATTCTACGGTTTCTTTCTTTTCTTCTTTTTCCGTAATTCGATTTTGTCCGCACCCTGTAAAAACAATAAGAACTATCAATATCATCGCAAATATCTTACATATGTAATAATTCCCCATAAAAATTTTTTTATCCTTCAAAATACTCATCCAATACTGTTGCATCTTTTTTAACAACATAACCACTTCCACCGATTCCTTTCACATTCTCAACCATACTGATAAGAAGAATTGGTTTGTCCACGCTTTTATCTGCCGTAAACACCGAAAACCACCCGATTTCTTTGCCAGAAGTATCTTCTTTCGTTGCCTTCAACTCGGCTGTCCCTGTTTTTCCAGCCAGCAAAATATCGTCACGATGTGCAGCATATCCGGTTCCTTCCGGATCATTTACAACACCTTCCACCCCTTGCATAATTTCTTCTACATTTTCTTTGCTAAACGCATTTTCTATCCATGTTTCACCGGATGCTTCTTCTTTGTATTTCAAATACGGTTTTATCATATTCCCTTCATTTAAAAATGAAGTATAAATACTTGCCAGATGTAATGGATTTACAAGAATCTGCCCTTGCCCATAACCACTATCTGCCAATTGTATTTCTGTTTCTATTTTATCTGTATTGGAATATGTTGATTCCTGCATCGCAATCTCAAACGGCATATCCTGATTAAATCCTATTTCATTTAAAGTATTCATGAAATTCTCACTACCAATTTTAAGAGCTGCCTTTGCAAAATAAATATTATCAGAATAGATAATTGCATTTTTCATAATAACCGGTTCATATTCATGAAGTGTTGTCACTTGATAAGATCCCCAAGACGAATCTTTCTGCCATGCCAAACCTTCATTTCCAAAATCTTCTTTTGGATCTATGCTTCCCGTTTTCAACCCAATTCCTGCCACAACTGGTTTAAATGCTGAGCCAGGACACCATACTTGACGGAAACGATTATATAATGGTTTCTTTTCATCTTCGTTTAATGATGTCCATTTCTCTGATGATAAGCCCCGTATAAATTCATTATTATCATAAGAAGGGGTACTTACCAAAGCCAATACTTCTCCCGTATAAGGATTCATTGCGACAGAACACCCCGGATCTTCTTTAAACTGCTCGTATAATGATTTTTGCAAATCGGAATCTATCGTTAATCTTATATCCATACCATCTTCTTTAAAAATACTTGCAAGAACCTCTTTTACTTCCCCATTACTATCCAAAATCTTTATATCACAACCATCTTTTCCTTTTAATTGCTTTTCGTATAACTTTTCCACCCCAGATCTTCCGATTACACTTTCTGCTGAATATCCTTCCCCTGGATGATTTTCCAAATCTTCTGCTGTTACAGACTGTACATAACCAATTAAATGAGCTGCTGCCTCCCCTAACTCATAGGTTCTAACTTCCACATCTGATAGCATAACCCCTGGAATTTCCAAAAGTTTGTTCTGACAATCCTGCTCCTCAAGTGTCTTTTCTTCTGGCTGTATTTTCATTAAATCTGTTTCTTTTACTTTTGGAATTGTTTCAATTGGTACAAAAGAATCTTCTTTTACCCACTTTGCTGTGAGTTTGTTATTTATTGTTTCTACATCTATCTCTAATAACTCCGCTATTTTTTCAATAGATACATTCCTGTCTTCCAGCTTTCCCGGTATAATGCCAACTGATGTTGCTACTCCTTTTCCTGCAAGCATTTTACCATCTCGGTCTAATATTTCTCCTCTCTCCGCTTTTGATGTAGTAACACTTATTTTATCATCACTCTCTAAATCTGGAAAAATCAGGCTATCCTGCCATACTAATTTATATCCCTGTTTCGTCTTCTTCAGTTCCGCCATATTGTCAAATTGTATTGTTCCGGCAATTGTATTACATGATGTTTCATACGAAAGCGTAACTGTATCTGCTTTTTTCTCTTTCACAGCTATATGACTGATTTTAATGTCACTGACCTCTATTCCTTCGTATATCTTAGAATTTCGTTGTATGTATTCTTCTTTTGTCAGATAAACTTTTTCATCTGAATCTATCATAGTATACATTACTTCATATTCCTTTTTTTCAATATGGTTCATATATTCCACAAGTGTGTCTTCTGGTGATTCCGTTATCGTCCTTTTTAATAAAACACCTCCCGAAACAGCAATTACTGTTATAGCTACTATCAGCCCAAAAATCTTACAAATGTAAGATTTTTGAGTGTTTTGCTTTTTCCGTTTTCTTTTCATAGATACCACTTTCTTTCAACGCTTTTATTTTCTTAAATCTTACACTTGTAATATCTGAAAGTCAAGTCTTTTCTTAGGCATTATATACGTACGTCGCACGATGCATATAAAAAGAAATCCTCGATCACAAGTAAACTTGTGGGGTTTTGGTCTAGGTACAGCTTGTGCATTGTAGGTGCATCAAGACATCCGCACAAGCACGCTTAGCTCGATTTCGCTTCGCTTCATCTCGCTATACGTGCGTCGCACGATGCATATAAAAAGAAATCCTCGATCACAAGTAAACTTGTGGGGTT